>JACPAT010000032.1:10288-10732 GCA_016180655.1 Candidatus Methylomirabilota bacterium | reverse complement strand
TCACGATAACCACGAGGGCGAAATGGATCGGGTCGTAGCCCATCGTGAGGGCAACGGGATGGAGCACCGGCACGAATATCAGCATGGCAGCCAGGGCTTCCACGAAAAGGCCAAGGATGAAAAACATGACCACAATGAGGAAGTAGAGGATGAGTGGGTCGCCGGAGATCCGAAGCAAGACCCCTATAAGGTGAACCGCGAACTGCTCGCGCGCCAGGACCCAGCCAAAGGTCGACGCCATCCCCAGGATGAGCATGGGGATGGCGGTCATGTTGGCCCCGTCCACGAGAATCCGCGGGAGGTCGCGCCACCGGATTTCCTTGTACACGAACACCCCAACCACCATCGCATAGCCCGCCGCGACGGCCCCTGCCTCCGTCGCGGTGAAGACGCCCCCGATGATCCCGCCGAGGACGATGACCGGCACCACCAGCGCGAGGGTCG
>JACPAT010000032.1:0-10273 GCA_016180655.1 Candidatus Methylomirabilota bacterium | reverse complement strand
GTCCGGCGGAGGCGCTCCCGCCAGGGGGCGCGTGCTCCCCGGTGGTAGCCCCGCCGCCGAGCGTAGACTGCGACAATAGCCATCAGCGAGAATCCAATCAAGACACCGGGGATTGCGCCCGCTAGGAAAAGCTTGCCGACCGACACATCGGCGATGGCCCCGTAAATCACCATCACCAGGCTGGGTGGAATGATCGGTCCCATGGTTGCGGCCGAGGCGATCAGTCCCGCGCTGAAGGATTTTTCGTAGCCGTCCTCGGTCATGGCGGGGATCAGCATGGATCCCAGGGCGGCCGCTTCCGCCGAGGCCGAGCCCGACACCCCAGCGAAGAACATGCTGGCCACGACGCTGACGTGGGCGAGGCCGCCTCGCCAGTGACCGACCAGGGCGCTGGCCAGGGCAACGAGGCGTCGGGTGATGCCGGCCTCGTTCATGAGCAAGCCGGCGATGATGAAGAAGGGTACGGCCATCAGCGGGAACGAGTTGATGGTGACGAACAGCCGCTGGGGAACCAGGATCAGCGGCACCACCTGGAGGTGGATCAGCGTCAGGGTCGCGGCAACACCCATCGAGAAGGCGATCGGCATCCCGAGGAACATCAGTCCCATGAAAATCAGAAACAGCTCCAAGATGGTCACATCTGGTCTCCCAAACTCGATAGCCCGAGAGGCCTGCGCTCTCCACTCCCCCGGTAGGCCCTCCACATGTTCACGATCATCAGGACGGCTCCAAGCGGGATGCTGGCGTAAACGATCCCCTGGGGCAGCCACTCCATCGTATAAGACGGTGCCATCATGAAGGTGGCAGCCAGCTCCACGCCCTTGACACTGATGAAGAGCAGAAAGACTGTGACGACCCACATGAACAGCCAGCGAATCCACGACTGGAACTGTGGCGGCAGGTGCCGGACGAAGTAATCCACCTCCAGGTGGGCCGCCCGGCGACTGGCGATGGCTGCGCCCAAGTACACGATCCAGATGAAGAAGTAGCGCGAGAGCTCTTCGGCCCACGGGAGAGGCTCACTAAACACGTACCGCAACACCACCTGGGTGCACATCACCAGAATGGTGGCGGCGTAGATGGCCGCAACAGATCCCTCCAGCAGGCGATCCAATGCCCTCGCAACTCGCCTTCGGGCTTCCATCTGGAGCCTCCGATCGGGGGGTGCCGGGGGGAGAGATCAGGGCTTTCCTCCCGTCTCTCCTCTCCCGGCACCAGAGGTGAGGCCGCCGTCTACTTCGCCGACAGCTTGTACACCATGTCCAGCAGTTCCTTCGCCTCCGGCCCTTTCTGCTTGACAAACTCCTCGTGCTGCGACAGCACCCTCGTCCGCCAGGCCGTGCGATCCGTTTCGCTGACCGTTATGCCCCGCTCTTTGAGCTTCTGGTAGGCGGCCTGTTCCGCCGGGTTCGCCACATTCCAGTTGATGTGGTCCGACACCTCGAAAAACTTCATGTCCAGGAACATTTGAGGCGGCGCGTCCACCCCCTCTACCACCTTGGTCTGCAAGGCACTGTAGACTTCTCCCCAGGTGATGGGCGTCGGCTTTGAGCCGAGAAGTTCGTACATGCGAATCCATGCCCAGGCCTCTGGGGACCGCATCTTGAGCCCGCGCATCTGGTCGGCCGACTCGATCTTCTTTTCCACGAACAGCATATCCCGGAACCCGAGGTGCAGGAATCGCAGGATCCGGATATTGCTTCGCTTGAGCATCAGCTCGGCCATCTTTGCTCCCACGGGGCCGTTGAGGGCCCGGTCCACGTGCTTCCAGTCATCGAACAGGTAGGGAAGGGCATCCAGGCCCATGGCTGGATGGTATTTGCCCATGAGCGACGGCGAAACGATGGACATGTCCACGGTCCCCAAGTGCACCCCGTCGATCGCCTCCATCTCCTGGCCAAGCTGGGCCCCCGGAAAGACTTGCACTTCGATCGTCCCGCCGCTTTTGGCACGGATCACGTCCTTGAACTTGTTGGCTGTCTGGTCCACGACCCCGCCAGGGGCGTGATGATGCCCTAACTTGATCACCACCTTCTCCCCCGCCACGGCCCATCCACCAATCCAGAGAATGAGCACCATCCCGACAATCACCATCCAGAGCTTGCGCCACATGGCTCGTCCTCCTCCGGGTCCTGCGCCCAAAGTGCACTGCGGGAAACTACTCGGAACGGGCTCGGCCAAGGGGGGTCCGGTCTCCCTTGGCACACGCCTACTCCCTTCGCTGCATTGGTCCGCCTTGTCCGGAGCGACCCTACACTAAAGGAGCGAGGGTCAGGTCCTCCGGAACACCTTTACATCTGAAATGTGGCGAATGCCAAGATCTTCCAATCGTCAGCGGGCGCGTCAAAACCAGCGAACGCTATCCCGCACCTAACTGCATTGTCAAGACCAAACTAGTCTGATATCCCGCATCGGAAGATGAACATCTTGCCCGCGTGGCGAGGGGGACCCGGCATTACAAGTCATATTGTTTATCCTCCCGGATCAGGATGGTGCATGAAACTCAGAGGAGAGCGGCGAGGATGGCGCGGGTGAGGTCGGTCGGGGCTATCCGGTCAGGATCGCCTTCAGGCGGGCGACGGCCGCGCTGGGGCTGGTGAGGATGGGCACGCCGACCTTCGCCTTCACGGCCGGCCGGGCCCGCGCCATGGAGAACTGGGCCAGGCAGATGACGTCCACGCGGGGGGCCAGGCGCTCGGCCGCCTCGGCGACCAGCCGGTCGTGGCTGGCGGTATCCCCCGCGTTCAGCGCCTTCAGGGCCTCGGGGACCGCGGCCGTCTCGACCTGGATGGTCTTTCCCCGCTCGGCGGCCGCGGCCTGGAGCTGGGCCGCCTGGATGGGCGCCGTCGCGGGGAGCGTCGCCAAGACGCCGATCCGGCGCCCCGCGTCCAGGGCGGTGGCGATCATCGCCTCGTCCGGCTTCAGGACGGGGATGGACACGAGCTGCTTGGCCACGTCCATGGCCGGGGTGAAGGCGGAGCAACTGAAGAGGATCCCGTCGGCGCCGGTCCGCTCCGCGTAGACGGCCAGGTCGCAGATGCGCCGCACGATCGGAGGAGTCAGGCCCCCCTCGCGGCTCAGGGCGCCCGTCAGCCCGTCGTCCAGCAGATTGCTGACCTCCGCCTCGGGCCACCCCTCCTTGAAGGCCTCCAGGATCGGCGGGAGGGACACCGTCACCGCGTGGATCAACACGATGTGTTTGCTCACCGTTTTCCTGTCCTTGTTCCAGCCTGAATCGCTGTCGCTGTCCCTGTCGCCCTAAAGGCCCGCCGGCAGCGGGACGCCGAACCGCTTTGACATGTCCCGCAGCTTCTGGACAGTGCCTTCCGGGAGAGGAATGCCGTTCCGAAGGCGCTCGTCGTACACCTTGTCCTCGGGCTCGCCGGGGACGAGGATTTCTTCAGCTCCTTTGGCCTTGGGCAGGGCCTTGATCCCCTCGACGACGGCATCCACGTGCGCCTTGTATTTCTCCACGTCGGTGAACGTCCCGATGTTGACAGCCGCCACCACGCTGTTCTGGTGGTGAATCATGGCCCCCTCTTTGCCCTGGAACACGGGCACGAGGAGCGGATTCCCCACCATGAGGCTGGAGAGGCACTCGAACATCATCGCCAGGCCGGAGCCCTTGTATCCGCCGAACGGCATCAGGATGGTGGCGAGCTTCGGGTCGGTGGTGGGGTTCCCGTCCGTGTCCAGGGCCCACCCCTCGGGGATCGAGACCCCCTTGTCCATCGCCAGGGTCAGCTTGCCGCCGGCGGCCACGCTGGTGGCCATGTCCAAAAGGAGCGGGCGGTGCCGATTCCCCGGGACCGCGATGGCGATCGGGCTGTTGTGCAGGCCAGCCGCGCGGGCGCCGTGCGGCGCCATGTTCGGCGGGTTGCACACCAGCGCGATGCCCGCCATGCCCTCCCGCGCCGCCATCAGCGAGTAGTACCCGATGGCCCCCTGGTGCATGGTGTTGCGGATGAGGCCCCAGCCGATCCCCACCTCCCGCGCCTTCTTGATCACCCGGTTCATGGCCTGGACGGTCACCACCGGGCCGGGCGCGTAGTCGGCGTCGAAGAGGACGGTGGCCGGCGTCTCCTTCTGCACCTGGATCTGGGGCCGGGGATGCATGTGGCCCTTGTCCACCAGCTCCACGTACCAGGGGATCCGCAGCACGCCGTGCGAGTCCACACCCCGCAGGTTGGCCCAGACGAGGACGTCGGCCTGGACGTCGGCGTCCTCGGGTGAGAACCCCACGCGGATGAAGACCTCCTTGCTGAATTGCTTCAACGGATCTTTGGCGACGCGCACTTCCTTCGTTCCCATGGCCTTCCTTTCTTCGTGGTGCGGAAATGAATGGATATCGGGCTCGGGACCGGGGATTCCCGGGGTGCTCCGTTCGCATGAGGGCAATATCAGCAGGGCGGAGCCGACGTCAAGCAGAAAATCCGCCGAGGAATCATTGACCTGACTTAACCGCAGATTTCGCAGATTACGCAGATGGTCGATCCGGAGTCAATGAGACGGATGGCTGTTCAACAGGTCGGTCGCCGGGTTCACCGCGGCGTTCTGCGCCCGCTGCGGGCGCGCCTTGGCGGGCGCGACAGGGAGCCGGGCCGCCTAGGTCCCCGACGCCGCCCGCCCGGCCCGAACGGTGTGGGGGCGTCCTTGCATGGCGGCGATCCAAGGGCTGGATCAACTCTGCGCGCACCGGAAGCCGATATAGGCGCTCCGGTACCCGGGCTCGCCGAACTCCCTGCGGGAGGAGCGCAGGTCCCACGGGTTGAGGAACCACGAGCCGCCGCGAACGACGTGCCGTCCCGGGGCCGTCGAGTTCTCTCGCCCGTCTGTCACCACGTAGGGGTACGGTTTGTAGAGGGAACTCACCCATTCCCAGACATTCCCGGCCATATCCTGGGCGCCGAAGGGCGAGGCGCCGGAGGGGTGCGATCCCACGGGAGCGGTCGCCTGGCCTCCGCTATTTCCGGAAAACCGGGCCCGGCTGTCCTCCCAGGTGTTGCCCCAGGGGTACTTCCGCCCATCAGGTCCGCGGGCGGCGTATTCCCACTCCGCCTCGGTCGGGAGGCGTTTGTCGGCCCAACGGCAGTAGGCGACGGCGACGCGCCAGGGGACGCGAACCACGGGATGCTGCCCCTTGCCCGGTTCCATCTTCCACTCGCCCCCACGTCCGATTCCTGCGTCCCGGGCGAACCTGGCGAACTGGGCGAACTGGCCGTTGGTGACCTCGGTCCGGTCCATCCAGAAGGCTTGCAGCGCGACCCGGTGTGCTGGCCGTTCGTCGGCCTCCCCGTCGCCGTGCGTGTCCCCCAGGGTGAAGGTGCCGGCGGGTATGGAGACCATCTCGGCGTTGTCCTTCCCCCGCCGCTGGATCGTCCCCGCGGACGGGCGGCGGGCGTCCTCGGCGGCCGCCTTGGCCTTGGCGGCTTCCTCTTCCGCAGCCTGCGAGGGAGGCGGGGCCGGGTACCCGCTTGGCGGGTGCGGTGCGGGAGATCGCTGGGGCGGCCGCATCCATAGCGCCAGGGCGAAGACCAGCGCGGCCACGGCCACGCCCCCTCCGGCCAGCCAGGGCCACTGCGGGCCGCGACGTCGTTCCGGGGGACGGGGTCGTGGATGAGCGGGCATCTTTACGGTGGTGGCCCCCGGGGCGTCGGCGGGGCGGAGGGTACCCGACGCGGCCTCGCGAAGGTCCCGGGCAAGGTCGGCAGCCTGAGCGTAGCGGCGGGCGGGGTCCTTCGCCAGCGCCCTCTTCAGGCAGACATCGAGGCCGGCGGGGAAGGCGGGATTCAATCGTCGCAGAGGAATCGGTTCCTCGTGGACGATGCGGTAGATGATGGTGCCGAGCGTCTCGCCCGGGAATGCCTTCTCCCCGCTCAGCAGCTCATACAGCACGGCCCCCAGGGAGAAGATGTCGGAGCGGCCGTCCAGCGGGAGGCCGGCGATCTGTTCGGGGGACATGTAGCTGGGGGTGCCCAGCGTCTGGCCGGTCTGGGTGGTCTCCGTCCCGGTGATCCGGGCGATGCCGAAGTCGGTGACCTTGGCGACGCCGTCCCTGGTCAGGAGGATGTTGGCGGGCTTGATGTCCCGGTGGACGATGGCGTGGCGGTGGGCGTAGTCGAGCGCCTGGGCGGCCTGCTCCCCGACGGCGAGGACCTCGTCCAGGGGCAGGGGGCGGCGCGTGCGGAGGACCTCCGCGAGGGTCTGGCCCTCGATCAACTCCATGACCAGGAAGGCCCGGCCCGCCTCCTCGCCCACGTCGTGGACGGTGACGATGTTGGGATGGGCGAGGCGGCCGGCCGCGCGGGCCTCGCGCTGGAAGCGCTCCCGGCGTTGCTGAATCTGGGCCGGATCCAGGCCTTCCACCGGCGCGATGACCTTGATGGCCACCAGCCGGTCGATCCGCGGGTCGCGGGCCCTGTACACCACGCCCATGGCGCCGCGGCCCAACTCCTCCAGCAGTTCGTAGCGCCCCAGGCGTTCCACCCAGAGGCTCCCTTCCCGTCAGCTTGGGGGGTCTACCCGGCTACACCTCCCCACCCGCTCGGACGCTGCGGCTACCGACGCGCCGCCGCCTCGGTCACGGTCGCCAGCCGTTCGAGCGTCGCCCGGATCCGGGAGGTCTCGGCACTGGATGCCCGGCCCCGGCACACCAGGGCGACCCCCTCTGGTCCCGCGTGGAACCTCCACGGGTTCCCCCGGACGACGAGGAATTCGCGCAGTTCGGGCCCGAGGTACCGCCGGATGGCCTCCCGATCGGTGCCCTCGACCCAAAAGGTCCTGGAGAACGCGCCATCCTCGTCGATGCCGATGGGGCTCGCCGGCTTCCCGAAAATCACCTTGGGCAGAGCGCGGAGATAGGGCGCGCCCGGGCCGAGGGTCACATAGGCGCGCTGGTCCACCTGAAAGGAGCTTCCATGAAGTCCCCCAGGGGAGTCGTACGACCACTCGAGAAAGAAGGCATCGCGCCCTCCGACGTTCCAGGAGAACGCCGATCCGCCTTTCTCATTTTCCGAGAGATAATCCAAGGGGTGGAGGAGCGGCTGGACACGCCTGAGGGTCTGGACGGCGTCGGGGACGGGCTGGAAGCCTTGCCGCTGCATCGCCTGAGCCAGGTCAGCCGTGCGTCGGCGCTGCCGCCTCTCGTATGAAACCATCCAGAGGCCCATGAGGAGGATGGCTACTGCGAGGGGGAGCAACGCGATGGTGAGCTGATCCATGGAGTTTCGCCTCGTGGCGCACGAGCCCGGTCAGCGAACCGGCCGCTCCCGCGCTACTTGCTCTCCTTGATTTCCCTGGTCTCCTTCACCTCGACCTTGCCGGCGATGTAGGTCCGGCCCACGTCCACCCGCACCTTGTCGGCGATCTCCAGCTTGACGGTGTGGTCGCCGCCGGCCACGATGGTGCCGTACAGGCCCCCGGTGGTGACCACGCGGTCGCCGACCTTCAAGCTCTTCAGCATCTCCTGGTGCTGCCGCGTCTTCTTTTGCTGCGGCCGGATGAGCAGGAAATAGAAGACTGCGAACATCAGGAGGAGGGGGACGAACACGGAGAACGATCCCCCGGGCGCTCCTCCGCCGCCCGGGATGGGCCCCAGGGCATACGCGACGTCAGGCATCGGTGTGAGTCTCCTGTGGGTGCTGCGGGGTTGAGGGGTCGGATGGCATCCGCGCCAGGCACTCCGCCTTCCAGGCGGCAAAGGTTCCCGCCTCGATGGCCTGCCGGGCCTGGCGCATCAGGTCCGCATAGTAGTGCAGGTTGTGGATGGTATTCAAGCGAAGACCGAGGATCTCGTCGGCCACGTACAAATGGCGCAGGTAGGCCCGGGAGAAGCAGCGGCAGGTGTAGCAGGCGCAGGCCGGGTCCGCCGGGCGCTCGTCCCGGGCATAGGCGGCCCCCTTGATGTTGAGGCGGCCCGTGCTGGTGAAGAGGGTTCCGTTCCTCGCGTTCCGGGTGGGCAGGACGCAGTCGAACATGTCCACGCCGTGGGCGATGCCCTCCAGCAGGTCCTGGGGCGTGCCCACCCCCATGAGATAGCGGGGGGCGTCGGCCGGCAGGAGGGCCGTGGTGTGCGCCACGACCGCGTTCCGCCGCGCCGGCTCCTCGCCGATCCCCAGTCCCCCCAGGGCGTAGCCGGAAAACCCGATCCGCCGCGTCTCCTCCGCCGAGCGGGACCGGAGGTCCAGGTGCGTGCCCCCCTGGACGATCCCGAAGAGGGCGGGCTCGTCCCCCGGGTGGGCCGCGCGGCACCGCTTCGCCCAGCGGGCGGTGCGCTCCATGGAGGCCCGGTGATAGTCGAAATCGGCGGCGTGGGGCGGGCACTCGTCCAGGGCCATGAGGATGTCGGCCCCCAGGGCGAGCTGGATCTCGATGACTTTCTCGGCGCTCAGGACGTGGCGCGACCCGTCCAGGTGCGACTGGAACGTCACCCCCTCCTCGGTGATGTGTCGCAGGGCGGCCAGGCTGAGGACCTGGTATCCCCCGCTGTCCGTCAGGATGGTTCGGTCCCAGCCCATGAAGCGATGCAGGCCACCCAGCTCCTTCACCACCTCGTGCCCGGGGCGGAGGAAGAGGTGATACGTGTTGCACAGGATCAGCTCGCAGCCTTCCTCGTGCAGGTCGCGCGGGTCCAGCGTCTTCACCGTGGCCTGCGTCCCGCAGGGCATGAAGACGGGCGTCTCCACCCCGCCATGCGGGGTGATCAGCCGTCCACGGCGCGCGTTGGTCGTCTTGTCGGTTGCGAGGAGTTCGAATCTCATGCCAAAGCTGCCACCCCCACCCCAGCCCTCCCCCGGGCACCCCCAGGGTGTGGGAATGGGAGGGTGGGGGGGTCGCGACAGGGTTACAGGATCAGCATCGCGTCCCCGTAACTGTAAAAACGGTATTTCCGGGCGATGGCCTCGGCATAGGCTTGCCGGATGGCCGTGAGACCGGCAAAGGCGGACACCAGCATCAAGAGCGTGGACCGGGGCAGGTGGAAGTTGGTGAGGAGCGCCTCCACCACCCGGAACCGGTAGCCGGGGGTGATGAACAGGTCCGTCTCGGCCTCGCCGGCCCGCGGGGTGCCGTCTTCGCCGGCGGCGTGCTCCAGCGTGCGCACGGTGGTCGTCCCCACGGCGATCACCCGCCGGCCCTCGGTCCTGGCCGCCTTGATGGCGTGGGCGGTCTCCTCCGGGATCGTGTACCGTTCCGGCTCCATCCGGTGATGCGATACCTCGTCCACCCGCACCGGCTGGAAGGTGCCGGGCCCGACGTGCAGGGTCACCGGGTGGACCTGCACCCCCAGCGCGCGTATCCGCTCGAGCAGCCCCGTCGTGAAGTGCAGGCCGGCCGTCGGCGCGGCCACCGCCCCCTCGTCGTGCGCATAGACGGTCTGGTACCGCTCGAAATCAGCGCCGAGCGCCGAGCGCCGAGCGCCAAGACCAACTTTCTCGGCGCCCGGCGCTATATGCTCGGCACTCCGCTTGATATAGGGCGGCAGGGGCATCACCCCGTAGGACTGCAGGATCGCCCGCAGGTTCACATCGGCGGGCAGTCGCAGGACCCGGCGCCCGTGGATCCCCTGGGCCATCACCGTCACCTCCAGGTGACCGCAGGCCAGGTGGAGTCGCCGCCCCACCCGAGCCGGCCTCGCGGGCTTGACCAGTGCCTCCCAGGACCCATCTCCCGCCGGTCGCGCCAGGAGCACCTCGACCGACGTGCCGTCGTCGAACACCCCGAAGAGGCGGGCCGGGATCACCTTGGTGTCGTTGAGGATCAGGACGTCGCCGGCGCGCAGGTACTCGGGCAGGTCGGAGAATGTGCGATGCTCTCGCCGGTTGGTCCCCCGGTGCAGGACCAGGAGGCGCGAGGCGTCCCGCTCCGTCGCGGGCTCCTGCGCGATGAGTTCCGCTGGAAGCTGATAATCGAAGTCGCTGAGTCGCATCTCACAAACCGAAAGCGTTCGGCTGTTTCCGCCTTTGGCGGATTCGGTGGTTCGGTTGTTCCTGAACGCCCGAACACTCGAACTGCCGAACAGTCGACCGTTGTAGGTTACTGGCCAGTGAGGGTCCGGATCTCCGCGAGAGGATAATAAAATTTCAGGATGTCCTGGTGTTGGTAGGCTAGGTCCGCCATCTCCTTGGCGCCCCACTGGCTCAGCCCGACGCCGTGCCCCCACCCCCGTCCCACGAAAGTGAAGCCGCCGGGGTCGGCCCGGACCTCGAAATCGGTGCTGCGGATCACCTCGTTGCCCAGCGCCTCGCGGAACCGCTTCCCTTCCAGGACCAGGGTT
>JACPAT010000031.1 GCA_016180655.1 Candidatus Methylomirabilota bacterium | reverse complement strand
GGCGAGCGGATCCCAGGACGTCTCGACCCGAACCGCATCGAAAAGACCGCCCGGGACACTCATGGCCGGGACCTCGGCCGTCAGGATTTCCCGGAGGGCCGCGCGGACCGCCGCCCGCGCCAGTGCCGGCGTGAGGTGCGGGCGCGATGCCGGCGCCTCGGCCGTTGCAACCACCGATGCCCCGCCACCCTCCGACGTGATCCGGACGGTGAAAGGTGCCACGCGCCCCTCGGCACACCCCTGCTCCAGCTTGCCCAGGATTCCCAGGAGCGCTCGCCGGCTGCCCGCGCCCAAGGTCTCGCTGAGCAGGGCGAGGGCCTCGGGCCCCTGGCGGTCCACGAGCGCCTCCATCACGGCGTGGCCGAGCCGGAGGGAGTGAATCTGGGCCCGGAGGTCCTCCAGGAACCCGGCAGGCTCCTCGACATTCGCCGCCAGGAGATCCAGGATCTCGGACTGCACGGCACCGTCGCGCCCCACCCGCGTCCACGGGAGGATCAGTCCCTCCCGCCGCAAGCGTTCGACCGGCGCCAGGGTGGCGCGGCCCAAGGCGGTGTGGATTGCCGTCACCGCGACAAAACAGATGGCCCGGCCGTCCCGCACCACCGGCCTGGCCAGGACCAGGTCTTCCAGACCCGCGGCGTTGCAGCGGGGATCATTCGCCCAGTACAGATCGCCCGCCGCAACGTCAAAGCCAGAAGCCGCCTGCTGGTGGACGAGGAATGCCAGGGCCTCGGCCGCCGCCTCGAGGAGGAGCGGGTGACTCTCCCGGCCCCCCAGGATGAGCGATCCCGTCCCGGCGTAGAATCCCGCCGCGCTCCCCCCGTGGCCCCCGATGGCCGCCGAGGACGCCGCCTGGCAAAGGGTGGCGTCCATCTCGTACGCGGCCTCTTCCAGCTGCGCCCGGACATCCAGCAGAACTCCGGGTCTCAGCTCAGATGACACAGATCCTTACCTCTCGGCTCGTGGCTCGCGGCTCTCGCCTCTCCCCTGCCCCTCTGCTCCTCTGCTCCCCTGCTCGATCTTTCTCGGCTCTCGGCTCTCGGCTCTCAGGTGCCCGTCTCGAGAATCAAGTTCCCCCACCCATCCACGTGATACGCCATGCCCTCAGGAACGAAAGCGCTGGCCCCCGGCAGGACGATCAGGGCCGGCCCCCTGGCCTTGGCGCCGATCTTCAGGGATTCGGCGGGAAGCTGGGGAGTACCGTTGACCCCAGACGTCTTCATCTCACCGGGCGCGGCGGCATATCGTACCTGTTCCCTCGCGAACGTCGCCTCGAGTGACTGGCTCAATTCCAAGTGAGAATTCCCCTCCTCCAGGATGGCGAGCAGACGCGTCACCCGGACCGTCTCCGGTGCCGGACGGATGCCGTAGGCCGTCTCGGTGAAGGCGTGATACCGGCGGACGCGCGCATCGGCCGGCTCCCCCGGATCCCGGACGGGCAGCATGTCCTCATGGGGATTCTCCCCACGGCGGAGGATCAGGGCCAGGCGCAGGGTGCCTCGCGTCCGGCCGGAAAAAGCAGTCGCGATCAACTCCCGCAGCCGCTCGGGCGTGAGGGTCCGCAGGGACTCCTCCACGGGGACCATGGCGGTTCGTGCCGGCGGACTCAACAGGGCGCCGAGGGCCGAGAAGCCTGCGGCCAGGTACGGGATGATGACGCTGGGCACGCCGAGCCTCCGGGCCACGGAGGCGGCCTGAACCGGACCCGCCCCGCCGAAGGCGATGAGCGCGGTCCTGCCCGGTACCTTCCCGCGCGCCGCCAACTGGGTCCGCAGGAACCCGACCATCCGGGCCTCCGCCACGTCGAGCACCACGCGCGCCGCGGCGACGGGGTCCAGCCCCAGCCCCGGGCACACCTCGGCCAGCATGGCCTGGTGCGCCGGTCCCGAGTCCAGTGGCGGCAGGCCCAGGTCGGTCCGATTTCTCACCAGGCGCCCCAGCAGCAGGTTCGCATCCGTGACCGTCGGCTTGCGTCCCCCCTTGCCGAAACACGCCGGACCCGGGGTGCCCCCGGCGCTCTGCGGACCCACCTGGAGGCCGCCGGGGATGGTCTCGTCCATCCAGACCAGGCTTCCCCCGCCGATGCCCGCGCTATGGATCGCCACGGACGGGACGGCCAC
This sequence comes from Candidatus Methylomirabilota bacterium, assembly GCA_016180655.1. Classification (GTDB taxonomy): domain Bacteria; phylum Methylomirabilota; class Methylomirabilia; order Methylomirabilales; family 2-02-FULL-66-22; genus 2-02-FULL-66-22. The sequence goes on along the minus strand of JACPAT010000031.1, from coordinate 15,360 downwards.
GGTCATCCCGAACTCCAGGGTGCGGTCCCCGGTGAGTTCCGGCTGGCCATCCTGGATGATGGCCACGTCGAAGCTGGTGCCCCCCATGTCCGCCGTGGCCACCGCATCCAGCCCGAGCAGGTCCGCCAGGCACCCGCCCGCCGTGGCGCCCCCCACCGGCCCCGAGAGGATCGTCCGGAGCGGATGGCGCCGGATCTCATCCGGCGAGCACGAGCCCCCGGCGGATTCGATGAAGCGGAACGGCGCCGCGGTCCCGGTTTCCCGCAGCCCCCGCTCCAGGCTCTCCACATACCGCGCCATCAGCGGCGTGAGGTAGGCCGCCAGCACGGCGGTGGCGGTGCGCAGCCGCTCGTCGGGGAACGGGCACACCTCGCTCCCCAGGATCAGGTGGCCGTTCGGCCAGAGTCCGTTCAGGATCTCGCGCACCCGCCGCTCGTGGACGCCGTTCCTGTCCGCGTGCAGGAAGGCGATGGCCAGCGACTCGGCCCCCTGCCGGCGAAGCGCCTCGGCCGCCGCCTTGACCTCCTCCTCGGAAAGCGGCTGCAGGACCGTCCCGGACGCGTCCAGTCGCTCCGGGACCTCGCACCGCCACTGCCGGGGGACCAGGGGCTCGAAGGCCGCCTGCCGTCCCAGCAGCGTGCGGCGCCTCCCGTCGCGCAGCTCCAGGACGTCCCGGAAACCCGCCGTGGTGAGGAGCCCGGTGCGCGCCCCCTTCCGCTCCAGGACCGCATTCGTTGCCACGGTGGTGCCGTGGGCGATCTCTGCGATCCCGGCCGCCGGGACCCCGCTCTTGCGGAGCGCCGCCAGCAGCCCCAGGGCGATGTCGTGAGGCGTGGTCGGGACCTTGTGCAGCGCCAGCGTCCCGTCCGCTCCGTCGCAGAGGACGATGTCCGTGAAGGTGCCGCCGACGTCAATGCCGATGCGGAAACGCGCCTGGCTCATGACCTCGATCCAAACGGGACAAGCCTCCCCGTAAACGGGCGGCATGATACGCGGTCTGGCACGTTCCCGCAAGCCGCATGTTCGTGCAGCGGCGAACCCCTTGACACTGGAGAGGGGAGCAGGTAGGCTGCGCACGGCGGTTGCGCGTGAGCTGTCCTGGCGCGGCTGCCCCCCCGACTATGGCGAAGATCCTGGTGGTGGATGACGAGGCGTTGCTCCGGGCCATGCTCCAGGATGCCCTGGAGGAGGCGGGGTACGCCGTGGTCGTCGCGGACAACGGGCGAGCCGGCATCGCCAGCGCGAAGGCCGACCGTCCGGACTGCATCCTGCTCGACGTGATGATGCCGGGCCTCGACGGGTACGAAACCTGCGCGGCCATCAAGGCGGACCCGGACCTGGCCGCCATCCCGGTTGTCCTCATCTCCGCGACAACAGACCTCCGCGTCATCGACCGCGCCGAGAAGGTGGGCGCCGCGGAAGTCCTGCCCAAGCCGGTCCCCATGGAGCAGCTCCAGCAGGCGCTGGCGATCGCCCTCAATCCTCCCCAAGCCTAGACAATTAGCCGTCAGCCGGGCACCCCCTGGGTGGCCGTCAGCCCGGAGCCGGAATCTGAATGCCAACGGCTGAGTGCTGGCTGCAGAGGACGTCATGGCCAGGGCCAGGGCAATGAAGTGGGGCCTCATCATCCTCGCCGCGATCCTCGTCCTGATCGTGGGCGCCATCGTCGGATTCCAGGCGGCGGTGGGCCTCCTCAAGGGCAAGGTGCTCGAGGCCCTGGGACCGAACAGCGAGGTCAAAGAACTCCGGGTCCGCTGGTCGGCGGTGGAACTCAACGGGCTCCGCATCAAGGCGCGCCGGGGGTGGCCGGCGGCGGATACCCTCCGCGCCGAGCGCGTGGTGATCGTCCCCAGCCTGAAGAGCCTTCTCTCCGACCGGATCCAGGTAGGCTCCGTCACCGTCGTCCGGCCCTATCTCTCGGCACTGCGGACGCGGGACGGAAAGCTCCAGGTCGCCCCCGGCCTGCTGGCGGGGCCAGCCACCGAGGGAAAAGCGGCCGCCCGCTCGGTTACCATCTCGCGCATCACGCTGGAAGACGGCGTGATGGAGCTGTTCGACGCCACGGTGGCCCAGCCGCCGTTGAAAATCCGCCTGGAGAAGATCCAGGCTGCCATGCGCGACGTGGTGGCCCCGGCGCTCACCGGCAAGAGCCGATTCGACCTCACCGCCCTGGTGAAAGGCCTCCAGCGCGACGGGCGCGCCACCGTCTCTGGGTGGGTCGAGGTGGCCAGCAAGGATTCCGCGGTGAAGCTCCAGCTCCGCTCCGTGGACTTGGTGATGCTGCAGCCGTACCTCATCCAGGCCACCGAGACGCGCGTCCAGAGGGGGGCCCTGGACCTCGACCTGGACTCGGAGGTGAAGCAGAACCGGCTGCGCGCACCGGGGAAGGTCGTCATCTCGGATCTGGAATTCACCCCCACCAGGGGCGTCCTGGACACGTTCATGGGCGTGCCCCGCGCCGCCGTGATCAACTTCCTGAAGAACCGGGAGAACAAGATCGCCATCAATTTCATTCTCGAGGGAGACATCAACAATCCCCGGTTCGCCCTCAACGAAGCGTTCGCCACGCGCCTGGCGACCGGCCTGGCGGAGAATCTGGGGGTGAGTATCCGGGGGGTGGCCGAGGGCGTGGGGACCCTCGGGCAGAAAGGACTGGAGGCGGCGGGCGAGGCCGCCAAGGGCGTGGGAAGCGCCTTGCAGCAGCTCCTCGGCGGCCCGAAGAAACGCTAACCGCCTGGGAGACCACCTTTAACCACGGATTACACAGATTTCACAGATTCTTCTGAAAAGCTCTTTCCGTGGATAATCTGCGTAATCTGCGAAATCTGTGGTTACATTTCGTGTAGGAACACGAGACCCCGGCGGAGGGCCGGGGCCAGGGGCGAGGCGGCGGCGATCGGTTCTACGCTCGTCCCGGCGTCCCCCGCTTCTTCGAGAGCACCAGGACGGTCCGCTCCGGGTCCTTGGGGTTGCGGCTTTCCATCACGTCGTAGCCCACCTCGCATCGCTGGCACCAGATCTCTTCCAGGCCCGGCCGCAACACGAGGATCTCCAGGCAGTTCGGACAGCTCACCTCGGCCTTTTCCCACGAGACTTCCATGGCCGTTCCCTCGACCCGGATCTCTCCGGAACCCAGCCCCACTTCAGCTAGAGTATAGCCACAGCCCATCGGTGTCGTCGAGGGTTTTCTGCGAACCGCCCGGCCGGCCGGAGACGCTCCCGCCCCGCGCCGGGGCGCACACCTGCGGCGCACACCATCGAGAGAAAGCCCTTGACCTCCCGATGATTCCGGGCGATCCTCCCGCCATGGGTGCGGCCCGGTGTCTTCTGGCGTTCCTCCTCGTCCTCGGTGCCTCCGTGAGCGCGACGGAGGGCGTGACCTCCCAGGGCTGTTTCCCGTCCGCGCTCGCTTCAACCCCCAGTGGCGTCGCGGATCCTGACGGCCGGGCGCTCGACCGCGGCGTATTCAGCGTCCCCACTCAGGGGCGGCTTGTCGCAGCCTCCCGATCCGTTCGAGGTGCTCCCTCACTGACCTCGGACCGTTCTGCAGTCCTCGCGGATGCCACGTGTGCCCCGAGGCTGCGCGCCATCGGGCGACTCTCGGCACCAGCCCGCCTGCCCGGCAACTCCCCTGCGCATGGCGGTTCCGTCTCCCGCGCCCCTCCTTGCCTGACGGTCGCTCTCGCCTGATCAGCGCGTAGGGCAATCGACAACTCTTGCCGCGAGGCGAGCGGGCCGCGGTGCTTCTGGTCCTGCGGCCTGACGGAGACCCTCGCGAGAGGACACGGCAAGCATGGACGCGAGCGACGTCTTCATCGCCATCCTGGTGACTGGGGCCATCGGATGGATTGCGTGGGCTGAGATCCATTCACGTCGGCGAGCACGCAACTCGGCGAACCCGGCCGGTGGGACCGAACCGCCTGGTGGTCCCCCCCAATCCTCGGCGGGCGTGCCGCCAGCGACCCAGGCGCCAACGAGGCAAGGGGAGACCGAGGAGCGAAGGGGGCGCAGGCCCCCGCGTACCGGAGGCTGACCCTTCCCGCGAACTGCAGCGCCTGTTCGATTGAGCGGAGGGTCCTCGATCAGCGAGCGCCCCGCCTGTGCCTTGGCCGCAAGTCGCGGGGCTGCCCGTGGGGACGGTCTCGCCCTCGTGGTGCACGACCCCGAGGGATGGGGGCGCGTCCACCTCCCCCGGCGGGATCCAAAGCGCGCTGCGGTTGACCCAGGGTGTAAAGGTCTGGGAGGCACACCGGTGCCGTGCCGGGCTCTCGGCTCAGGATCCGAGCGTCCCAGGCCGCGAGGGAGGCGACCGGATAGCCGGCAGCCACGGGGCTCACGGCCCCGTGCCAGCGGGGCGAAGGCGTGCTATACATCAGGTACAGTGGATCGGCGGCATCCGTGGCGGCCGCACGTGAGCGACGTTGCGTGCCTGCAGGTCCGCTCCGGCCATTACCTTGGAGGCTGCGGGCATGAACCCACGCTCCCAGAGAAGGCTGATCGGGACTCTGCCTCCCCTCACACGGGGATGTCTCACCGGTCGCCACCTGCATCCGCTCGGGGGAGGGACCGACAGGCGGTCCGGAACACCGGGAGGGAGGGTTGATGTCGCCAACTCCCCAGTGAGAACCTGGCTCTCCGATGGCGGCAGCGAGGGGCGCACCGGCCCGTCAGCACCCTGCCCGACTCTTGAGGTCTTCCCGTGATCGGCGCATCGGTGTTCTTCAGAGATCTTGCCTACGTGCTCCTCGCCGCGGTCCTAGGCGGCGGGATCGCCCGGATCGCCCGCCAACCGCTCATCTTGGGCTACGTCCTGGGCGGCATCCTGGTCAGCCCGCTGACCCCGGGACCGGCGATCTCGGAGGTGCACACGTTTGAACTCTTCGCGGAGATCGGCGTGATCCTGCTGATGTTCTCGATCGGGATCGACTTCTCGATCCCGCACCTCCGGGGCGTGAAGTGGGTGGCGGTGCTCGGGGGGCCGCTGGGGATCCTCCTCTCCATGGGTCTCGGGGTCCTCGTGGGGAGGGCCCTGGCGTGGCCCGCGCGGCAGGGGCTGATCGTGGGGATCGTGGTGTCCGTGGCCAGCACCATGGTCCTGGCCCGCCTCCTGATCGACCGGGGAGAACTCCGTTCGCTCCACGGCCGGGTGATGATCGGCCTCACCCTGGTCGAGGACTTGGCCGTGGTGGTCCTGGTGATGCTCATGCCGGCCCTCGGCGCCCCGGACCCGGGCCGACTCCTGGCCGCTGGCGGGGCCCTCGCCACGGCCGGCCTCCTCCTCGTGCCGGGTGCCTATGTGGCCACTCGAGTGGTACCGCCCGCCCTGGCCTGGGTCGCCCGGACCCGCAGTCACGAACTGTTCCTCCTCGTCGTCCTGGCCCTGGGACTCGGCACCGCCGCCCTGACGCAGGCGCTCGGTCTCTCCCTGGCCCTCGGGGCTTTCTTCGCCGGCCTCCTCATCAGCGGATCGGAGTACGCACACGAGGCCTTCGCCCGACTGCTTTCCCTCAGGGATGCGTTCGTGGCCATCTTCTTCGTCACGCTGGGGACGCTCATCGATCCCCGGGTGCTCGGCACCAACTGGCTGCTCCTGGGCGTGATGGTGGCCCTGATCCTCTTCGGGAAGCTGGCCATCTGGACGGCGGTGGTCCGGCTGTTTGGGTATCCGCTCCGGACGGCCGCGTTGGTGGCCGTTGGCCTGACGCAAATCGGCGAGTTCTCCTTCATCCTGGTCCAGGCGGCCCGGGGTGCCGGCCACGTCGGTCCCGAAGTCTACACGGCCACCCTGGCCGCCTCGCTCCTGACCATTCTCCTGAACGCGATCCTCGTACGCCTCGCGCCCCGATGGATCCGGCAGATGCGGGTGCCGGGTGCGTCCGATGCCCTGCCCCCTCTGAGCCGGGAGACGGCTCGAGAGACAGGGCATGTGATCCTGTGTGGATTCGGCAGGGTGGGCAGTGCGGTGGGTGAGGCCCTGGAGACGGCAGGGGTCCGCTACGTGGTCGTGGAGACCGATCCGGACATCGTCGCGCACCTCCGCCTTCGGAAGGTCCCCTGCATCTTCGGCAGTGCCGCCGAGGCACGGGTGCTGGAGGCGGCCGGCGTCGCCGAGGCCGCCCTCGTCATCCTGACGCCCCCCGACACGGAGCGGGTGCGGCTGGCGATCCGGCATGCCCGCGCGCTCCGCGCCACCGTGCCCGTCCTGGCCCGCGCCCACCGGCGAGCCGATCAGGAGGGCCTGCTGGCCGCTGGTGCCACGGAGGTCATCCTGCCCGAGGTGGAGGGCGCCGCCGCGCTCATCCAGCGGGCGATGCGCCACCTGACGTTGCCGGAGGAGCTCGCCGCCGCCTATGTGGCGCGCTTCCGCGAGGCGATGGAGCAGCTCCGCCTCGCCGAATCGCCCGCGCATCCCCGACTCCCTGAGGTCCTGGAGCTGTCGCTGCCGGCTGGAAGCCTCGCCGACCGATCGCTCCGGGATGCGCGGCTCAGGGAACGCTTCGGCGTGACGGTAGTGGCCATCACCCGCCGGGACGGGACGGTCGTGCTCAACCCTCCGGCGGACACGGTGCTGCGCCCCGGCGACCGGGTTCGGCTCTTCGGACTCTCGGAACAGCTTGCGGCGTTTCGGGCCGAGGCGGAGAAGACCGAGCAGCCCACGTGATCCTCCGCGCTCGAGACGCTGAGCAGGCTGAGGCTGCCGGATCACGAGGCTGAGGCTGCCGGATCACGCCACAGAGCGTCAAGCCAGCCCGGAAGGCACTGGCGATCGCCCGGCTGACCTCGGAGACCATTGCAAACCAGGGGCCCGCTCCCGTGGCAGCGCCCCCCCAAGGAGCGGGCAGATTCTCGACCCCTCGTCTTCCGACGACTTTGGCGCGGGGCGGAGGCAGGCTAACCCATTGACCCCACTCACCAGCCCCGCGTTGAAACGCTCTCCTCTCTCCACCACCACCTCGAAGAAGCGCCGTTCCTCCAGGAAGCCGATGACGATCATCATGGCCACCAGGAACAAGATCAGATCCATTCTCGCGAACCCGATGAGGTGAGGAATATCCAGGACTCCGGCAGCCAGGAGCGCCGTGGTCCCGGCCAGGGCGAGGGCCAGGCGGAACTCCAGAACGATAGCGTCGGAGAGATGAACCCGGCGAAAGCACCGGTGGCCAGAACCTTTGTTCCGCTCCAGTCCAACCATCTCGCCTATGGTCGGCCCTGATCCATCCAGGCTGAGGCTGCCGGATCACGCCACAGAGCGTCAAGCCAGCCCGGAAGGCACTGGCGATCGCCCGGCTGACCTCGGAGACCATTGCAAACCAGGGGCCGGCTCTCGTGGCTGCGCCCCCCCCAAGGAGCGGGCAGATCCTCGACCCCTCGTCTTCCGGCGACTTTGGCGCGGGGCGAAGGGAAGGTGCGAGGCCATGAATCACCGCTGTGCGATCGGCGTGTGGGCGTGTCTCTTGATATTCGATATCGGGACGCCGCTTCTGCCTGGTGCCTTCCGCTTCAATCCGGATGAATCAATTGACGTCCTGTGTGCGCATTCTGCGCGAGCGGCAGCCTTCGCCGCGGATTCCCTGCCGAGCCGCGGGCCAAGAGAGCGCCTGACCGCGCCGCACTCCTCGGCGAAGGCCGCCCCACACGGAGCGATCCCCCAGCTCCGGCGGGAAAAGCGGTTGCCTCGCCGAATCTCCAGCGCCTCCCCCGATTGCTCCTCCACGAGTTCCGAGGACCACTGACCGTCGCCCCGCTCCACGTGACCGGCTTGTCTTGGCAATGTCTCCACCGGGCCAGGATCATCGCCCTCGTTCCGGATGCACGAACTCGGCGAACGACCGAGACCGGGGAACTGGTTCGTATCTCGAGATTGCTCTCTCCCGCGGCCCAGGTATTTGTGGCCGCCGATGATGGGGAGGCCGCCGCGCGGTTGCAAGCGGCTGGCGCCTTCAAGGTGCTCCTGACAGCGCCTCAGACAGACGCGGCCCCCAGCTCTCCCCCAGAAAGACCTGCGCGTGTGGATCGGACGGTAGAGCGTCCGGTGAAAGCCGGAAGACCGAAGCAGGACTCCATGTGTTTCAGAGGAGGCGAACCTCTGCCTTTGCCCCGCGGAGGCACGGGGTCTCCGATCATGCGGGCCCGGGTCTTGAGTTGGCGCTTTTGGGCCCTTGTGGGGATCACGCTCCTCGATGGCCTGATTTTCGTCATGCCGGTTGTCCTCACAGCGATGGTCGTCGCTGCGGTATTCGCTCCCGACTGGCTGCGGAGGACGGCGCGCTTCCTCGACGCCCTCGCGGCGGAGGGTGGGCGGGCGACGACACATTGAGGGGTCTTGCCGCCTCTTTCCTGGAAGCGCGCTGCCCACTTTCGGGCGGTCCCGTTGAGTGATGACGCTCGCGACCCCGGTCGCCTAATTCCTGTTGGCACCCTCGATACTCGAAACGTGGTCCCGGTTTAGACCTTGTCGGGCCCCATCGTGTCCCTAGCGATACTCCCCAGCCCACAGCCCCTGCAGGAAGGTTCGATAGGGTAACACTGTCACCTCGCCGACCTTCCTGGTGCGGGGCTCGAGGCTCACGCAGAGATAGCGCTTCAGGCGTTTCTCCTCGACCAGCGCGCCGAGGGGCTTGAGATCCTGCGGGGAGACGGTCTCCTTGGCCTTGACCTCCACCGCGGTGTGGTCTCCCAGGATGAAGTCCACCTCGAAGCCCGACGTGGACCGCCAGTAGCTGAGGGGCTGGCGCGAGACGTAGTCGCGGTAGCTCACCAGCTCGTGCAGGAGGAGGGTCTCGAATGCCTCACCGAACTCCGGGGTCCCGGGGCGGAAGGTCCGCCCCTGCAGGCACCCCACGACCCCCACGTCGAAGAAGTAGTACTTGGAGGAGGCGAGCGGCTTCCGCTTGACGGTCTTCCGCCAGGCGGGCACCTCGTGGAGCACAAGGGTGTCCTTGAGGATCTCGAAGTACTCGTAGACGGTCGTGCGGGCCACCTGGGCGTCGCTGGCGACGTTGGTGAAATTCACGATGGTGCCGTTGCAGTGGGCGGCGACCTTGAGGAACCGGCTGAAGGCTGGCACGTTCCGCGTGGCCCCCTCTGCCACCACCTCCTGTTGCAGGTACAGCCCGGCGTAGGCCTGCAGGTCGGCCTGCGGGTCCTCGGAGAAGTAGATCGAGGGAAGCAGCCCCCGGGCCACGGCCCGGGCGAGGTCAAACCGGGGCCCCAGCTCGGCCGAGGTGAGGGGGTACAGGTATTGGATCCGGGCGCGGCCCCCGAGGAGATTGACGCCCCCGCGCCGAAGTTTCCGTCCGCTCGACCCCGTGAGGAGGAACCGGATCCCCCGGCTCTCGATGAGCCGGTGCACTTCGTTCAGCAGGGTCGGCAGCCGCTGGATCTCGTCGATCACCACCAGCCGGTCCCCCGGGGCGAGCTCCTGGCCGATGCGCTCCGGGTGCTGGCTGAGGGCGAGGTACACCGCCGTGTCGAGCATATCGTAGACGCGGGCCGCCCCCAGCGTGCGGAGGACCAACGCGGTCTTGCCCGTCTGGCGAGGCCCCAGGAGGAAGTAGGACCGTTTCGCCAGCAGTGCGGGCAGGTCAAGGAGCCGGGGGACCCATTCCGAGGTCGGCTGGCCATGTGTCTCCATAATCGTCAAATATGATGCCAAATGACGAAAGATATGTCAACCTAATCTGGGGCACCGAACTGGCTCGGGGGCTCGGCATCCAGCCGGCCCATGCCCGGCCCTGACCGGCACCCCGCCGGGCGACGTGGCGCCTGGCCACCAATAGCGGCGCACAGGTCCGGCTTGACCCCCACCCCTCGATTGCGTTAGATTGCGTCCGGAACTTTTCCAGGAGGACTCATCCATGGCGACGGAGCGCAAGATCCGGATCACGGCCGGGAAGGTCAGTGCCGAGGCGATCCTGAACGACTCGCCGACCGCCACCCAGATCTGGGAGGCCCTCCCCATCGAGGGCCGCGGCAACACCTGGGGCGAGGAGATCTACTTCTCCATCCCGGTGGAGGCCAAGCCGGAACGCGACGCACGGGAGATCGTGGCCGTGGGCGAGCTGGGCTACTGGCCGCCGGGGACCGCCTTCTGCATCTTCTTCGGCCGGACCCCCGCCAGCACCGACGACCGACCCCGCGCCGCCAGCGCCGTGAACATCATCGGCCGGATCCAGGAGGACGCCACCGCCTTCAAGAGCGTGACCTCCGGGACGCGGGTGCGGCTGGAGCGGGCGTGACGCACCCACCGGCGCGCCTCGCCCCCGAGGCCGGACCCGACGCGGGGAACGTGGCGGCGCTGGACGACTTCCTCCGGAGCCTCCTCCCGCGCCAGGCCCGCCGAGGGCACCTGGTCCACGTCGAGATGGTCCCCGCCCGGCAGCCCCGGTACGCCGATCCCGACCCGCCGCTCCCCCCCGCGGTGCAGGACGCCCTCGCCGCCCAGCGCATCGGCCGGCTGTACACCCACCAGGTCGAGGCGCGTAGGCACGCCCGGGCCGGCCGGGACGTCCTGGTCGTCACCGGGACCGCGTCCGGCAAGAGCCTGGCCTACCAGTTGCCGGTCCTGGAGACGCTGCTCGCCGACCCGGAGGCGCGCGCCCTCTTCCTGTTTCCCACCAAGGCGCTGGAGCAGGACCAGTTGAAATCGCTCCAGCAACTCATCCCCTGGGGGTCGGGCATCCGGGCCGAGATCCTGGACGGCGACACGCCGGCCCACCGCCGGGCCCAACTGCGCGACCAGGTCCCGCACATCCTCATCAGCAACCCGGACATCCTGCACCTGTCCCTGCTCCCCCACCACGCCGCCTGGAAGAGTTTCTGGGAACAGCTCCGCTTCGTGGTCCTGGACGAGCTGCACACCTACAAGGGCATCTTCGGCTCCCACATCGCCCACGTGCTGCGCCGGCTGCATCGCGTGACCGCCTTCTACGGCAGCCGGCCGCGCTTCGTCGCCTGCTCCGCCACCATCAGCAACCCGGGGGAGTTCGCCTCCGCCCTGGCGCTGCGCGACTTCGTCCGGGTGGACGACGACGGCTCCCCGGCCCAGGGCAAGCGCTTCGTCTTCGTGAATCCGACCGGGAGCCCCTACGGCGAGGCCACCGACTTGCTCCTCCACTGCATCCAGGGCGGCCTCAAGACCATCGCCTTCACCAAGGCACGCAAGATCGCCGAGCTGATCACCATGTGGGCCCACCAGGCCGCGCCCCACCTCCAGGACCGGATCCGCGCCTATCGCGCCGGCTACCGGCCCGAGGAGCGGCGGGCCATCGAGCGGGGCCTGTTCCAGGAACGGTTGCTGGGCGTGGTGTCCACGTCGGCGCTGGAGCTGGGGATCGACGTCGGGGGACTGGACGCGTGCCTGCTGGTCGGCTATCCCGGCAGCATCGCCAGCACCTGGCAGCGCGGCGGCCGCGTGGGGCGCGCCGGCCAGGAGGCCCTGATCATCCTCATCGCCCTGCCCGACGCCCTGGACCAGTATTTCATGCGGCATCCCCGCGACTTCTTCTCCCGCGTCCCCGAGGCGGCCGTCATTGACCCCGGCAACCGCCGGATCCTCTCGGACCACCTGGTGGCGGCCGCGGCCGAGCTGCCCCTCACGCCGGCCGACCAAGCCCTGTACGGGGCCGACCTGCCGGAACGGATCGCCGAGCTCCAGGCCGAGCGCCGCCTGATGCAGAGCGCCGACGGGCGCGAATGGTATGCCCGGCGGCGGAACCCGGCGCGGGAGATCAACATCCGCTCCGTCGGGGAGCCCTTCGCCATCCTGGATCCGGCCGGGAAGACCATCGGCAGCGTGGACGGCTTCCGCGCCGTCCACGAGTGCCACCCGGGCGCCGTGTACCTTCATCAGGGGCGCCAGTTCGAGGTGACCGCGCTGGACCTGGCCCAGCGCAAGGTGCGGGCCCGCCCGGTGGAGGTGGACTACTACACCCAGACCACCGGCGAGAAGGAGACCGAGATCCTGCACTGCCAGGAGTTCCGCCAGGTCGGGCGGACGCTGGCGCGCCTCGGACGGCTGAAGGTGACCGAGCGGGTGACCGGCTTCGAGAAACGGCGGGTCTTCGGCCAGGACCGGATCGGCAGCTACCCGCTGGATCTGCCGCCCCACACCTTCGAGACCCAGGGCCTCTGGTTCGAGGTGCCCGAGCCGCTCCGCGATCACGTGAAGCAGGCGGCGCCCGGGGGACTCCACTTCATGGGCGGCATACATGCGGTCGAGCATGCCATGATCGGCCTCTTCCCTCTCTTCGCCCTGTGCGATCGGGGCGACGTGGGCGGCATCTCCTACAGCTTCCACCCGCAGGTCGGGCGGCCGGCCATCTTCCTCTACGACGGCTATCCCGAGGGGATCGGCCTGGCGGAGCGGTGCTACCGGGTCCTCGAGGACCTCATGGCCCACACGCTCCGCCTGCTGCAGGACTGCCCGTGCGAGGCCGGCTGCCCGTCCTGCATCCACTCGCCCAAGTGCGGCTCGGGCAACAAGCCGCTGGACAAGGCGGCGGCCATGCTCACCCTGCAGGGCCTCCTGGGCCTCATCGAGGTTCCGGAGGAGGTCGCGGTCGCGATCGGCGCGCGCCCGGCCCTGCCCACGGCCTCCCCCACGGCCCACGCGCGCGGGATCGGCTCCGGCGTGTCCCCCGCGAAGGTCCCCCGCGTCCTCGTCCTCGACATCGAAACGCAGCGGAGCGCCGAGGAGGTGGGGGGCTGGGACAACTGCGACCGGATGGGTCTGGCCGTGGCCGTGACCCAAGATCTCGAGACCGGGGGGATGCGGGTCTACACCGAGGCGGACGTGGAAGACCTGCTGGCGGACCTCACCGCCGCGGCCTGCATCATCGGCTTCAACCTGCGCCGCTTCGACTTCGGGGTCCTGCGGGGCTACCGCCACCTGGACTACAGGGCGCTGCCGGCCCTGGACATCCTGGAGGAGGTCCAGGCCAGCCTGGGCTTCCGCCTGAGCCTGAACCACCTGGCGCAGGAGACCCTGGGCGCGCCCAAGCTGGCGGACGGCCTGCAGAGCCTCCGCTGGTGGAAGGCCGGCGAGGTGGACCGGATCATCGAGTACTGCAAATCGGACGTGGACCTGACGCGCCGCCTCTTTGAATTCGGGCGGATGCACGGGTACCTGCTGTACCGCGACTACCAGGGCCGGGCCGCGAGGATGCCCGTCCGCTTCGAGGAAAAAATCCTATTGTCTGGCAAAGGATTGGGATATAATTCCCTTCCTCCGGGAGGTGGTCGAGTCGGAGGCTGAAGAAAGGGCAGGATTCACGCAGGGGAAGGAGGCGATTCACGCGCAATGGATTACCGGACGATCAAGCGGGCCTACGCCATCCTGTCGCCGGTGTACGACTTCCTGTTTGATAAGATCTTTCATCCCGGTCGGGTGGCAGCCATCAATCTTCTGGAGATCAACCCAGGCGACCACGTGCTGGAAGTCGGCGTCGGCACGGGGCTGAACCTGCCCCTGTACCCAAGCCACTGCAAGGTGACGGGCATCGACATTTCCGAGGAGATGCTCCGGAAAGCCAGGGAGCGCGTCCGGGCGCTGGGACTCAGCCACGTGTCCCTGGGGGTGATGGACGGCTCCAACCTCGAGTTTCCCAACGACAGCTTCGACCACGTCGTGGCGACGTACGTGATCAGCGCGGTGCCGGACCCGGTGAAGACCCTCATGGAGATGCGCCGCGTGTGCAAGCCCAGCGGGCACCTGGTGATCCTGAATCACTTCAAGAGCGAGAACCCGGTCATCGGCGCCGTGGAGGAGATGCTGGCCCCGGTCTGTACCCGGATCGGGTTCAAGACCGATCTGAAGCTGAAGCCGCTCCTGGAGCGGGTGTCCCTGGCCCCGGAGCAGCTCTACCGGGTCAATCTGATGAACGGCTGGCGGCTGGTCCGCTGCATCAATCCGCAGTAGCCGGCCGAGCCCGCCCGGCGGAACGGCCGGACGCCCGCGAGGGCGGCGGGCCCGCGACGGGAAGTCCCGACCTGGCCCCGGGCGCATGTGCCCGGGGCCGTTGTGTCTTTCGGAGACGTGCCATGGCCATGAAGCCCATGAAGGCCTTCATCTCCCTGGAGGATGGGATGCGCATCCTGCTGGACTGCGTGGCGCCCATCACTCGCCGGGAACAGGTCGGCCTGCTGGAGGCCACCGGCCGGGTCCTGGCCGAGCCCATCCTGGCGGGCATGTCCGTCCCGCCGTTCCCGCGGGGGGCCATGGACGGCTACGCCGTGATCGCCGAGGACACCTTCGGGGCGGGGAACTTCACCCCGGTCCGGCTCCACCTGGTCGAGGTGATCCACGCCGCCGACATCGCAGAGCGCGAAGTCACCCGGGGGACCTGCATCCAGGTGGCCACGGGCTCGCCCATCCCCAGGGGGGCGGATGCGGTGGTCCAGGTCGAGGACACGGAGCTGGAGGGCGATCCGGCCCAGGCCGAGAAGGTGAAGATCTACAAGCCGGTCTATCCCCGCCAGAACGTCTCGCCCCAGGGCGAAGACATCCAGGCCGGACGGGAAGTCCTGGCGGCCGAAACCCGTCTGGATCCCAGCAAGATCGGCGTCCTGGCGGCCCTGGGCATCACCCAGGTTCCCGTCTTCGCCAGGCCCACCGTGGCGGTGATCCCCTCGGGAAACGAGATCCTGACGCCCGGCGATCCCCTGGAGCCGGGGAAGATCTACGACATCAACTCCTACACGCTGGCCGCCTTGATCCAGGAGACGGGGGGCATCCCGCTCCTCTTCCCCATTATGAAGGACACGCTGGAGGACGTGCGCCGGATCCTCTGCGAGGCGCTGGCCTGCGATATGACCGTCCTCTCCGGCGGGAGTTCGGTGGGCGAGCGGGACGTGATGGTGGAGGCGGTGGAGAGCCTGGGCGAGGTGAAGTTCCACGGAATCGCGGTGAAACCAGGGAAGCCGACCCTGTGCGGCGTCATCCAGGGGAAGCTGATCCTGGGGATGCCCGGCTACCCCACCTCCTGCCTCACCAACGGGTACGGCCTCTTGGTCCCGGTCCTGCGGAAGCTGGCGCGCCTCGCCGAGCCGCCGACGAGCGGCATCCAGCTCCCCATGTCGCGCCGCTACACCTCCACCATCGGGCGGCACCAGTACCTGCCCGTGCGGGTCGAAGGGGGCGAGGTGGTCCCGGCCTTCAAGGAATCGGGGGCCATCACCTCCATGGCCGACGCCGAGGGCTACATCGAGATCCCGGCCAACGTGGACCTGGTGGAGAAGGGCGAGCCGGTCCTGGTGAAGTTCTTCTAGGCGGCTCCACACCGGGAAGTGTGGATGAAGGGTCGAGCGAAGGCACGGGCCTGAGGAGCAGCAAGATGGTTCGCGCGTGGGGAATCCTGGCGC
>JACPAT010000025.1 GCA_016180655.1 Candidatus Methylomirabilota bacterium | reverse complement strand
GCCGGCCGAGGAGGCCGGATCGCCTGCCGGGCGTGGCCATCACCATCCGCCTGCGGAACGCCCCGGATTCCTGGCGGGACTATCTCTACTGGAACGTCGAACTGGAAACATAAGCGTTCGGTGGTTTCCGCCATTGGCGGATTCGGCAGTTCGGTTGTTCCCGGAACGCCCGAACCATCGGGACCCACTGCACCGCGGTGGATTTCCACCGCCGTGGCGTGGGTGCCCCGAACCACCGAACGCTTTTAGATTATGGCGAGCGGCCGCACCGGGCTGGCCGTCCCTCCGCCAGCTCCTCCAGGTTGACGACCTCCAGCAGATGCACGCCCCGCTCCACCAGGCAGTGGATGTGCACGGGCATCGTGTTTCCCGGTGAGGGCACGACCTCGACGGCGAAGTTGTCGCTCCCCAGGCAGAAGGCGCCCTGGTCCGTGGCCCATCTGGCCGCCTCGAGGTTGAGCCCGGGCTGCCCCGACTGGACGCTGTAATACTTCCGCTGGTCGGGCCAGAGCCGGATCCACCCGGTCCGGACCAGGACCACGTCTCCGGAACGCACCTGCACCCTGGCCGCTCTGGCTGCGGCCTCCAGATCCGCCGGGCCGATGACCTGGTTCGGTTCGAGGACCTCGCCCCCCCGGCTCGCCGCCACGTCCAAAAGGATTCCCCGGCGCAGGATCGGCGCGACCTGCTGGATGCCGTGCACCCTGAGCCCTTCGGTCTTGCTCTGCCCCTGATCCACCGGGACGCCCCCGCGCAGGCACAGGTTCTTGGCGAAGTGGCCCAATCCGTCCAGATGGGTCCCCGTGTGGCAGCTCATCCCGAAGAGATCCACCGCCGCCGTCACCCCCTCCCCGTACGTCAGGTCCCCGTGGGTCCGCAGCATCTGGTACATGAAGGGCGAGTGCATGGGGTGGTGCGGCATCCCATGGTACAATTCCATGCCGAGGTCGAGGACCGTTCGTCCCTGGAGCAGTCCGGCCAGCGCATCTGGGGTCATGCGTCCCTCCCGATGGAGCGTGGGGGATCCAAGCGTGCGCCAGATTCTATGCAGGCACCCGGTAAAGTCAAGGGAGAATACCCGGAAGGATCCCACGTGACCATGGCGACCAACTCCGGGCTGCGCCGCGCCTACACCCTCTGGGCGACCTTTTATGATTCCGTGGTGTGGTTTCTCCGCGGGAGCCGTCACCGCTCCCTCGCCCTCCTGGATCTCCGGGCCGGCGAGTCCCTCCTGATCGTCGGCTGCGGGACGGGCGCCGACTTCGAATTCCTCCCGGCCGACGTGGAGGTCACGGCGGTGGACCTCACCCCGGCCATGCTCCGCCGGGCGGCGGCCAAGGTCGGGAACCGCCGCATCCGCCTGCTGGAGATGGACGCCATGGATCTCCGCTTCCCGGACGGTGCCTTCGACAAGACGGTCCTCCACCTCATCCTGGCCGTGGTGCCGGACCCGGTGCGCGCACTCCGGGAGGCCGAGCGGGTGACGAAGCCGGACGGACTCTTGGTGGTCCTGGACAAGTTCTGGAACCAGCCCAGGCGTCCTCCCCTGCCCCTCCGGGTGGCCAACGCGGTCCTGGGCGGGTATGTCACGGCCGTGGACCGGAACTTCTACGCGATCCTGGCTCCGACGTCCCTGGAGCTGGTCCGGGAGATCCCGCTGGGCTTCGGCGGCCTGTACTTCCTCTACCTCCTGCGCAGGCCCCGCGCAGCGCGGGCGCCTTGACCCTTCCCCGGCCGGGTGGTAGATTTTCTCTGGGCTGGCGCCATCGCGTGAGCGATCCGGACAGCATTGGCGCATCCGGTCTTGGCTGCCCCTGAACTGCCGAACTCTCGAATCCGCCATTGGCGGAAACTCCCGAACGTCTTTGGGTGTAGTTCCCATGACCAACGATCCTGCTGCGACTGAGTCTGGCGGCGGCGCGGAGTGGCAGTTGACGCCGGGGGAGCTTCGCTCGCTCCGCTCCACCCGACGGCTGTTCCTCCTGGGTCTCACCACTGCCGGCCTGCTCGCCGTGAGCATGGCCGCCCTGACCCTGTGGGTCGCCAGCCGGCGGCCCCTGGCCCCCGCGGTCCTCGGGGTCGGCGCCCTCGGCTCCCTGGCGCTGGCCGCCCTGGCCGCCTGGTGCGCTCGCCGGGCCCGAATCGTGGGGCAGGATATCACCAACCGGCGCGTGGAGATGCAATGGGGGCGACTCACGCGGATCTTCCGTGGCCTGCGCGTCGCCGAGGTCGAGGGGGCCCTGTTCCCGCTCCAGATGACCGTCATTCCGGCGCTGCGGGCGGGAGAGCGGGTGTGGCTCCGCTTTGCCCCGCGCTCCCGGATCACCTTCGGGATCCAAACCCTGCGCGAGGTGGTCGCGGCCGAGCGCCTGGCGGGTCGTGCCCCGTGTCCCGGCATCCTGGCGGAACTGGGAGAGCAGCCGTGAGCGGGCCTCGGGCACTTCGTACGGCCAGGGCCCCGGAGCCGGCCCCCTGGAAATGGCGGACCGCCGGGATTACATTAGAGGAGGGAACCGTAGTGGCCGCAGTCGGTCGGCTTACTGAAGAAGGGCAGAAGGAGGGAACATCATGCCGACCTACGAATTCCTGTGCGCGAAGTGTCAGAAGGAATTCTCGATCACGATGACGATGCGGGAGCGCGAGGAAAAGAAACCCACCTGCCCCACGTGCGGCTCCGCCGAGCTTGAGCCCCTCATGGGAACCTTCTTTGCCAAGACCTCGCGGAAGAGTTGACCCGAGGCTTCCCGGGCATCCATCCCCCTCTTCCGCGCTTCCAGGCGCCATCCTTTACTACTGCACATTCGGCAGCGGCAGGCTGTTGTTCTGGAAGTACTGCCAGGCTTGCGGCATCCGGGCCAGCAGGTCGGCGATCCGGGTCTCCGGATCCGGATGGGTCGAGAGGAACTCGGGTCCCCGGCCGGACTCTCCGCTCGTCTGGCGCATCCGCTGCCACAGCGCCACGGACTCCCGGGGATCGTATCCGGCCTTGGCCATGAGCAGGAGACCGATATGATCGGCTTCGCTCTCGTTCGCCCGGCTGTAGGGCAAGAGGACCCCCACCTGGGCTCCCAGCCCCAGGGCGGCCATGGTCAGGTCGCTCAGGCCGGCGGCCCCGGCGACGGCGCCCGCAATGTTGATCAACTCGTACTGGGAGATGCGTTCGGCCGTGTGGTGGGCCATCACGTGCCCGACCTCGTGCCCGATGATCGCCGCCAGGCCCGCGTCATCCCGCGCCACCGGCAGGATCCCGGTGTACACGAGGATGCGCCCGCCGGCGATGGCGGCCGCATTCACCGTCTTGGGGGCGTTGATCACCATGTAGTCCCAGCGATACTTGGTGCCCAGGCCCGAGGCCCAGATCACCCGCTCCGTCACGCGCTTGATCCAGGCGTGGGCGGCCGGGTCGTCCCGCTCCGTCAAGAGGCGCCCCCGTTTCATCTCTTGTTGGCGCAACTGCTGGAAGGCCTGCACGCCGATCTGGGCCTCATCCGCCTCGGAGATCAGGCGGAGCTGGGACCGGCCCGTGACCGGGACCGTCGCGCACGCCTGCAGGACCTGGGCGGCCGGCCACGCCAGCAGGCCCAAGCCGGCGCGCAGGAGCGACCGCCGCGACACCCGCCAGCGCCCCAGGCGCTCCCGTGCCGCCGACTCGATGGCGGCGTCAATCTCCCGGCTGTCGGGGCCGCCCGCACCCGATGTGCAGCGCCAGCACACGCCAGATCCTCCCCTCGCGATGATCGCCCCGGGGTGCAGGTAGGACGCTGATCCCGGTGGATCTATTCTACGGCATTCTACCCCAGAAACGATGCCCCGGAAAGCCGCGCGGGCCGAAACTTTTCATTGACGCCTCTTCGGCCAGGGGCCTATGATGGACTTACGTCTCGGCCCCGGAGCGCTGCGCAGAACGGGCGGGGTTTCGCCCACCGATGCACCGCCAGGCGAGGCCCGAAAGGGTGGGCGACATTCCGCCGCGCGAGGCTGCAGGGCTGGGCTGGGATGCACCGCGGGGAGGGTGAGTCATGGCAGCGGAAGAGACCATCTACGACGAGGATCTGCGCTACGAGGACGAACCGACGCCGCACAAGATCCTGGACGAGCGCGTCTTCAAGGAGCCGATCAAGATTCTCCATCGCCGTGCGGGCCACGTGGCGATTCCGCTCGGGACGACCATCGGCGACGCGGTCCGGGTGATGAAAGAGCATCGCATCGGCTGCATCATGGTCGAGGATCAGGGAAAGCTGGTCGGGATCTTCACCGAGCGGGACATCCTCACCAAGCTGGTCGGGACCGGATATGATCCGGCCAGGGTCCGGGTGGACGGGGTGATGACCCGGGATCCCGAAACGCTCAGCCTGGACGATCCCATCGCCTTCGCCATGCAGCTCATGAGCGTCGGCGGCTTCCGGCACGTCCCCCTGGTGGATGCCGACCGGCGCATCGTCGGCATCCTGTCCGTCAAGGACATCGTGGACTATCTCGTGGAGCACTTCCCGCGGGACGTTTTCAACATCCCTCCCGAGCCCGGCAGACACTCCCGGGTTCCCGAGGGGGGTTGAGCTTCCGGCGTTCCGGCGGCCACGCTCGAACCGGAGCGCCCGCCGCTCCTGCCACGCTCACGGCCCCGGTCGCCCCGCGACATCCCTCCCCCGTTTCTCGTCCCGTACGCCCGACCGACCCACGCATCCGTTCCGGAGACCGGGATGACTGCTGAGCCCAGGAACATCGATGTCCAGGCCGCCGCGCTGGTCACCTTCCTGGCCTTCCTGTGGGCGGGCAACCCCATTGCCATCAAGATCGGGCTGGCGGACGCCCCCCCCATCCGGCAGGCGTGGATGCGGTTCGTCCTGGGCGGCCTGACCGTGCTGGCGTGGGCCTGGCGCACCCGCACGCCCCTGCGCGTCCATCGCCACGAGGTCCGGCCGCTCCTGATCCTCGGGGTGATCTTCACCGTCCAGATCGCCCTCCTGAATCTGGGGGTGAAATTCACCTCGGCGGGACACGTCTCGGTCCTGCTCAACGCCTACCCGATCTACACCGTCCTCCTGGCCCACTTCTTCGTCCCGGGGGATCGCCTGTCCGGGGGCCGCGCCGTGGGGGTGTTGATCGCCTATGCGGGCGTGGTGCTGCTCTTCTCCCGCGAGTTCAGTTGGCAGTCCGCCTACCTGCTGGGCGACTTCATCACCTCGGGCAGCGCCTTCCTCCTGGGGGTGCGGACGGTGTACCTTAATCGCGCCGTGCAGCGCATTGACCCGGTGAAGCTGCTCCTGGCGCAGGTGGCCTTCAGCGTGCCCTGCTACCTCGTGTGGAGCGCCCTGTTCGAGGCCGCGGAGCCCTATCGCTGGACCTCCCGCCTGGCCCTCGCCCTGGGCTTCCAGGGGATCGTCGTCGCCGGGTTCAACTTCATCGTGAACCTGCTGCTGCTGAAGATCTACAAGCCCAGCGGCCTGGCCGCCTACTTCCTGACGACGCCGCTCTTCGGGGTGTTCCTGAGCTGGCTGATCCTGGACGAGGTCATCACGCTCCGCCTGCTGGCCTCCGCGGCCCTCGTGGTCGGCGGGATCGCGCTCTCCAGCCGGCCCTCCCCCGCCCCGGCGTCAAGAGCGTTCGATGGTTTGGGCGTTCGAGGGTTCGGTTGTTCATCAGCCTCCGGCGAACGCCAGAACAGCCGAACCACCGAACAGCCGAACGGTCTTTAGTATTCTCGGGAATCCGTTGGATTTTCACAGTCGGGCTGATATAGTCAACCGCCATGGAGAAAAGGACTGAAGAGTGGCTGCGGCAGTCCGATCATGACATGGACACCTCCGAGTACCTGTTTCGGGGGGCCGGTACCTGTATGCCGTCTTCATGTGCCATCTCGCCGTCGAGAAGGCCCTGAAAGGGCTCTACTTTGAAAGGCTCCGGGAGACACCCCCGCGATCCCACAGCCTCATGTACCTGCTGAACGCCGTCGGGATCGTGCCTCCCAAGAAGCCTGGCAAGTTCATCACCAGATTGAGCGAGGCAAGCATTCCAACGCGCTACCCGGAAGACCTGGCCAGGGTGCAACAGGTGTTCACGGAAGGCGTGGTGAGAGGCATTCTTGCCGATAGCAAGGAGGCCGTTGCATGGATAAGAGCGCAGTTGTCGCCATAGTCGCTCGCCTTCGCCAGGCGATCGAGGCTCGCGGCATCAGGCCGCAGAAGGTCATCCTGTACGGCTCGTATGCCGACGGCACCCACAGGGAGGGGAGCGACATTGACGTGGTGATCGTCTCCGACGACTTCGCCGAGAAGAGTTACTGGGAGCGCATTGACATCCTGGCTGACGCTATCTACGAAATCTTCGCTCCCATCGAGGCCGTGGCCATGACCCCGGAGGAGTGGGAGCGCGGCGACTCCCTCATCGCCGCGTTCGCCCGGAAGGGCGAGGTCCTCTACGCTGCCTGACAGCGTCCCTGTCCCGATTGTCCCGGACTGTACTGGGGGACGTTGGCAATTAGATCAACTACTAATATGGCTGGCCCATGCCCCGCGGTCCCTACCCGTATGCCCTTCCGCTCTTCGTCCGGAACCTTCGGTCCCGATCTTCGCGAGGGGTCTACGACCGGCGTCCTCCACCACGTCATGCTCGGGCCAGCGATCCCCGCTCCCTCGCCTTCGGCCCAGGGACTCTCGCCCCGGGCCATCTCCGCCGCCGCCCGGTGACAGACGGTGTGGAAGAAGTTGATGTAATTGGAGAAGTCCCACATTCCAGCCAACCTCTGCCCGACGGCTCCCTCGGATGGTTGCAGAATCCCCCCATCCGGCAATTTCTCCTTGACTCCCTCCTCTCCGTATTGGTAACGTCTCCGACCGTGGGCAAGACCTGGACGCGTTTCTCTCGCAGAGTGTGCGCCAAGCGGGTCTCGAGCCTCCTGACTGGTTGGTGGTCAAGGCATGCTGCCCGGCGAATACACGATCGTGACAAGCACATCCGAAGGCCGAGAATTCTCCTTGTTTGCTCCGGAGCAGTATGTGAATCCTGAAAAACGTTTGATGCTTGTGACAGTCCTTGAAAGGGGGGCAGACGCAGCGCTTGTCTATCTGCCCGCAAACCCCCTCGAACTCATAGGCCGAACGGTAAGGGTATCCTCAGGAGAGATCGTCCGGCTGAAATGATCCTTTCGAATGTTGCGATTCACCAAGCTATCGATCGGGGCAGGCTCCGAATCGAGCCGGAGCCACACCCGCGCTTGGCGACTCTTGAACAACCCGACTGTCCCTATGACACCACCTCAGTGGACCTTCGCCTGGGCTCTCGGATCTCAATACCCCGGACGGGCCCGTATACGTATGACCTCTCGAGAGGCGGTATTGCCAAGTTCCTGGCGGAGAATTGCGATCACTATGACTTGGACCCAGTAGGCGGGTATGCACTTCCGCGTCTGACCCTTGTGCTCGGACAGACCCTGGAGAGCGTGGAACTCCCAATCGATCCAGGGGTCGTAACACTCGCAGCCAGGATCGAGGGAAAGAGTTCCTTCGCTCGATGTGGCCTGCTAATCCACTTCACTGCGCCAACAGTACACGCCGGCTGGTCAGGGCGTTTGACATTGGAGATGATCAATCTCGGCAGCTGCCCAATCACTGTTCGTCCTGGGATGAAGATATGTCAGCTGATTCTTGAGATGGTGGACGGCATCCCGAATCCCAACCCTAGTCAGTTTCACGGCCAGACGACCCCTCCGGGCGTCCGGTAGAACTTCCGGCCGATCTGTCAGCTCCCAATTTCAATGGGCTGACGTCCTGTACTCGGCGTTCCGGACAGGGGGATCCGTACTGGGGTAGCCGCTTTCATCGCAGTGGGCTAGGCTGCCCGCCGGCTGGATGCCCTCCGACCCCCGACCCCTGACACCCGGCCCCAGCAGTCGAGAGAGGGAGAATCGACGACCTCCCCTGGCCCGACCCAGCGTAGCCCCCCGCCCCCCCCGATTAGTGAGGACCGCCGCTCGGATGAGACTGCGTCGAGCCTTCGTCCCGAGCTCAGGCCGAGGGGCTCAGTCGAGACGCCCGCGACGAAGCCGAGGTCTGACCGCAGGAACCCCGAGACGCTCTCACCCGAGTCCCGCAAAGCTGCGATTCCCCTTGATTCGCGCCCCTGACGCTGATAGGGTGCCACTTGAACGTTGCTGCCCTTTGGGGCACTTTACTATCATGGTAAAGGCAGAGGATCTGGTCGGCGAGGAGTGGGCGGAGTGGTACCGCCTTCACCCGCTCGAGCGCTGGCGGGAGAGCGAGACACTCTGGCAGGGCTACTTGATGCTGGGAGGCACGCTTGATCCCGAACCCGATACGCAAAGTCCTTTCTTCGATCCAAGCGCATCGAGTCCGGGCCCTGCTGATGGGTGGCCAGGCCTGCGTATTGTACGGCGCAGCCGAGTTTAGCCGCGACACCGACCTCGCCATCCTCGCAGATGCCGGCAATCTTTCCCGGCTGCGCAATGCCTTGGCCGACCTCCAGGCGGAAGTCATCGCTGTGCCGCCGCTGCGCCTCGATTACCTCCGCCGCGGCCATGCCGTTCACTTTCGCTGCCAGCATCCCGAAGCCTCTCGAATGCGGATCGACGTCATGTCGCAGATGCGCGGCGTGGATCCGTTTCCCAAGCTGTGGGCCCGGCGTACAACGCTGACCCTACCGGACGCTCTCGCGTGCCACCTCCTCTCGCTGCCGGACCTTGTCCAGGCCAAGAAAACCCAACGTGACAAAGATTGGCCGATGCTTCGGCGTCTGCTGGAGGCACACTACTTCCAAAGCCGGGACAAACCAACACCAGCTCAGGTCAGGTTCTGGCTCCTGGAACTGCGTACGCCCGAGCTGCTCGTCGAAGTCGCCCGGAGCCGCGAACGGGCGTGCCGTCGTCTGGTGTCCAAGCGGCCCCTGCTGACACACGCCCTCTCGGGAAAGCTGGAGGACCTGGGCCGCGAGCTGCTGCTCGAGCAACAGGCGGAGCAAGCGAAGGATCGCCTGTACTGGCAGCCACTGCGAGAAGCGCTGGAGCGGCTCCGGCGTCAGGCGTCATAGGGAAAAGCGGCAAGAGCGTTCGATGGTTCGGGCGTTTCCGCCAATGGCGGATTCGGTTGTTCATCGGCCTCCGGCGAACGCCCGAACACCCGAACGGTCGTCCCTAGTATTCGGTCCCGACCGTCACCCGCCCCTGGTCGTCGTACACGTACACCGCGTCGGCCGCCTCGTCCCGGGTCTTCTTGTGCGTGCCGTCGCAGTAGGGCTTATTCTTCGACAGCCCGCAGGCGCAGATCCAGATGGGGAACTTGACCTGGCCTTCCTCGATCTTGTACGGGGCGTTCTTCTCGTGCTTCACCAGTCTGGACATAGGATCCTCCTTTGTCTTTACGTCATGGGAAAGTGTGTCTTTGCCCCTCCCGCCTCACGTTTCACGCCTCATCCCCTTCGCCTCGCGAATCTCCGCCAGCACCTCGAAGGCGTGGCGCACCGACTTGGTCGCCAGCGTGCCCCCCATTTGCCGCGAGATTTTTTGCGCCCGGCCTGCATTTTTTTCTTGCGTCCCGGAAAAGTTGAAGGTACGTTCCACCTACACCAGAAAGGAGGTGATCCAGTGGGCATATCATACTGGACAGGTGAGGTGATTGTAACGTAGGCGTCTCCCCGCAGAGGCGAACGCCCGGGGTTTCGTCTGCGGAATCCCAGCAATCGCCGGGCCTCGAAGTCTCCGGTTTTGTCCACCGGGGCGGCCAGCATGCCGTGAACGCTTCGAGGCCTTTTTCTTTCTCCCCTCAGCCACCCCGCATCATGCTTCACGTCTCCCGCCCCCTGTTCCTATTGCGGATTCCAGAATCCCGTTCTCGGCTCTCGGCTCCAGGCTCTCGACTCTACCGTTCCACCCTCGTCTCGGCTCTCGGCCACCCAGCCGATGGGCCGCTGGCCTAGAATCGGCTGGGTCCCAGGCTCTCGGCTCTTCGTTTGAGCCATCCCAGCGCCTGACGGTGGACCAGCACGCCGAGGCCAAAGCCGATCCAGAGCACCTCACGCCCCCGTCGCAACAGGCCAAAGGTCACGGCCAGGGGCGCTCCCAGCCCGAAAGCCACGAAGATCAGCACCTGGCCGCCTTCCTGGACCCCGAGGCTGCCGGGCACGATGACGGCGGCCAGCTTCGCCACGCCTGAGAGCGCCTCGATGGCGAATGCGCTCCGGAAATCCACCGGGCTCCCCAGCAGCCACAGGACCACGTACACCTCCCAGCAGCCCAGCACCCACCCGAGGAAATGGAAGCCGCAGCAGATCAGGAAGTCGCGGGTCCGGCGGCCGTAAAACTCCCGCAGGCGCTCGTCCAGCGCGCGGATGTCCGCCTCCCACGAGACCAGCAGCGCCTCCCGGCCGCTCCAGCGCCGCGACAGGCCCAGCAGGAGGCCGAAGAGACCGCGGCGCTGCACGCCGATCATGATCCCGAAGATCAGGATGCCGAGAAGCAGGCCGACCACGGCCGCCAGGGGCAACGGGATGGCCGATCGCCAGTGGTGGAGCGCCACCAGCAGGCCCAGGAAGACGAAGGCGCCCTGGGTGAGCATCAGCGCCGTCTTGGATACCAGGACCGAGGCGAGACAGGCGGCGAGGGAGACGCCGTGTCGTTGCAGGAGCCAGGCCTTGAGCGGTTCACCCCCCAGATAGGCGGTGGGCGTGATGGCGTTGACCGCTTCGCCGGCGGCGCGGATCGCGAAGAGCTGCAGCAGGCGGGGCGCCGGCCCGGGGTTTCCCGCCGACCCGTCGAAGTCACGCCGCAGGATCCACCACCACCCCAGGCTGTCCACGAGGTACGAGGCGACGTAGGGGATCACGATCAGCGGCGTCAGCCAGCCCAGGCGCTTCAGCGCCGCGAGGACCGCCGTGACCCCGACCCCATAGATCAGGCCCGCAAACAGCAGCAGCCCGAGGGCCAGGCAGAGGATCTGCCATGGGGCCGTGCGCCGGGCCCCAACGTTTCGATCCGCCATCACGCGAGCCCGGCTCCAGGGAAGAGTAGCCGGCGGAACCCGGCCTTTCGGCTGGACAGCCCGGCCGGCGCCTTGCTAGAGTAGCGCCGCTTCGTCATCGCATTCCGGGAGGAGACCATGGCCCCCATCTCGACCCATGTGCTGCAGGCGATCAGCCAGGAACTCTCGCGGATTCCGGTGGACCCGGGCGACCTGGCGACCGCGGCGTCCCAGCTCGCCCCCCAGCTCGATGGGCTGGCCCGTCTGGACGACCTGGATCTTCTCGCCGTGGAACCGGCGACCGTGCTGCTGCCCCCGTCGGAGGATCCTCATGGCGCCCGATGAGCTGACCCGACTGAGCATCGCCGAGGCCGGCGAGCAGCTCCGCCGCCGCGCCCTCTCGCCCGTGGAGCTCACGCGCGCCTACCTGCATCGTATCCAGCGATGCGACGGGGATCTGCTGGCGTACATCACGGTCCTGCCGGGGGAGGCGCTGGCCGCCGCGACCGCGGCGGAGCAGGAGATCGCCCGCGGAAACTTCCGCGGTCCGCTGCACGGGATTCCCATCGCCCTGAAGGATCTGGTGCTGACCCGCGGCTTCCGCACGACCTGCGGCTCCCGCATCCTGGGAGACTGGGTGCCCGACGCGGACGCGACGGTCACGACCCGCCTGGCCGAGGCGGGCGCCATCCTGCTGGGCAAGCTCAACATGCACGAGTTCGCCTACGGCCCCACGGGGGTGAACCCGCACTACGGCACGTCCAGGAATCCGTGGGACCGCCGGCGCGTGCCCGGCGGCAGCAGCAGCGGTTCCGCCGTGGCGGTGGCGGCCGGCCTCGCCGCCGGGGCGCTGGGGACGGACACCGGGGGCTCCGTGCGGATCCCGGCGGCCCTCTGCGGCCTGGTCGGGTTGAAGCCCACCTACGGCCGGGTGAGCCGCGCCGGGGTCATCCCGCTGGCGTGGTCGCTGGACCACGTGGGCCCCATGACCCGCACGGTGACCGATGCGGCCCTCCTGCTTCAGGTGCTGGCCGGGCGCGATCCTGCCGACCCGTCCACGGCGGATATCCCGGTCCCCGACTATCGTCGCGCCCTGCAGGGCGAGATCCGCGGCCTTCGCCTGGGCCTGCCCAAGGATCACTTCTTCGAGCGCCTGGATCCCGAGGTGCGGGCCGCCGTCCTGGCGGCGGCGCGGTCGCTGGAAGGCCTGGGCGCCTCCGTCGAGGAGATCCCGCTGCCGAACATCCCGCATGCCGGCCCCGCCTCCTTCGCCATCATCGCGTCCGAGGCCATGGCATATCACGAGCCCTACCTCAAGACCCGCCCCGCCGAGTATGGCGCGGATGTCCGCGCCCGCCTCATGACGGGTCAGTTCGTCCTGGCCAGCCACTACCTCAAGGCACAGCGGGCCCGCCAGATCATCCGTGCCGAGGTGGATGCGGCGTTGCGGCGGGTGGACGCTCTCCTGCTCCCGACGACGCCCATCCCGGCCCCGCCCCTGGACGCCCGCGAGGTGACCGTGGACGGGGTCACGGAGGATGCGCGCTGGTGGCTCATCCGCTGCACCCGGCCGATCAACGTGACGGGGCATCCGGCCCTGTCCGTGCCATGCGGCCTCACCGCGGCCGGCCTGCCCATCGGCCTCCAGATCGTGGGGCGGCACTTCGACGAGGCGACCGTGCTGCGCATCGGGCACGCCTTCGAGGCCGTGAGCCCGATGCGGGATCGCCGGCCGCCACAAGAGGCATGACGGCGGAACTGACTCCAGAGCCAGACGAGCACGATCCGGTCGTCGTTCCCATCGAGGACGCGCTGGACCTCCACGCCTTCGCCCCCCGGGATATCCCGGCGGTCGTGAATGACTACCTGGAGGCGTGCGTCCGGCGCGGCATCCGCGAGGTCCGGCTGATCCACGGTCGCGGCACGGGAACCCAGCGGGCCATCGTCCGCTCGCTCCTGGCCCAGCATCCCCTCGCCCTTGACTTCACCGACGCCTCGTCGGATCGCGGCGGCTGGGGCGCTACCATCGTCCACCTGCGTGAGGGCCACTCCGACTCTTGATCAGGGCCGCCCGAGAGGAAGGACGGGATCCTCCGCCAAGAGCCTGGCCAACCGCACGATCACCTCCTGCACTTCATGCCGGAACAGCCGCGCCTGGTCGAAGGCCAGGAACTCCACCGTGTAGACGGCCGGCCTCGGCAACCCGGCCAGCGGTCGACCCGGTCCGTGTTCCAGGATCCGCTCGTAGCGGACGCCGCCGGAGGCGGACTCGATCAGCCGCGCCCGGACCCGGACGAAGACCCCGACCGTATCCGCCTCGTCCCCCACCGCCAGGCCGAACGCCTCCACCGCAAGGTCCAGCACCCCGTCGGCCCCCTGCCCGCGCGCGTCGGCCAGCGGATCCGTCCCGGGCGTGTCCGGCCCCCACCTGGGGTACCAGGAAAGAGGCGGCGATGGGCGGCCCATGCGAGACGCCAGCACCCTCGCCGCCGACTCGCGCAGCAGCCGGTCGGGGCGGAGCGTGATGGCAGCCTCGAGGAGCGCCTGTCGATCCCGGGCATCCGTCGCGGCGAAGGCCCCGCTGTCCATCTGACCGCCCAGCGCACCCATTGCCGTCGTGCCCGCCACGATTCCCACGGCGGCCGGCCAGACCAAAAGGAAGACGGGCACCGACTGGACGATCGTCAGCCCGGTGACGAAGCCGGCGAGGCCGCCCGATTGACCCCCGGGTTTCGTCCGATCTCCTCCCGTCCAGGCGGCGTTCCAGGTGGGATCAACGGCGGGGACGAGCAGTGCCAGATGCCGGATCTCCGGGCCGGGGACGATCTGCGCAGCGGGTGGGGTCCCCGGGACGGCTCCCGCCTGGAAGACGGCCTGGCCTTCCGGCGGGCGCACCTCTTCCGTCGAGGCGCAGCCCCCCACGAAGAGAGCGGCGAGGGCGGAGGCGAGGACGTCCCTGAACGGTCGGCCCATCCTGTGGCAGTCCTCAGCCCCGGGACGTGAGCGTCAGGAAATCTCGAATGACCTCGGAGGTGCTGGGGAAGGCGAGCTGATCCCAGGGGATCTCGGATGAGGAAAAGACGCGGGCGTCCAATCCTTCCTCGTCAACCTGGATGGTGCCACCCGCGACCTCGCCCACGTACACGATCAGGATGACGGGATTGCCGGGGGTGGAGTACACGCCGAGGAGGCGGGTCAGGCGGACGTCCAGCCCGCATTCCTCCTTGACCTCCCGGATCGCGGCGGCCTCCAGCGCCTCCCCGCGGTCCACGTAGCCCCCGGGGAAGACCCACTTGCCGTAGCTGGGCTCGATGGCACGCTGGACCAGAAGGACGCCCCCGTTCACCGAGAAGACGGCGCCGGTCGCCACCTTGGGGTCGAGGAAGAAGATGAACCCGCACACCTGGCAGACCAGGCGCGGCGGCTCGTTGGACCGGAGGGTCCGCTGCTCCAGCGTGCCCCCGCAGCCGGGACAGAACCGATAGGCAGACTCGCGACCGCGGATCATCCCTCGTCCTCCTGGCGGGCCCAGTAGCGGGCATATTCGTCGAGGTAGGTCAGCGTCTCGAAGCCCTTCATCCGGTCCAGGAACACGGTGCCCATCAGGTGGTCCATTTCGTGCTGGATCACCCGGGCGAAGAAATCGCCGGCCTTGAGCTGCAGCGGCCTTCCCCGTCGGTCGTGCGCCTGGACCTCGACCTCTTTGAAGCGGGGCACCTTTCCGCGCAGGTCCGGGATGCTGAGGCAGCCTTCCCAGCCCTCCACCATCTGGTCCGTCACCGGAGTGATGCGCGGATTGATGAGCACGGTGAGGGGCCGCGACACGCCCTTGGAGGAGCGAGGGTCCGCCTCCTCCTCCTCGATCAGCGCGATCTGGAGCGATCGGTGGACCTGCGGCGCCGCCAGCCCGATGCCGCGGTATTCGCGCATGGTCTCGATCATGTCGTCAATGAGGCGCTGGATCTCCGGGGCCTGGATATTTTTCACCGGCTCGGCCGCAATCCGCAGGACCGGGTTACCGAGGATCGCGATCTTCAGGATGGCCATGGACCCCTGTGTTCCTTTCCGTGCGTTGATGTGTTACGCTCGGTTTGTTCGGGCCCTGGGGTGCCGGACAATCCGAAATCCAAAATTCGAAATCCGAAATCTGCCGGAGGCAGCATGATTCACGAGGTTCTGGTCGTCGGGGCCTTGCAGTGCAACTGTTCCATCTTGGGCGACGAGGAGACCCGGGAGGCCATTGTCCTGGATCCCGGCGACGAGGTGGAGCGCATCCTGGCCGTCCTGAAGCGGCACAACCTGAAGGCCAAGTACATCATCAACACCCACGCCCACTTCGATCACGTGGGCAACTGCCGCGAACTCAAGGAGGCGACGGGGGCCGAGATCTGGCTCCACAAGGCTGACCTGCCCATCTATGAATCCGCCCCGCGCCAGGCCGAACTCTTCGCCATGTACGGCGTCAAGCCGATCCGCATGACCGCCGTGGACCAGTTCCTCCGGGATGCGGACGGCGTCCAGGTCGGCAAGATCGCCGCCCAGGTCATCCATACCCCGGGCCATACCCCCGGGAGCCTCAGTCTCCACGTCCCGGGCAGCGCCAAGGAGGTTCTCTTCGCCGGCGACACCCTGTTCAACGGAAGCATCGGCCGGACCGACCTGCCCGGCGGCGACTTCCACCAGATCCTGAAGTCCATCAAGGAACGGCTGTTCGCCCTCGACGACGACACCGAGGTGTGGCCCGGCCACGGTCCCAAGACCACCATCGGCTGGGAGCGCCGGACGAACCCGTTCCTTCAGAATCTGTGAGGCGACTGGCGGGAATCGTCGGGACTCTAGCACAATAGCGTCTGGACTGACAAGGTATCGGGGGGCTCCCTAATCCGGCGGCAAGGTTCTTGCTGTAGCGGACAGGCTGGGCCCGGAGGGCCCAAACCCCCGCGAGCCGACCCACGCGGACACCGCACTCGGCGGC
>JACPAT010000024.1 GCA_016180655.1 Candidatus Methylomirabilota bacterium | reverse complement strand
ACGGACGAGCTGGAACGCCGGGCCGAGGCGCTGCTTGCCGAGGTCGAGGCCTTGGGGGGTGCGGTCATCGCCATCGAGCGCGGCCTGATGCAGAAGGCCATCCAGGAAGAGGCCTATCGCTTCCAGCAGGATGTCGAGGCGGGCCGCCGCATCGTGGTGGGGGTCAACGCCTTCACCGACGAGACTCCTCCGGCTGCGCCTCCCCTGTTTCGGGTCAATGCCGTCGTGGCCGATCAACAGCGGACCCGTCTCGCCGCCCTGCGGCGCGAGCGGGACGCGAGTGCCGTCACCCGAAGCCTGGCGGCTCTCCGCGAGGTGGCACAGGGCGGCGGCAATCTCCTGCCCCCGATCCTGGCCGCCGTGAAAGCCTACGCGACCGTCGGGGAGGTCTGCGGGATCCTGCGCGACGTCTTCGGCACCTACCGGCCTCCCGACGGCCTCTAATGACCCATACGCGACCACAGATGAACGCAGATGAACGCAGATGTCTCGGGCACGAATCCGTGATGAATTCCGTGTTGTCCGCGGAATCTGTGAATCCGGGGAGTGATCGCGTGGGGTAATCATCCCGGAGCTTCAGAACCTTCGAACAGCCGAACCGCCGAACTGCCAAACGTTCCCACTGCATAGCAGGAGATCCAGCACATGCCCCAGCCCACCGTCGAAGGAACCGCGGTTCTGGTGAAGCGGGAGCACCCCCGCGTCCAGCATGTCTTTCCGGCGGACAACTGGTATTTCTGGCTGAAGGCGGCCGAGGACCGGCCGGACGAGATCATCGCCGACCTGGAGGATGCGGTGGCCACGCCGCGCAAGGAACTGGCCCGGGACATCTTCGTCGCCATCCTGAAACTGTTCCAGGGGGACGTGCCGGGCGAGGCCGAGATGGCGGCCCTTCGCCAGGCCAACTCCCCCGAGGGGAGGGGGCCGCACCTGCCCGTCTTCATCGCGAAGCTGAAGGCGGTCAAGGGACTCCCCCTCACGACGGCAGAAGAGGCGATGCTGGCAGAGGCGGAAGCCTCGCCCGACAAGAAGCTCCAGGCGCTGCTGGCCCAGGTCGGGCGATGTCATTCTCTGGAAGGGATCATCGTCACCCTCCGCATCAACAACCTGCACACGAAATGGTCCGCCGGGGATCTCTTCCGCGTGGTGCGGTCGGTGGGAGACCGGCTGGATCGGATCCTGCTGCCCAAGGTGGAGGGGCCCGAGGACATGATCCTGCTGCACCGGATCCTCACGGCCATCGAGGCGGAGAAGGGGTGGGCACCCGACGGCATCAAGACCCAGGCGCTGATCGAGCTGCCCAGCGCCGTTCGCCAGCTGGATGCCATCTGCCGGGCCACATCCCGGACGGTGTCGAACATCTTCGGCCTGGTGGACTGGACGGCGGCCACGGGCGGCCGGGACCAGGATCACCAGGGGAGCTACCCGCTCTACGCCAGGTGCAGGACCATCGAGGCCTCGGCCGCGACCGGCCTGGAATCCATCGACGGAATCACGCCGAGCCTCCAGCGGCATCGGACCTTCGTGGATGCGGGCAAGGCGGCCCGCCTCGGCTTCACAGGCAAGTGGAGCGTGAATCCCAATAACCTGGCCGGCCTGCAAGACTTTCTGGGGGGGCGCCGGCCCGACCGCCGGGATCCGCGGGGGAAACCGACGTCCATCGCACCAGGCGCGTTTGCGGATGTGGGCCCGGGGGCCGTCTCTGCTCCCGCGCACCCGCCCTTTCCATTGGAGGAGCTGGGGCGGTATGCGCGGGAGAAGCGACCGCTGCTCCCGCCCCGGGTCCTGGAGCTGAGAGACGTCATCGTCCGCCGGTCCGTCGTGCCCGTCAGTGCCGCCCGCCCGGCCGAGCTGGCTGCGGCGCTCGCCTCGACCGCCGATGAGGTGATCGTAGATCTGTTCCCCATCAGCCGTCGCGAGACGGGTACGGACCGAAGAGCGCTGGCAGAACACCTGGGTGCCATGCCGGCGGAGAAGACGCTGCTCGCCCTCCAGGCGGATCCCGAGGTTCCCGGGTCCTGGGAAACCTTCGAGGAGGTCGTGGCGGCGCTGGGCTCCCGGGTGGGTGCCTGCGTGCTTCCGGACGTCACCTCGGCGGCGGTGCGGAGGCTGGACGCACGCCTGACGGAGCTGGAATCCCGCCTGGGCCTTGCCCTCGGCCACATCCGGATCGAGGCGCGCATCCGGACGGAGGCGGCACTGGATCAGGCGTTCGACTTGGCCACGGCCAGCCGCCGGATGTCCGCGCTCATCTTCGATATTCCCGTTGCCGATCTGTTCCGGCAGGGCCGCTTGGCCCTGGCCCGCAGGACCCGATCCATCCGCAAGGCGGAGTATCTGCTGAAGGGTCAACTGATCGTGGCCACGTCCGAGGCAGGGGTGGACGCGGTGGACAGCCTCATGCGGCCGGGAAGCCGGCTGTCCCGCGAGGCCCTGGATGCGGCCAACATCGGCTTCGCAGGTAAGCTGACCCGCCCCGAGGAGGTGGACGAGATCAACGGGCGCCTGGTTCCGCCCCGGTCATTCATCCAAGACCTGGCCCCGGTGATCCAGGCTGTCACCCCCGAGACCGTGCGCGAGGTCCTGAGCCCGGAGGCCATCCGTGCTCGCCTCCTCACACGGTACCCGGCCGAGTGGGTGGAGCCCTTCGTCCGGACCTGCACACAGGTGGCCGAACCCTACTGGCGCGGTGCCCGGAAGATGGAGGGGTTTCCGGCCGCCCTCCGCGCCGAGCTGTTGCGGCGCTGGTATCCCGCATCCATCGAGCGAGCCCTGGAACCCTTCGAGCTCTTTGCGGTGGCGGATCAGGAGCGGGGGTTGGGCGCGGTGGCCTATGCCGACCCCTGGCGGGCCAACGCCGTCGAGCTGGTGGACGCCGCGACGGCCCGTGTCTATGAACACATCCTCCGGACGGCCTGGAAGGCCGGCCTGCTGACCCCGGACGAGGAGCGGCGATACCAAAAGGCCTTCGACCGGTTGCGGACAGCCCTCCTGGTGAAGGAGGCGGCGGGCTTCACCCCGGGGATGCGCCTCCTGGGCTATGCCGTCACGGTCAGCGACTGGATGGTGAAGCTCTTTGCGCAGGCCTCGGGCGACCGGAACCTCTACCACCTGGACGCGGAGTTCGTCGCCCAGGAGCATGCCCGGGGCACGATCAAGTTCGACGCCCCCATCGCCCACGGCATCCTGACCCTCCTGGTCAGCCTGGTGGGTCTCCAGAGAGTGGCCAACGGGTGCCGCATCCACGGCATCGAGGATGTCCGGTACCGAGCGCCGGTCCGGATCGGCGACGCGGTGACCCCGGTCTTTTCCGTAGAAAACCCCCTCTCCCCTCTGCGGGAGAGGGAGGGGGTGAGGGGGTCTTCATGGTCCCCCGGTGGGTCGAATGCCCATGAGAACTCAGCGGGTGATGTCAGTGACGGCCGGATCCGGCTGCGCGTCGAGGCGCTTCGGCAGGATGGCCAGGTTGCGATGGAAGGCGCTGTCCTCGTTTCCCCGCCGGGGGGAGCGCACCTGTCCGACGATGGCTCATCTCCGCCGGACCCGGCGCGGCTTCGCGCGGCCCGGGAGAGGAGCGTGAGCGTGACCGCCTTTCCCCGGGACAAGGAGGCACCTGTCTTTGACCAGGGCCGCGTGGTGACCCGGGACTTCCAGGCGCACATCTCTCCGGAGGTCGCCGACGGGTACTGGGCCCTCGTCGGGTCCACCAGCCCGGCATTCTGGAACCTGGCGGTCAGCCTCGGCATGATCGCCCGCACCTCGGCACATTTCGCCTCGCCGGGATGGATCCTGCTCTCCACCAAGTTGGAGACGCAGCAGGAGCCCATCCGGGAAGGCGACACCCTCACGGCCCGTGCCACTCTTGATATCCTGCGGTTGACACGGGAGAAGCGGCCCATCTGCCGGATCGCCATGGAAGTCCGCAATCAACACAAACACCCCGTCTTCAGAGGCGAGGTCACCAAGATCGGCGACCCCGGCCTGTGCCGGGAGAGCAGATAGCCGATGAATATTGCCCATAGCCTGGAACAGCGGTTGTGATCCAAGAAGCCTGGTCATCCAAGATAAGGGGACGTAGTTCACTTATTACACTTGTGCTCTTGCCGTGCTCACCGGGTCTCTGGTAGAGTCACATCATGCCCCGTGGCCCCCGCCTGGATGCCCCTGGGACCCTGCATCACGTCATGGTGCGGGGGATCGAAGGCCGGCCGATCTTCCGCGACGATCGGGACCGGGACGACTTCGTCGGCCGCCTTGGCGCCCAGACCCAGGAGGGGGGACTACTCGTCCTCGCCTGGGCCCTGTTGTCCAACCATGCTCACCTGCTGGTCCGGACGGGGAGGGTGCCCCTGGCCCGGGTCATGCGCTCTCTCCTCACGGGCTACGCCGGAGCCTTCAATCGTCGGCACCGGCGGCGCGGCCACCTGTTCCAGAATCGCTACAAGTCTATTGTGGTGGAAGAAGAGCCTTACTTGCTCGCGCTCACGCGCTACATTCACCTGAATCCGCTCCGGGCCGGGGTGGTGCCTGATCTGGGCGCGTTGGAAGGATACCCCTGGGGGGGACACAGTGCCCTGCTGGGCCACGTCTCCCGCCCCTGGCAGGCGCTGGACGATGTCCTGGGGCAATTCGCGGGAACGCGCCGCGAGGCTCGCCGCCGCTACCGGGCCTTCGTTGCCGACGGCGTGTCTCAGGGCCGGCAACCCGATCTCATCGGCGGCGGGCTGCGCCGCAGTGCTGGTGGGTGGGAGACGCTACAGAGCGTCCGCCGCGGCCGAGAGCGCTGGGCCTTCGACGAGCGGGTCCTCGGGAGCGGCGCCTTTGTGGAGCGCATCGTGAAGGAGGCGGCACTACCCCGCGGAGGCATCGCGGTCGCGGGGCGGTCCCTTCCAGCCCTCATCGCCCAGATCGCGACGGCCTGCGGCGTTCACCCGGCCGAGATCCAGAGCGGCAGCCGCCGCCGCCCGGCCGCCCGGGCACGGGCCGCCGTCGCCGCCGTGGCGGTGACCCGCCTGGGTTTCTCTGCCGCCCGCGTGGCCAATGCCCTGGGGGTCAGCACGGTGGCGATCTCCCAGGCGATCGACCGCGGCCTGACAGAACTGCGCAGCCGCGGGCTTGACCCGGACCGCGTGGCGAAGGGGATTCTTAGACAAGTGAAATAAGTGAACTACGTCCCCTTGATCCCCTTGACGTCCCCTTGAACGTTGGGCGCCTTCCCGAGCCCACCTTGACAGGTTCTCGTCGTCCCTGCTAATGTCCGCGCAGTGCTTTCTGTCGCTTGAGGCTCGTCCATACCTTCAACCGCACGGAATGGTCTCATGTACAGGCGTATCCACCATGTGGCCATCGTCGTTCGCAGCTTGGAGCAGGCGCTCTCGGTGTATCGCGATGTCCTGGGGCTCCCCGTGGGAAAGCGGGCTACCGTCGCCGATCAGGGGGTGCATGCGGCGTTGCTCCCCATGGGGGACGGCGAGATCGAGTTGCTGGAGCCTGCCGACCCGGCGGGCGGTGTGGCCCGTTTCGTGGAGCGAAAGGGCGAGGGCCTTCATCACCTCTGCTTCGAGACCCCGGACGTCTCCGCTGCCCTGGCGCGGGCAAGGGCCGCCGGCCTCCCCCTGATCGATCAGTCGCCACGACCCGGCCTGGCCGGGATGATCGCCTTCGTGCACCCCAAGGCGAGCCACGGCGTGCTGGTCGAGCTGGCCCAGCCGCTCACGCCCCCGGCCCATCCGGACCCGCCGTCCAACGGGATCCGGGCGATCGGCATCGGCACAGTGTATCTGGCGGTCAAGGACCTGACGACCGCGGCGACGACCTTCGCCCGGAACTTTCAGGGCGAGGTGGGGCCGATGGAAGAGGATGCCCGCTTCGGCGCCAGGACGATCGACGTATCGGTCGGGAGTAGCCGGCTGACACTCCTCAGTCCCGGGGATCCTGTCTCGCCGGTGGGGTGCTTCCTGGCAGACCGGGGGGAGGGATTGTTTGGTGTGTGCCTGCGGGTGGCGGATTTCGAGGAGGCGCTGCGACACCTGGACGAATCGGACATCCCGACCAAGGTTCACGCTGCCCACGCGGCCAGGGCCCTGGCGCGTGTCGAACCGAGCCAGCTGAACGGGGTCAACCTGTTCCTGTGTTCCGGCGCATCCAACGGATTGCCGCAGCCATCTCGCGGTTGATTTCCTCTGCCCTGGACGCACGGCGTCTGTGGTCCGGGCGGAGGACCCGGAGAGCACCCGCGATCGTCTGGGCATCCCCGAATCCTGGATGCCTCGGTGCGGAGGGAGGGCCGCGTTGGACACGCTGCGCCGCCAGATCCAGGCGTTCTTGTCACTGCCCAAGGAGGCCCGAACACGCGAACGGCGCGAGGCGGTCCTCCAGGCCCTCGGGGTGCCGCACCCCTCCAGATTCATCGAGGAGGTGTGGACCGGCACGTGGGAGGCAGGCATCGATCGCCTGCTGGACCCCGCGAACACGCGGATCCGGCCCCTGGAGCCCACCGACTTTCACTTCAAGTGGGCCCTGGAGGCGTTCAACGGGCTGCCGGCGCCGGTCCGCGCCCGACTCTTCGCCCTGAAGATCGAGGCGAACGGCCTCCGCGGACCGATCCTGGCGCTCCTGGACAGGGCGGGCCTGGCCACCCATGCGTTCGAGGTCGTGGATCTCGTGGCCCTCTCCAAGGTGCACGCGGAGGCGGTCGCCACACTCCGCATCCACGACGGCCGGACCTGCCAGGTCGAAGTATCGCACTTCGCCCCCGCGGCGGCAGAGCTGTACGCGGGCGCCGCGCGACTCTTCCAGCTCCGCACGTCCACTACCCATGTCCACCGACTGGCATCGGGCGACAAGATCCTGCTGGAGATTCCCCTGGATGGGACGCATCTCGATGCGGAAGACCTGTCGCCAGCGGATGTGAAGCCCCTCTGGCCCGGGGCCATCCGGGGGGCAGCCTACCACGATGCTCTGGGCGACGTCCTGGGGACCATCCTGCGGGATCCCCACTACGTCCTGACCCGGTCCGGCGAGGTGGCCTCAATCCACAATTACGAGCTGTTTCACGACATCGGGGGGTTCCGCTTTGGATTCGTGGAGCCGATCTTTCTCTCCCTGTGGCGGAGACTCTGCAGCCCGGAGGCCGGCGAGGGACGGGTCCTCCTTCAGCGGATGTTCGAAGAGTACCGCGCGGCGTATATCGAGAAGCGGCGCGAGATCCAGGCACGCTGGGGCGAGCTGGAAGCATTTCTCACGGCGCATCAGCAAACGATCCAGGAGTATCTGCAGGGCCAGCAGGAGTGGCGAGACGCCGTGGCCGCCGTCCGGGAGCGGGCGCTCCGGGACCCCGCCGGCTGGATGCAGACGCTCCTGGAGGCGTACCGGGACTCGTATCCTGACCTCCCTCGGGACTGACCCACCTTTCTCCCGAAAAGGGTCGAGTTGTCAATTCGTCGATCAGTCAACTGGTTCTGCCTCCCCGTGTCCGTACCCAATTGACAAATTGACCAATCGACCAGTGGACGGCCAGCGGGAGACCTAGCGGTTCCCGGCGCGTTCCAGGATAGAGACGATCACGACGATGATGGCCGCCTGGAGGGTCAGCAGCATCGCCTCCAGGGTCCGCGCGTTTCGTAGGGCCAAGGCGGCCAGGCCCATGGAAACCGACAACAGGTAGATCAAGAGGACCGTCTGGCGCTTGCTGCCCAGCAGGGCCTCCAGCCGGTGGTGGAGGTGATCGCGCCCCACGTAGGCGATCCACTCGCGAAAGCTCCGCACCTTTCCCGTGAGGATCCGTGTCAGGGTAATGTGGGTCATGTCGAAGATGAACACCCAGAAGATGAGGACCGGGACGCCGATGTCAATGATGTTGTCCGAAGCCCACTCTCCCTTGACTGCCAGGGCTGCCAGGACGAACCCCAAGAATGGGCTGCCGGAATCGCCCAGGAAAATGGCTGCGGGGCGCTTCGGACGGAAGTTGAAGGGCAGAAATCCCAGACAGCTCCCCACGATGGCGGCCGCGAACCACCCGAGGAACGGCTGAAAGGTCAGATGGGCGAAGAACCCCAGGAGGCCCGCCGTGATGATGCTGAGGCCGGTGGCCAGGCCGTCCATGCCGTCGAAGAAGTTCATGGCGTTGGTGATGCCGAGCAGCCACAGCAGGGTCAGGGCCGCATTTGCCACGGTGCCCGCCACGGATTGGGGGAACAGGGTCAGGACCACGCCGGTCTGCATGACCGCGGCCGCCGCCAGGAGCTGCCCGAGGAGCTTGACTCCGGCCGGCACGCTCCGAACATCATCCAGGATCCCGACGACCACCAGCAGCGTTCCCCCCACCATGATGGCCAGGACCTGCCCATCCAGGATCGAGTTGGCCAGGATGGAGATCCCGAAGGCGGTGTAGATCGCCACCCCTCCCAGGAGCGGCGTGGGCTCCAGGTGGACCTTTCGCCCGACCGGGAGATCCACCACCTCCAGGAAGTACGCAAGGCGGATCAGGATGGGCGTGAGGCCAAACGCGATGAGGCTTGAGACCACGAGAATGTACGCCCAGCGGGCGCCGTACACGGTGTGCCAGGTGGTCCGGGGGACGGGAAGCAGGAGGAACCCCGCCAGACCGAGGACCAGCAGGCTCATCCACCAGGACCACCAGGGGATGCCGTTCCGGCTGACGCTGGCTGACGTCCCCAGAATGCTCTCTCGCGCCGTTTGATTCATGCGAGGACCCGCTGGAGGCCCCGGGTCACCAGAGCCTCTTCTCGTGGAGTCAGGGCCGGGTACAGCGGCACGGACAGGCCATGCCGAAAGGCATGGGCGGTCCCTGGAAACCCCTCCAGCCCCAACGTGATGTGAATGGGCTGGAAGATCGGAAGCCTGGCCGTGACGCCCAGCCGGGAGAGCCGGCGTGCCACAGGCGCGGCCGCCCCCGGCACGCCGATCACGAAGCGATGATACACATGGCTTCGCCCGGCGGGGAGGGCCGGCAGCATGATGGGCAGATCCGCCCACCGGCGGCGGTAGCGTCCGGCGATGGCTGTCCGCCGGGAGAGCATGGCGGGCAGCCGGCGCAACTGGCTTCGCCCCAGCGCCGCCTGGAAGTCCGTGAGCTTGTAGTTGTACCGC
>JACPAT010000023.1 GCA_016180655.1 Candidatus Methylomirabilota bacterium | reverse complement strand
CCTGAAACCCAGCACGATCCTGCTGGATAACCGCCTGGGCCCGCAGGAATCCCGGATCGAGGAGCTGGTCTTCCCCGTCACGCGGGACATGCTCCAGGATCAGGTGATCGGCGGCCGCACCTACCAGCGGAACCTGAGTGTGGAGGTGGCGCTCATCTACAGCTATACGCCACTCATCCTCCAGCCCGCCGACATGGTGCAGGATATGGCCAAGGACAGCCGGCCGTTGCAATAGGAACTGTAGTCGCTCAGACACTCGGAGGTGAATAGATGAAGATCGCACTTACGGCACTGGGGTTGGCGTTGGCCGTCGGCATCCTGTTCCAGGGGCTGGCCAGCGGGGCGGACGTGGCCAAGGGCAAGGCCACATACGATCAATTGTGCGCCGGGTGTCACGGTTCCGCCGGGAAGGGCGACGGCCCGGCGGCCGCCTCGCTGAACCCCAAACCGCGGGACCTGTCGGACAAGACCTACGCCCGGAGCCTCAAGGACGCGTACCTCATCGAGATCATCAAGAACGGGGGTCCGGCGGTGAAGAAATCCCCCCTGATGCCCGCCATGGGCAAGACCCTGAAGGACGATCAGATCAAGGATCTGATGGCCTACCTCCGATCCCTGGCCAAATAGGTCTGACCAGGAGCGTATTGTGCAGAGTGGCGTGATGCGTACGATGCGGATGAGTGGCCTCCTTCTCCTCGCGGTCACGGTCTCCGTTCTGCTGCTGGGAAACAGGCCCGCAGTGGCCGGGGAGCAGCCGATCGCCTTCAATCACAAGGCGCACGTTTCCAAGGGACTGGACTGTGCCATCTGCCATCGTTATGTCCGCGAGCAGGCCTTCGCCACGCTCCCCACGCTCCAGACCTGCCTCATGTGTCACAGCGCCAAGATGAGCGACAATCCCGAGGAGGCGAAGATCCGGGAATTCGCGAAGCGGGGGGAAGCGCTACGATGGCAGCGCCTCTATGCCCTCTCGCCGGATGCCGCGGCCTATTTCTCGCACCGTCGCCACGTCACCTTCGGCAACATCGCCTGTGCCACCTGCCACGGACCGATGGCCGAGCGGACGACCCCGCCGACCCGGGCCCTGGTGCGGTTCGACATGGATTTCTGCGTGAACTGCCACCAGCAAAAGAAGGTGTCCACGGCCTGCGTCGCCTGTCACCGGTGACGGAGAGCCGAGAGCCGCGAGCCGGGAGTCGAGAGGAGACCGCCGGCCCCCCCGGCGGTAAGCCGAGGGTTAAGAGGAACGATGAAATCCCACCAGGGACGAGACAAGCCATGAAGCTCACGCGACGAGGATTCCTGGGATGGACGGGAGCCGTGGCGGCCGCGGCCGCGGGCGCCCAGACCGTTCGCGCCATCGGCGACCTGCAGGCCGCCACGTACGAGGCAGAACTGCCGCCCCGCGGTATCGAGGGATGGGTCGCCTCTGTGTGCCAGCAATGTCCCGGGGGCTGCGGCATCCTGGTGCGGACCATCACGGGGGTCGAGGACGGCGTGAAGCGGGCCGTGAAGATCGAGGGCAACCCCCACCACCCCATCAGCCGCGGGTCCATCTGCCCCAAGGGCCTGGCAGGACTCCAGGCCCTGTATGACCCCGACCGCCTGCGGGGTCCTCTGAAGCGCACCGGGGGCCGCGGCCAGGGCCAGTGGCAGCCAGTCTCCTGGGACGAGGCCATCGCGACGGTCGTCCAGCACCTGCAGGGTCTTCGCGCGAGGGGCGAGGCCCACACGCTCCTGCTCATGGCTGGGCAGGTCCGCGGCCTGATGCAGAGCCTGCTGCTCCGGTTCCTGGACGCCTATGGATCGCCGAACTACCTGTCCACGGCCAGCGGGTGCGAGGCCGCCCAACAGACCCTGCTCCTCACGCAGGGCATCGCCGCGCCGATCGCCTCTGACCTGGAGAACAGCGCCTACATCCTTTCCTTCGGGGCGGGCCTCCTGGAGGCCGGATGGTCTCCCGTTCGTCAGGCCCGCGCGTACGGTCACCTGCGGCAGGGGACGCCGGGCCGGCGCGGGCGCCTGGTCCAGGTGGAGCCCCGCCTCTCGGTCACGGCGGCGAAAGCCGATGAGTGGATCCCAGTGCGGCCCGGGACCGACGGGGCGCTGGCCCTGGCCATGGCTCACGTCATCGTCAGCGAAGGGCTGTTCGACCGGGAGTTCGTGGAGGCATGGACCTTCGGCTTCGAGGATTGGCGGGACCCGGCCGGAACGACCCATCTCGGCTTCCGATCGCTGGTCTTGAACGACTACAGGCCCGAGGCCGTCTCGGCCGTGACCGGCGTGCCGATCCAGACCATCGTCCGCGTGGCGCGCGAGTTCGCCGCGACCCGCCCGGCCGTGGCCCTGGCAGAGCGCGGGGCCGGCTTCTACACCAATGGCCTGTACAACCGCCTGGCCATCCACGCCCTGAACGCATTGGTGGGAAGCATCGAGATCCCGGGTGGCACCGTCATCCAACGACGCCCCCCCCTGACACCCTTGCCCCCCGTGACCCGCGACGCCGCGGCGGTGCGGGGGCTGGCCGCACCCCGGATCGACGGTGCCGGGACCAGCAACAGCCCGTTGGCCTCGTCCGCCTTGCCCTGGCTGCCGGAGGCCCTGCGGACCGGTTCACCCTACCGGCCGAATGCCCTGTTCCTCTGCTACGCCAACCCGGCCTACTCCGTCCCGGAATTCGTGCGGAGCCCGGACCTCCTGGACAGGATTCCCCTCATCGTGAGCTTCTCGCCGTTCCCGGATGAGACCAGCCGACACGCGGACCTGATCCTCCCCGACCACACCTACCTGGAACGGTGGCAGGACGACCCCATCGAGGCAACCTGGGGGCCGGCCGTGCTCGGCCTTCGCCAGCCGGCGATCCCGCCACGGCACCAGACGCGCCACACGGGGGACGTGCTCATTCAGATCGCACAGGGCCTCGGCGGAGCCGTGGCGGCCGCGTTTCCCTGGAAGGATTTCGGCGAGGTGCTCAAGGGCAGCCTCCGGGATGTGGCCGGGACCCAGCGCGGCCTGATCATGACGACCCCCTTCGAGGAGGCCCGGCAGCGGCGGCAGGCGGACGCGGGGTTCTGGCTTCCCACCTACAAGACCTTCGACGAATTCTGGAGCCAGGTGGCAGAACGGGGCGGGTGGTGGGATCCGGCCTATTCGTTCGGAGACCGGGAGCGCGCCTTCCGGACCGCCTCGGGGAAGTTCGAATTCTTTTCCCAGACACTGCGGCAGCGCCTCGAGACATTGGCACGCCGCGGGCCCGCGTCGGGAGGGGGCCTGGAGGGGGTCCTGCGCGCCCTGGACATCCGGGCCCGTGGGGATCGCGTCTTCCTTCCGCACCACGAGGCGCCCCGGTTCGTGGGCGACGAGAAAGAGTTCCCGCTTCACCTCATCATGTCCAAGCCCATGAGCCTGGCATCCACCCGCACTGCCAATCACGCATGGCTGGCCGAGATCCCGGACGTGCGGACCAGCCGACCCTGGGAGATCGCCG
The DNA here is from genome assembly GCA_016180655.1 of Candidatus Methylomirabilota bacterium. GTDB lineage: Bacteria > Methylomirabilota > Methylomirabilia > Methylomirabilales > 2-02-FULL-66-22 > 2-02-FULL-66-22. Next base: position 5,649 of record JACPAT010000023.1, on the reverse strand, counting down.
TCGAGATCAATCCGGAGACGGCCCACAAGCTGGGCGTCAAGGATGGCGATGAGGTCTGGCTGGAGTCGCCGGCGGGACGCCTGCGCCTCCGCGCCCGCCTCTACCAGGGCATCGCCCCGGAGGTGGTGCACGTGCCCTTCGGCTCCGGCCACGGGGCCGGCGGGCGTTTCGCGGAGGCCTGGGGGGCGAACCCGAATCGGCTCGTTGGAGGCGAGGCGGATCGCCTGGCGGGAACGCCCGCGCTTTTTGCAACCCGGGTCCGAATAACCAAAGCCTAAGGCGAATGACCAATGACAAATGACCAAATCCCAATGGTGGTCGCCGCGCTTCGCGCGGCCTTCTCGAAGCAGTTGATGGCGCCAAGCGCCTCTGTCATTGCTCGTTGGTCATTGGTCATTGGACATTGGTCATTGGATACTGGTCATTGAGGTGAAAATGGCGCGCTGGGGCATGGTCATCGATCTGGATCGCTGCACCGGGTGCCAGGCCTGCGTGGTGACCTGCAAGGCGGAGAACAATGTGCCGGTGGTCACGCCGCGGGAGGCCCAGGCCGGCCGCCTGATGCTCTGGATGACGGTCATCCCCGAGGTGGAGGGGGAGTTCCCGCGCGTCCGGGCCCGCTTCACCCCGCGGCCGTGCATGCAGTGCGACCACCCACCCTGCGTGAAGGTGTGCCCCGTCCAGGCCATGACGAAGAGCCCCGAGGGGACCGTCAGTCATGTGTTCGCCCGGTGCATCGGCTGCCGGTTCTGCGTCCAGGCCTGTCCCTACGGCGTGACCTACTTCAACTGGCAGGCGCCCACCTGGCCGAAGGACCTTCGGGAATCCCTGAATCCGGACTTCGCCATCCGGCCCACCGGCGTCGTGGAAATGTGCGATTTCTGCCACCACCGCCTCCAGCACGCGCGGGAGGAGGCCCGCGCCGAGGAACGCGATGTGCGCGGGGAGGGAGAGTACGTGCCCGCCTGCGTCCAGGCCTGCCCGGCGCGGGCCCTCATCTTCGGGGACCTGGACGATCCCAACACGGCCGCCTCCAACCTGGCCCACAGCCCGCGAGCGTTCCGGATGTTGGAGGACCTGGGAACCTCGCCCAAGGTCTATTACCTGAAGGAGGGCTAACGTGCAGACGACCCACCCCCAGGCCTTCGACCGGGACGACGTTCTCTTCGCCCCGGTGCTTCGGACGGGCCGCGGGTTCTATGCCGCCGTGGCGGTCCTGCTGGCCGTGGCGGCCTGGGGAGCCTATGCCTATACCACCCAGCTTCGGTACGGGTTGGGCGTCACCGGCCTGAACCGTCCGGTCGCCTGGGGATTTTACATCGTGAACTTCGTCTTCTTCATCGGCATCAGCCACGCCGGCACCCTCATCTCCGCCATCCTCCGCCTCTGCAACGCAGAGTGGCGGCGCCCCATCACCCGGGCGGCCGAGACCATCACCGTCCTGGTGCTCTTCTTCGGCCTGGGGAGCATCATCATTGACCTGGGCCGCCCCGATCGGCTCTTTTACGTCCTGCAATACGGCCGGCTCCAGTCTCCCCTCCTCTGGGACGTCACCAGCATCACCACCTACCTCACCGCCAGCACCCTGTACCTCTACATGCCGCTCATCCCGGACCTCGCCCTCCTGCGGGACCGGGCGCGGGGATGGCGGCGGCAGCTGTACACCGCCATCTCCCTCGGCTGGCGCGGCACTCCCGAACAGCACCGCCGACTGGAGCGGGGGATCGCCGTCATGGCGGTGCTGGTGATCCCCATCGCGGTCTCGGTCCACACGGTGGTGTCCTGGGTGTTCAGCATGACCCTTCAGCCCATGTGGAAGAGCACCATCTTCGGCCCCTACTTCGTCACGGGGGCGATCTTCTCCGGGATGGCCGCCCTGATCATCGCCATGGCCGCCGTCCGGCGGGCCTACCACCTGGAGAACTACCTGAAGCCGGTCCATTTCAACAGCCTCGCGCTCCTCCTCCTCACCATGAGCCTCCTCTGGTTCTACTTCACCTTCGCCGAGCACCTGACCGCCTACTATGGCGGCGAGCTGGCCGAGGGAGCGGTCCTCTTCGCCAAAGTTACGGGACCCTACGCGCCGGAGTTCTGGGCCATGGTGGTCCTGAACCTGGTGATCCCCCTGGCCATCATGGCCAACCGCCGGACGCGGACGGTGGCCGGCATCGTCACCGCGTCCGCCTCGGTCCTGGTCGGGATGTGGCTGGAGCGGTACCTGATCGTCGTCCCCACCCTGGCCAACCCGCGCCTTCCCTACGCTCGGGGGCTCTACTTCCCCACCTGGGTGGAATGGTCCATCACGGCCGGCGCCTTCGCCCTGTTCATCCTCCTCTATATGGTGTTCACCAAGCTCTTTCCCATCATTTCCATCTGGGAGGTTCGGGAAGGACGCGAGCTGGGGATCCAAGAGGCCTACGAACGGATAGAGAGCTATCTGCCTGGCCCCGGGGTCGGGGCCGGCGGTCCCATCGCACTGAGGTGAAACATGGAGCGGCTGTGGCGCGTCATCCCCGTGACCGTCGCCGCCTTCGCGGCGGCCTTCATCGGCTGGATGATCCAGATGCTGCGGTTATCGTGGATGCGCAACGACTCCTGGGGATTCACCGTGACCGTGGCGTCGGTGGTGATCCCGATCTTCCTGGTCTTCATCTGGCTGGCGGTCTACGTCATGTGGGGGATCGCACGAGAGGGGTTGCGGGGAACCCAGCCGGGCGACCCCGCCCCTCCGGGACCGAAGCCGGGAGGAACGGCGTGAAATTCCTGCGGCTCCTGCCGGTGCTCCTGGCCCTGGCGGCTCTCCTCCCCCCTCCGGAGGCGCACGCCGGGGAGCCTCCGCTGCCCGATCCCGTGGAGGGATCCCGGCTGTTCGTCGGAAAGGGCTGCGTGCTCTGCCACGCGGTGGACGGCGAGGGGGGAAAGATCGGCCCTGATCTGGGGCGCGTCTCCACCGGCCGGAGCCTCCTGGGAATCGCAGCGGTGATGTGGAATCACTCGCCCATCATGACGGAGCGGATCAAGGAGGTAAAGGCCACGCGGCCGAAGCTGACCCCCAAGGAGATGGCGAACCTCTTCGCGTTCCTGACATACACCGGCTATTTGGACGCGCCGGGCGACCCGAAGCGGGGCGCGGACATGTTCCGGGACCGGGGGTGCGGACGCTGCCATGCCGTGGGCGGCGCCGGTGGGGGCGTCGGGCCCTCCCTGGACCGGTTCAAGCGGTACGTCTCGCCCATCTCGCTGGCGACTGCGATGTGGAATCACGGACCCCAGATGCAGGCCATGATGCAGCAACTGGGCATCACGCGGCCCCAGCTCAGCGGCGGGGACATTGCCGACCTGCTGGCCTTCATCCGTGCCGCGGGGCGGGGCGGGCCGGAGGGCGCCATCTACCTGCTGCCCGGGAACCCCCAGACCGGCGCCCGCGTCTTCGAGGAGAAGCGGTGCGCCACGTGCCATGGCGGGCGGGACGCCCCGGGCGGCATCGGCCCCAGCCTGAGGCGCACCCGCGAGGGGCAGAAGCGGGGATTGACCGAGGTGGGCGCCCTCATGTGGAACCACGGTCCGGCCATCTGGAAGAAGATGGCCGAGCTTGGCATCCCGGTCCCCACGCTCACCGGCCAGGAGATGGCCGACCTGGTCGCCCACCTGTACAGCCTGCACTACTTCGACGAGCCGGGAAAATCGGACCGGGGGCGTGACGCCTTCGCGAGCAAGGGGTGCGCCGCCTGCCACGGGCCGGCGGGGCGGGGCGGGGCCGGCGCGCCCGACCTGACGAAGACCCTGGGGAAGGCATCGCCCATCGAGATCGCCGCGGCCATGTGGAACCACGGGTCGGCCATGGCGCAGGAGGCCCGGACCCGAGGACTTCCCTGGCCGAACCTGGAAGGCCGCGACCTGGCCGACCTGGTGGAGTTCCTGCGAGCGGGCAGCCGGAAGAAATAGCCCCGTATTCGACATTCGATATTTCTTGAAGCCGTGTCCTGTTTGGTTCCGGCCACGCCGGGTTAGAGAGCCTTAAGCGCATGTCCCAGCCAGGATTTCGAGTCGAGGTCCCGGACTTCCGGTACTGGCGCCGGCAGATCAAATGCCAGGACGCCTGTCCGGTGCATACGGACGCGCGGGGATACGTCACGGCCATCGCCGACGGGGACCCGGAAAAGGCCTACGTCATCGCGCGGGAGCCCAACCCCTTCGCCTCCATCTGCGGCCGCGTCTGCGCGGCGCCCTGCGAGGTGGCCTGCCGACGCGGGGACATCGACGCCCCCATCGCCATCCGCGCCCTCAAGCGCTTCGTGACGGAACGCTACGGCGTCGAGGCGCCTCTCCGGGCGGACCGGGATCGGCCAGCTGTGGAGACAACCGGCCTGCCCCTGGTGGGGGCGTCGCAGGCGGTCCGCGAGATCCGGAATGCGGAAGATGCCACGGAACTGCGCCGTCTCGGTCGGATGCCGCATCCGGGGAGGGGGAAGCGCGTGGCCGTGGTGGGGTCCGGGGTGGCGGGCCTCACCTGTGCCCACGACCTGGCCCTCCTCGGCTACCGGGTGACCGTCTTCGAGAAGCAAGCGGCCCCGGGCGGCATGCTCATGCTCGGCGTCCCCGAGTACCGCCTGCCCCGGGACCTCGTGCGGGCCGAGATCCAGGCGGTCCTCGCATTGGGAGTGGAGCTTCGCACCACCACCGCCATCGGCCGGGACTTCGCGCTGGCGGACCTGCGGGCCCAGGGCTACGAGGCGGTCTTTCTGGGCATCGGGTGCCACAAGGGCCGCGGCCTCCCCATCCAGGGCACGGACCTCGACGGGGTCTTCCGCGCCGTGGAGTTCCTCCTCAACATCAACCTGGGCTTCAAGGTGGACCTGGGCCAGCGGGTGATCGTGGTCGGAGGGGGTGACGTGGCCATGGACGCGGCTCGCACGGCGGCCCGCGAGGTGGCCGAAGCCGAGGTCTTGACCGCCCTGGACGCCGCCCGGGCCGCCCTCCACCAGCCCCAGGTGGATCCGGTGGCGGCCATGCGCGAGGCCATGGATGTCGCCCGCGAGGCCGTGCGCACAGGCGCCCGCGAGGTACGGGTGGTCTGCCTGGAGTCCTGGGAGGAGATGCCGGCCCAGCGCTTCGAGATCGAGGAAGCCCTGGCGGAAGGTCTCACGATCCATCCCCGGTTGGGGCCCAAGCGCATCGTCGGTCGGGACGGCAAGGTGGCCGGCCTGGAGACCCTTCAGGTGCGCCGCGTCTTCGACGAGCAGCGCCGTTTCAGCCCCCAAGTCATCGAGGGGACCGAGCAGGTGATGGCCGCCGACTCGGTGATCCTGGCCATCGGGCAGGCGGCGGACCTGGAGTTCCTGACCCCCGCGGACGGCGTGGAGATTACCCCGCGCGGGACGATCAAGGTGAACCCGGAGACGCTGGCGACCACCGCCCCCGGGATCTACGCGGGGGGCGACGTGGCCTTCGGCCCCCGGATCTTCATCGAAGGCGTGGCCAATGGGCACCGCGCCAGCCGCTCCATCCACGAATACCTGAGCGGCCTGCGACTGGCCACCTCGGCAGAAGCGACCTGGGTGCGGGTGGACCATGCCCGGCAGGCCCTCCTGGGGCCGCCCGTCCTGGGGCCCCGCCTGCCCCGCGTCTATCCCGGATACCGCGCGGCGG
>JACPAT010000022.1 GCA_016180655.1 Candidatus Methylomirabilota bacterium | reverse complement strand
ACGGCCTCGGGCTTCGCCGAGGTGCCCAAGGATGACGACGGCTTCTTCCGCCGGATCCCTCTGGTCGTCCCCTTGGGGGACGGACGGGTCCTTCCGTCTCTCTCGCTCCGGTTGCTGGCGAGGCTCGGAGGACTGGACCCTGTGGACTTTGCCCGGACCCTGGCCGGGCCCGAACCGGTGGGGCTGTCTCTCCCCGAATGGGACGAGGCCCGCGGCGCACTCCGCCAGGCATCTCCCCTCCGCTTCTTCCGGGACGACGACTGGAAGATCAACTTCATCGGCCCCGCCGGCAGCTTCCTCACCATCGGAAGCGACGCGGTGTACCAGCTCGGCGCCTCCGACCAGGAGGTGGCCCGGGAGAACCCGCTGCGGGATCGAATCGTCCTGGTGGGCGCAACCTTCGGCGAGAGCCGCGACGCCTTCCCGACGCAGCGCGGGATCATGTACGGCGTGGAGATCCACGCCAATATCCTGCACACGCTCCTCACCCGTAGCCAGATCCAGCCCGTGGCCTGGGGCGCGAGCCTCCTGCTGCAATTCATCCTGTGCCTGGTTATCAGCGCCCTCTTCGCCCGGGTCCGCCCGAACCGGGCCCTGGTCATCGCGCTGGGCGTTTCGGGCCTGGCGGCCCTCGGTCTCATCAGGTGGACCGCCGCCCATGGCACCTACTGGATCGATTTCCTCACGCCGATCCTGGCGATCCGCCTGGCGGCCGGCCTGCACGACAGGATGGAGCGCCGCAGGGTCCGGCAGTCTTTCCATCAGTACATCGGCCGGGAAGTGGCGGACCGGATCTACAGTGATGATCCCACGTTGGCGGGACAGCGCCGGACCGTCTCGATCCTGTTCACGGACCTGCGCGACTTCACCACCCTGTCGGAGGCGATGGCCGCGGACCAGGTGGCCCGGCAACTCAATGAGTACTTCCCCATGATGGTGGAGGCCGTCCAACGACACCGGGGCATCATCAACGACTTCATCGGCGATGCCGTGATGGCGGTCTACGGCGCGCCCCTGGACAATCCGGAGCACGCCCTGGACGCGGTCCGCACGGCGCTGGCGATGCAGGCGGGACTGGTGGCGCTGAATGCGGGGTGGCAGGCCCGGGGACTAAACACGTTGAAGATGGGGATCGGCATCCATACCGGTCCCGTCTTCGCGGGGAACGTGGGCTCGTCGAACCGGATGAAGTATACCGTGGTGGGCGATGCGGTAAACGTGGCCGCCCGGGTGGAGGGGCTGAACAAGGAACTCCACACCACGCTCCTCATCACCGACGACACCTACGCCGCCGTCAAAGAGCATGTCGAGGTGAAAGATTGCGGCGAGTTGCAGGTAAAGGGCCGCCACCAGGCGGTCAAGGTCTACGAGGTGCTGGCCCTCGCGGAGGCCGCGACGGGCCCACAAAGGAGGCGTCGATGGGGACGCGATGGTGGTGCATCCTGGGCGGCCTTTTCCTTCTGGCCACGACGGGCGCCCTCGCCGCGGCGGCCGGAGACCCCGTCGCCGTCCTGACCGAGATCCGGGTCGGGCAGGGCGAGGTGCGGGTGAAGCCGGCGGCCGAGGCGGAGTGGAAGACCCCGCTGCCGCTCCTCTCCCTGCGACCGGGCGATCAGATCCGGGCCACGCGGAACGCCACGGTCGTGCTGATGTTCACGGGGGGCCAGGGGACCCTCACCGTGTCAGCCGGGAATTCTCCCTATACCGTGCAGGCCCCGGCGGCCGGCGCGGCGCCGGGGAAGACCCCGGAGCTGCTGGCAAACCTCAGCCGGGTCCTGATGGGCAAGAAGAAGGAGCTGAGCTATGTCCCGCTGGCGGTCCGCAGCGTCAAACAGCCGCCACTACCGCTCTCCCCGCGGGACGGGAAGCTGCTGGGACCGCCGGCACTGGAGTGGGCCGGCTCCGATCGGGCGCGATACACGGTCCGCCTCTTCGGCCCGCAGGGGCTGGTGTGGGAGCAGGCGAACCTGCCCCGGGCCCCCCTCCCCTACCCGGCGAGCGCGCCACAGCTCCGCCCGGGTGTGTTCTACCGCTGGGAACTGGAAACCCGGGGGTTCCCGGCCCAGCAAGGACAGTTCACGATCCTGCCGCCGGCCGAGATCGCGCCGATACGGCAGGCTCTCGCCACGCTCGACCCGGCCGGGATGCCGAACTTTCCGAAGAACACCGTGACCCTGATGCGGGCGGGATTCCTGTTCGAGCAGGAGCTGTACGCCGAGGCCCGGAATGAGCTGCAGGCCGCCATCGCCGCCGACCCGGACGAGCCGAGCCTGCACCTGATGCTGGGCCATGTCTACGAGCGAACCGGTCTCACGGCCTTGGCCGCCGAGGAGTTCGACGAGGCGCAGTTTCTCGTAACTCGGACGCCGTAACGACCGACAGGGATAGGGATAGGGACAGAGGGGAGTCACCCCCTGTCCCTGTCTCTATCCCTGTCGGTTCTTCGTTTTCAGGCGACGCGTTTGCGGAAGCTCAGGACGGCCCAGTACAGCAGGATCAGGACGAACCCGCCCAGGATGACCAGGTCCTTCCAGACCAGCGGCAGCCCGGCCCCCCGTAACGTCACCGCCCGCACCGCCCGGGAGAAGTACATCAGCGGGAACAGGGAGGAAATGGGGCGGATGTAATCGGGGATGGCCTCGATGGGGGCGTACGCCCCGGAGAGCATGAAGACCGGCAGGATGTAGAAGACGGCGATCTGGACCGCCTGGAACTGGGAGCGCGAGACCGTCGAGATGAGGAGGCCCGTGGCCAGCGAGGACAGGACGAACAGGGCGCACAGGGCCAGGAGCAGGGGCAGCCGTTCCAGCACGGGGACGTTGAACCAGCGGTCGGCCACGAAGAGGATGGTGGCCACGTTGAGCAGGGAGATGCCGAAGTAGGGGAGGAGCTTGCCCAGGATCAGCTCCGTCCGGGTGATCGGTGTGGCCATGAGCTGGTCCAGCGTCCCCCGCTCTCGCTCCCGGGGAATGGTGACGGCCATCAGCATGACGGTGAGCAGTTGCAGGGTCAGGCCGATGACCCCGGGCATGACGTAGCTCAGGTACTGGAGGCCGGGGTTGTAGCGGATCTCCCTGTGGACGAAGACCGGCTGGATCAGCCGGCGCCCGCGGTCCGGGCGCACCCCCCGGGCCCATAATCCCTTGATCGCCCGCTCGGTGTTGTACCGCTGGATGACCCGCCGCGCCACGCCCTCCACGATCGGCGCCGAGTTGTTGTCCGTCCCGTCCAGCAGCAACTGGAGCTGCGCCTCCTCCCCCGTTTCGATCTGCCGCATGAATCCCTGCGGGATGACGATGGCCGCCTTGATCTTCCCCTGGGCCAGGAGATCCTGGGCCTCCTGGAGCGTGGCCACCTCGCCCTGGAGCTGCACCTCGTCGTAGGTGCTGAAGGCCGTGACGATGACGTTGCTCTCCGGCGAGCCGTCCTGGTTCAGGATGACCGACGGGATCTGCCGGAGCTCCCCCGTCTCCAGGGCCTTGCCGAACAGGAACGTGAGCAGGATCGGCATCACCAGGATGAGCAGCAGGCTGCGCCGATCCCGCAGGATCTGCCGGGTCTCCTTGCGCGCCACGTGTCCGACGACCGCCAGCATGACCTACCCCCTGCCGTTATCGTCCTGGGCGCCCCGGGTGAGGGACATGAACACGTCCTCCAGGGTGGGCGCAACGGCGCGGATGCTCTTCACCGCGACCCCCTGGGCGACCAGCGCCTCCTGGAGGTGATGGCGCAGGTGGGTGGTCGTCTTGGCGAAGACCCGGAGCGTATGGCCGTAGATGCTCACGCCCGTCACGCCGTCGAGGCGCCGGGCGACGGCGGCCGCCTGCATCACGGGCAACGCGTCCACCTCGAGGAGGGCCTCACCCATCTCCGCCTTGCACTGCTCCGGCGAGCCCAGGCCGATGAAGCGGCCCCGGTGCATGAAGCCGATGGTCTGGCAGCGCTCCGCCTCTTCCACGTAGTGGGTGGTCACCAGGATCGTGCGGCCCTCGGCCGCCGCCTCGTAGAGGAGATCCCAGATCCGCTGGCGGGAGGGGGGATCCGCGCCCGCCGTGGGCTCGTCCAGGAACAGGATCGACGGCGAGTGCACCAGGGCGCACGCCAGCGCCAGCCGCTGCTTCAGGCCGCCCGAGAGGTGCTCGGTGAGCTCCCGGCGCCGATCCGCGAGGCCCACCCGCGCCAGCGTTTCGCTCGCCCGCCGCCGCCGTTCCTGGCCCGACAGCCGGTACACCCCGGCAAAGAAATCCAGGTTCTCCTCGGCCGTGAGGTCGCCGTAGAGGCTGAAACGCTGCGGCATGTAGCCCACACACCGTTTGATGGCCTCGGCATCGCGCCGGACATCCAGCCCGGCCACGCGCGCCGTCCCCTCGCTGGGCAGGAGGAGACCGCAGAGCATCCGGATGGTCGTGGTCTTGCCCGCGCCGTTGGGTCCCAGGAAGCCGAAGATCTCCCCCGTGCGGACGCTGAGGTTCAGCCCCGCAACAGCCGTCACCGTCCCGAAGCGGCGGGTGAGATTCGCCGTCTCGATCGCGAGGGACATGGGTTGGCGTTCCTCCGGGCCGGACGTGCGCGAGGTGCAATCGCAGGGATTACCGATCGGCGGCGGAACCCCGGCGGCCTGTCGTCTCCCTGCCATCGCCGACGGGAGGGCGTGAGGCAACGAGTCCGATGCCGTCCCATATTGACCGAATGAGGACAGGCATGTCAATCCCTTTCCCCCCGGGACAAAACCGGTTGACAACATGGGGGAAAATGGCTACTGTCCCTCGATGTCGCCATGGTGCGCAAACGCGTTCGACTCGAGGGAATGGCCATGTCTGTGAAAAAACTGCTCCTGGCGAAGCCGCGAGGCTTCTGCGCCGGGGTGGATCGTGCCATAGATGTCGTCAACCTGGCCCTGGATCTGTACCCGGGCCCCGTCTACGTCCGCAAGGAGATCGTCCACAACGTGCACGTCGTGAACGAACTCCGGGCCAAGGGGGCCATCTTCGTGGATGAGCTGGACGAGGTGCCGGATGGCGCCACGGTGATCTTCAGCGCCCACGGGGTCTCCCCCGAGGTGCGCCGGCGCGCCGCGGACCGGGGGCTCAACGTGATCGACGCCACCTGTCCCCTGGTGACCAAGGTGCACCACGAGGCGGTCCGGTTCGCCCAGGAGGGGCGGCCCATCGTCCTGGTGGGTCACGAGGGGCATGACGAGGTCATCGGGACCATGGGGCAGGCGCCCGAGCACATCCACCTGATCGGGTCCGCGGAAGAGGCCGAGGCCCTCCAGGTTTCCGACCCGGATCGCATCGCGGTCATCACCCAGACCACCCTGAGCCTGGACGACACCTCGGCCATCATCGGCGCGCTCCGGCAGCGCTTCCCCGGCATCACCGCCCCGGCCCGGGACGACATCTGCTACGCCACCCAGAACCGCCAGATGGCCGTCAAGGCCATCGCCCAGCGGGCGCAGGTCATCCTGGTGATCGGGTCGCAGAACAGCTCGAACAGCAATCGGCTGGCCGAGGTGGCGCGGGATGCGGGTGCACGGGCCCACCTGATCGACGACATGTCCCAGATCGACCCGGCCTGGCTCCACGGAATCGAGTGCCTGGGGATCACGGCGGGAGCCTCGGCACCCGAATACTTGGTGGACGAGGTGGTGAGCTACTTCCGGGCGCGGGGCGTGACGGACATCGAGGAGATCCAGGCCGTGACCGAGGAGGTCAGCTTCGCCCTGCCGCCCGAGCTGGCGCGCGACCGCGCCACCCGGGAGGCCGCCCAACCCGCCTGACCCGCGTTATTCGTGAACATGTTCGCGAATAATCCGGGTTAACCCGGCCCCGAGGGACGGGCGCCCGGGCCGTCCGCGGCACGCCCTACGGGATCCGCTCCAGCAGAGCACGATGACCCACATCGGTTCCGCCCCCTCGACCGCTCGGGACATCAGCCGGGCGCTCACCCGGGCCAGCCGGTCGAACTTCTACTACGCCTTCCTGTTCCTTCCGAAACACAAGCGCGAGGCCCTCTACGCCGTGTACGCCTTCTGCCGGGTCACCGATGACCTGGTGGACGAAACGGCGGCCACGCCATCGGGTCATGGCCAGCCCGCCGCGGGCACGCCCCCACCCGCAGGCATCCCTTCCCCTGCGGGAACCCCCGTGGAGCGCCTGAAGACCTGGCGGGAAGAACTGGAGGCCTGCTTCCGCGGCGAGGCGACCCACCCGGTCACCCAGCGGCTGGCCGAGACCATCCGGACCTTCCGGATTCCCCACGGCTACTTCGAGGAACTCCTGAACGGCGTGGAAATGGACCTGGCGAAGTTCCGGTACGCCACCTTCGCCGAGCTGCAACAGTACTGCTATCGCGTGGCCGGCGTGGTGGGTCTGATGTGCATCGAGGTCTTCGGATATACCAATCCGATGACCCGCACCTACGCCCAGCACCTGGGGACCGCCTTCCAGCTCACCAACATCCTGCGCGATCTCGCGACCGACGGCGAGCGGGGGCGCATCTACCTGCCGCAGGAGGATCTGAAACGGTTCGGGGTAACGGAGGCGGACCTGCTGGAGCGGCGGGTGACACCGGCCTTCCTGGATCTGATGCGGTTCGAGGTGGGACGGGCCCGGCAGTTCTACGCGGCCGCCCGGGCTGCCCTGCCCGCGGAGGATCGCCGGACCATGCTGGCGGCCGAAATCATGAGGGCCATCTACACCCGCATCCTGGACCGGATCGAGGGTATGGGTTACGACGTCTTCTCCCGCCGCATCCGCCTCTCGGACACGCAGCGCTTGTGGCTGGCCCTCCGCTGCTGGGTCAGGCACCGACTGCGCACCGCCTGACCCTCCGTCCTATTTCGGATTTCGGATTGCGGATTTCGGATTGTAAATCGGCAATCCCAAATTCGAAATCCGAAATTGATAGGATGGGGGCCTCAGGCCTTCTCCCCCTGGCCCTGCTCCGGTTCGGCCAGACGCAGATCGGTCATGCTGACCCCCGGCAGGTACTCGATGGCCCGGTCGTCCCTGATCACCTCCAGGCGCTTGACCACGTCCCGGATGCGCAGCGACGCGCGGCTGATCGCCGCCAGCTTCTTCTGCACGTCGGGCGCCAGCGTTTCGGGCTGGGCCAGCAGCAGCTCGGCATGCCCCAGGATGGTCCCCAGCGGGTTGTTGATCTCGTGCCGGATGGCCAGGCCGATCTCCCCGATGGCGGCCAGCCTTTCGGCGCGAATGAGCCGGGTCTGGGTCTCCACCAGCTCCTGATTCTTTTCCGCCAGCTCCTCGGCCTTGTCTTTCAGCTCCCGTTGCAGGCTCAAGGTCCGGAGACACCCATGGACGCGGGCCAGGAGCTCCTCGGGGTGAAAGGGCTTGAGGATGTAGTCATCCGCGCCGCCCAGCAGCCCTTCCACGCGATCCTCGACCCGGTCCCGCGCCGTGAGGATAATGATCTGGATCTCCCGCGTGGCCTCCTCCGCCTTCAGTTCCCGGCAGAGGGCTGCCCCGTCTCCGTCGGGCAGGATCCGGTCCAGCAGCAGCAGGTCCGGTGGCGCGTCCCGGATCACCGCCCGCGCTTCGCCCAGCGTCTGCTGGGTGCTCACCGCATACCCGTGCAGGGCCAGCAGATCGGTGACCACGGCCGCCTGGAGGGGATCGTCCTCCACCAGCAGGATGCGGTCGGGGGCCGTGGGATCCGCGACGGTCATGGCCGACTCCTCTTCTCGTCCTCCGAGGCCGCGGCGAGGCACTGGTCCAGGTACGGCTTCAGGCGCTGCACGACGTACTCGCCGCTCCGGAGGGCCCGCGTCGCATCCTCCTCCCGGTAATCGCGGGACGGCACCCACATGGGCAGATCGCGCCGCTGGAACAGGGGAAAGCGGGGGCGGGCGCCGTGCCGCTCCAGGGCGTCAATGTGCTTGACGAGATCGTCCATGTCCGGGAACTCGGCCTGATACAGCGCCCGGAACACGGACGACAGGTGGTGTTCCAGGGTCACGACGCCTCGCAGGGCCAGGCAGGCCTTCACCATCTTCTCCACGGCCTGCTGGGCGAAGGCGATGGTGCGGCTGTGGAATTCCGTCCCGCGCAGGAGCAGGGCCACGCGGTAATCCACATCGCTCTCCGTGAGGAAGGCGCGGGCGATCTCCTGCGGCTCATGCATGACGGCTCCTTTGCAGTGAAACATTGGAACCGATCCGCCTCTGGCGGAACACCCGGTCAAATCACCGCACGAATCGACAGGTCCTGTTCTCGGTTGTCCGTTGTCAGTTGTCCGTTGTCAGTTTTTCATTGCCTCCGTTGGGGGGGACCCTCGTCGAAGAGGCGGGCCACCTCGTCCCGCGCGAAGCGGGGCAGCGGCACCTCTCCCCCGGTTTCCACGAGCCGGCAGCCCTCTTCCCGCCGCGTGACCGCGCCGATGATCCTCCCGGCGATCCCCTCGGCCTCCCAGGCGTCGACCAGCCGATCCGCCTGATCGGGCGGACACGTCAGGAGCAGCGCCCCGGAGGCGATCACGCCCAGGGGATCCAGTCCCAGGGCCTCGCAGAGCGCCTGGCACTCGGGCAGGACGGGGATCGCCGTCCGCTCGATCCGGAGGCCCGCGCCGGCGGCCAGCGCCAGCTCCAGGAGCCCCGTGGCCAGGCCGCCCTCGGTGGGATCATGCATGGCGTGGACGCGGGCCGCGCGCTGGGCGATGCGGGCGTCCGGCAGGACCGAGATGCCCGGACGGTGCAGGAATCCCCGGGCCCGTTCCCGCACCTCGGGGGCGACGCCCCGGGCGGCCAGGAGGCCGTCGCACTCCCGCGCCAGGATCGACGTCCCCTCCACCGCGATCCCCTTGCTGAGCAGCACGGCGTCGCCGAGCCGGGCCCCCGCCGTGGTCACCAGGCGCTCCTTCTCCACCTCGCCCAGCATGGCGCCGGCCAGGATGGGGCGATCCAGCCCCTGGGTCACCTCGGTATGCCCGCCCACCAGGGTGGCCCCGATGGCGCGGCAGGCGTCCTGGACCTGGGCGAAGATGCCCTCCAGTAGCTTCTCGTCGGCCCGCCCCTCGGGCAAAAGCAGCGTCATCCGGACCGCCAGGTCGTTGGCGTTGATGTGGACCGCGTACCAGCCGATCTCCTCCGCCACGAAGGTGATGGGATCCACCTTGGCCACCAGGTAGCGATCGCCCAGGTCCAGCACCGCGGCGTCCTCGCCCACCCGCGGCCCGACGAGGACGCGGGGGTCGCGGATGTCGCAGGCGCGGAAGAGGCGCTCCAGCACCTCCAGGGGCGGCTTTCCCAGGTGGAGGCCTGCCTGTCCCGCGGCGACCACCGCCAGGATCCGCCGGGGCGCATCCAGCGGCGTCACGTCGTCCAGCGGCGGCGGATGCCGGAGGCCCAGGGCCACGGCCAGGGCCACCCAGACCAGCCAACCTAGCCAGTGTGTAACCACGGAAAGGAGGACCAAGACGCCCAGGAAGACCCACACGACCTTCCGGTACCCCTGGCCCAGGACGGCATAGGCGATGTGGCCGCCGTCCAGCTGGGAGAGCGGCATGAGATTCAGCGCCGTGACGAAGAAGCCCAGCCACCCCGCCAGGGCCGCGGGGTGCAGCATGACGTCGAATCCCTCCGGGATCGGCCCCTTCACGGCCCATTTCAGGACCAGGTACGCAAGCGAGTTTCCCTCCTGCACGGCCACGCCTGACAACGGCTTCACGGGCGAGAGGACGAGACCGATGACCAGGACCGGCACGGCCAGCACCAGGCCCAGCAGGGGTCCCGCGATCCCGATGTCGAAGAGGACCTTGCGGTTGGGAATGGGTGAGCGCATGCGGATGATGGCCCCCATCGTCCCCATGGGTGGCACCGGCAGCGGGACGAAATACGGCAGGCTCACCTGGACGCCGTAGGCCCGCGCCGTGAGGTAGTGGCCCAGCTCGTGAAAGCCGAGGATGAGCAGCAGGCTGGCCGAGAACGGCACCCCCAGGCGGAGGGTGCTCGGGTCCGCGAACGGCTGGGCCCCCTCCATGATCGCCCCCACGAACAGCGTCGTGAGCAGGGTCGCCAGGAACAGCGCCAGGTTCAAGGGCCAGCCCTTCCACGCGGCCGTGGCCCCGGGAGAGACGGGCTGGAAGCGGATCAGCGTGATCTCTTCGGGACTCCGGATCATGGGGACGTAGCCGTAGGGCTCGATCCGCGGCGCGAGGAGGGACATCGCCGCCTCCGGGTCCACCAGGAGGCGGCCGCGGAATCGGACCATGCCATCTCCGCCCACGGCGGACCATTCCTCGATGGCAAAGACCCCCGCCAGCTCCCGTCCCAGGACGAAGGGCCACGGCTCGATGGATCGCGTCCAGGTTCGCATGAATCCCAACCTAGGAGAAGGCGTTCGGGCGTTCGAGGGTTCGGTGGTTCGGTCGTTCACCTCCGAGAAGAACAACCGAACTCCCGAATCCGCCAGAGGCGGAAACAGTCGAACGCTCTATCTCCCCGCCCTTGGTCCCCCCGCCAGCCACAGCGAGAGGCAGGCCAACCCCACGGACCCCATGGCCACCCCGAAGGCCAACCGGTAGCTCCCCGTGGCGTCGTACAGGGCGCCGCCCAGCCACGGCCCCACCGCGGCGCCCATGCCGTTACTCAGGTGGATGAGGCCGAAGATCGTCCCGTAGTGTCGCCCCCGGTACGTGTCCGCCGTCATGGCCGAGACGATCGGCCCCCGGGCGCCGAAGGCGATCCCGAAGAGCAGGGCGAACAGGTACAGCCAGCCCACGCCCGCCGCGGGCGTGAGGAGCATGAGGACGAGGATCCCGAGGGCGGAGCAGGCATAGCTCAGCAGTGCGGTCCACACCCGTCCGATCCGGTCCGAGAGGATCGCGAACATGACGCGTCCGACCGAGCTCAGCATCCCCACAGTCCCGAGGACATGCACTGCGGTCATCTTCCCGAACCCCAGATCCACCAGGTGCGCCACCTGATGCGTGGTGACCGACATCATGCTCACCGGGGTAAAGAAGAAACAGGAGACGAATCCCCAGAACCCCGGCGAGCGAAGCGCCGTGGTGAGACTGGGTCCCTCTCCCGCGCCGGCCGCTCTCCCCGCGGGGATCTTCGAGGGCGGAGGCGGCTCCCATCCTCCGTCGGGTCCCAGGCCGAGCTCCTCGGGCCGGTCGCGCTGGCAGAGCACGGTGAGGGGCAGGAGCAGGGCGAGGGACACCAGCCCCAGGACGATGAAGGCCCCGCGCCACCCCACGCGATCCATGGCGGCCTGGGCCAGGGGAGAGAACACGAACAGCCCCGCCCCCATCCCGGCAAAGGCGATCCCGATGGCCGACCCGCGCGAGCGGATGAACCAGTTCGACAGGAGGGTGGTGTGGGCCACCGGACCCAGGATCCCGCCCCCCAGGGCGTCCACCAGGCCGAAGGCGAGCCACAGATGCCACAGGGAACCGGTCGCGGCAGAGAGCAGCAGGCCCGACCCCAGCAGGACGGCCCCCCACGGCAGCACCCGACGCGGGCCGTAGCGGTCCACCAGGTGGCCGACCAGGGGCGCGCTGAGGCCGGCCACCATCATGTTCAGGGAAAAAATGGAGGCGGTGCTGGCGCGGCTCCACCCGAACTCCTGGACCAGGGCCACGAAGAAGACGGGGAAGGCGTAGGTCGTCCCGTACATGACCCCGAGCGTGGCGAACGAGGCGGCCAGGATCACCCATCCGTAATGCACCCGCATCCAGCGCGCCACTGCAGGATGCTGCCACTCGCGGCGCATGTGTCTCCTGTCGGGTCGTGGAAGTGAGTCGCGCAGGTTATAACACGCAAGCCGTGGAGACGCAATCGCGTCATCCGGCCGATTCGAGGTGCAGGACCATCCCCGTCCGCGCCTCCGCCAGCGACCGGAGCCGCATGGGCCGGTATTCCCCGCGGGGCCACCGCTCGACCTGGTCGGCATAGTGTGCCGAGCGGGGATCGCCCGAGGTCCCGCCCGCCATGATCCAGCGGGACCCATCCGGGTCCCCGAGGTCCACGATCTGCCGGTAGCTCGGCCCCACCGTCACGGCGAAGGGTTCGGTCAGGGGGAACGCCCCCAGGTTCACCGTCATCCCGTCGCCCGGTCGCGCATAGGGTCCCCGGTTGAGCTCGAAGAGCCAGGCCAGCGCCCGGGCCGCCAACCCGCGGCCGCGGCCGAAGCTGTGAAATAGGGTGAGCGCGTGCAGCGATCCCCACCGCCACCCGGCCGGATCGGGCCCCCACCCCGCGGCCGCCCGCCGCCAGGCCGCCGCCAGGCATTCCTCCACCGTCGCCTGCACGCCGCTCGGAAACCACGTCCCGTCGGAGGAGAGCAGGGCCGCGTCCGCGGCCGGCACCGCCAGGTGCAGCGTCGAGAAATACCGGGCGAAGATGCCCGGCACCTGCCGCTCCATGAGCGGGCGGAAGCAGCGCTGCAAGAGTTCCTGGTAGAACAGGTGATAGAGGGCGGCGGCACCGCTCTCCGCCTCCATCCGGCAATCCCAGGCATGCAGGAGGGAGGCCGCCTGCCGCGCCTCACGATCCGTGAGGGCCTGGATGACGGGCCGCACCAGGTGCGCCAGGATGCCGGCCGCCTGTACCGAGAGCACGTCGGTCTGGATCCGGACCATGTCCTCCGCGGCCGCCGCTTGAAGCTCCGCCAGGAGCTGCGTGATCCGCGTGGCGCGATACGGGGGCTCCCAGAAGCCGCGGGCGATCGTGGGCGGCAGGTCGGATGCGACCCGATTGTTGGCCGTCACCAGGAATCCCTCCGGTGGATCGATGCTCTTCGGCTGCTCCGCCCAGCCGAGGTAGCCTTGCCAGGCGTGGGCGGGCGACGCCCCCTCCAGGATGACGGGACCGTCCCCGCCCCAGGATCGCCGGGGGAACTTGCCGGCGCAGAAGTAGGCGATGGTCCCCTGGCGGTCGGCCACCACCACGTTCTGGGCCGGCAGCGCGAACTCCCGCAGCGCCACCTCGAACGCCCCGACGTCCGTCGCCCGATTCATGCCCAGGAGGGCGTCCAGTCCCCGCCACGCCTCCAGCCCCACCCAGCGGAAAGAGACCGGAGGCGCATCCTGCTCCTGCGGCAAGAGCGGGCACAGGACCCCCGCGTGCCGCACGAAGCGCAGCCTGCGGCACACCGGTCCGCGCCGGCCCCGGATCCGGAACTCCTCCTCCGAGACTTCCACCGGGTGCCAGGTTCCATCGCGAAGAACCCGCGTGCCCGACGGGTCCAGCGTCTCCCGGTAATAGTCCCCATCGTCCGCCATCACGGCGGTGAAGCCCCAGGCCAGATGCTCGTTCCGGCCGATGAGGACGGCCGGGATCCCCGGCATCGCTCCGCCGATCACCCGACGGTCCGGCCCGTGGAGCGCGACCGGGTACCAGAGCGCCGGGAGGCCGAACAGCAGATGCGGGTCGTTGCACAGCAGAGGCTTCCCCGACGCCGTCCGCCGCCCGGCGACCACCCAGCTGTTGCTCCCCACCCCGGGCCCCGTGAGGCCCAGGGCCCGGCGTGCCAAGAGGTCCAGGCGGGCGGGAGACGCCGGCAGGGGGTTCCCGATGATGCACGGAGCCCGGGAGAGATCCGGAGGGAGCAGTGGACGCAGCCGGGGGTCGGCCGCCAGGATGGCCAGGCTGGGTTTCGCCGGGAAGGCCAGGGAGAGGAGCCAGCCCACCAGCTTCCCGACGGCCAGAGAGTCCTCGGGCGTCCAGTGCTCGGGATGGATCCCGGCCAGGACGCATTCGGGCGGCAGGTCGCCCGGACGGCAGCGGAGGAGCCAGGCGTTCACGCCCGCGGAGAAGCCGTCCAGAGTGGCCGCCCCCTCCTCGCTGAGCAGGGTTCGCTCTTCCCGGCTCACGGCGTGCATTCGAAGGCTCCGGTAAAGCCGGTCCACCGCCAGGACCGTCGGACCTGGCATGTGCAGGCGGACCCCGGTGAGGGGGCGGTCCCCCAGGAGCTCCGCCAGCCGTCCTCCCGCCAGGCGACGCAGCGTCTCCATCTGCCAGAGCCGGTCCTGCGCCATCGCCACCCCCAGCCCGAACGCCAGGTCGCCCGCGCTCTCCGCGTAGATCTGCGGGACGCCGCACTCGTCGCGGCAGATCCAGACGTCTCGCGTGAGCCCGGGAAGGCGGAGCGTCCGGACGGCCTGCCGCCCGCGTGGACGACGCCCAGACAGCCTCCGCCACAGCGCCGAGGTCAGCAGCCCGGTGCATGCCAGGAGAGACCAGGGCATGGTGGGATCAGTTCCTTCGGAAGCGACGGGGCAGGTTGTAGTGGAAGGAGGCCGAGATGTTCCAGGGCTCGTCGCCCATCTGAGACGGGAAGGGGTCGAAGGGCGCCGCCAGCTTCACTGCCCGGAGGGCTTCCTCGTCCAGGATGGGAAAGCCGGAACTCTGGACGAGGCGAATGTTCGTCAGGGTGCCGCCCTTGTTCAGGGTGAAGACCAGGAGCAGCTCACCGCCGACACCGTGGGCCAGGGCTTCCTCGGGATACACCCAGACCCTCTCGACGCGCCGTTTGACCTGGGCCAGGTAGTCAACGAAGCGATCCTCCCGGCTGTTCAGGTTGACCGTCTGCCTGGCAAGCTCGCCCGCGTCTCCCGTGAGGCCGGAGCCGAGGCTGGCGATCTGATCCCGCAGCGAGGGCCGCGGCCCGCTGCCCGGTGGTTCAGCCTTGATCGCAGGGAGACGCGGCGCCGCTTGCGTCGGGCCACCCAGCCTGAGGCCGCTCTGCTCGGGCGGGACGAGGGCCATCGTCTCTCGGGGAGCCTCGGGTGTCCGCTCCGGCCGCGGCGGGGCCGGCTGCGGCGTCGGGCGTGCCGCGACGCGGGGAGGTACCGCCGCAGGCGGTTCCCGCAGATCCGGTGTGCTCGTGCCGCGCGACCTCTCGGCCGATTGCCTCCCCTCTCGTCTCTCGGCTCGCGGCTCGCGGCGCTCGGCGCTCGGCGCTCGGCGCTCGGCGCTTCCCTCGCGGCTCTCGGCTCTCGGCTCGCGGCTCGTCTGGACCGGCTCTCGGCTCGCCGGTTGCGGCGGCCCTGGCGCTTCCAGAATCCGGACGCGCAACGGGGTGTCGGAGAAGACCGGTGCCCTCGAGGCCGCCAGGAACAGCAGCCCCAGGAGCCCTGCGTGCAGCAGGAGCGAGAGCGTGAAGGATCTGCTCAGGGTTGACTGCGGCATCGCGACCGGGGAATCAGCGTGGGAAACGGGGCCCCTGCGGCACCACGCGTCACGCCATCCGCCGAATTATAGGCAACCCGGAACCGAGGGACAAGTAGATTTGCCACCTGACCCACATGCCCGCCTCCTGGTTCTTGGCCCTTGCATCCCACGACCGCTTCTGATACGTACCCGTTCCATCAGTTCCACCAGAGACTCCCGACAATGATCGGTGGCCCGCCTCATCTGTGTCCTATTCTGGCACACGTCCGTGGTAAGAGGCAGGAGGGCGAAGGCGGCGGGGTTCGGGCTATCGGCGCACCACGGATGGAAGAATGCCCTTTGTGGGCATCGGCAATGAGGTCACAGATTGGCACCTCAAGTTTCGGAGGTTCCGATGCCTGAGCCGAGCCTCGTCCCGATGGAGCGCATCGAGCGCGCGATCCTGGCGTTGCGTGGGCACAAGATCATGCTCGACGCCGATCTTGCGTCCATGTACGGGGTCGAGACCAAGGTCCTGGTGCGTGCGGTCAAACGGAACGAAGAGCGCTTTCCAAGTGACTTCATGTTCCAGCTCTCCCAGGACGAGTTCGAGAACTTGAGGTTCCATTTTGGCACCTCAAGATCCTGGGGAGGTCGCCGCCACCTTCCCTACGCCTTCACCGAACAGGGCGTGGCGATGCTGTCGAGCGTCCTGCGAAGCCCCCGCGCCGTGCAGGTGAACATCGAGATCATGCGCGCCTTCGTGCGGCTTCGGCAGATGCTGCAGACGAACGCCGACTTGGCGAGGAAGCTCGCCGCTCTCGAGAAGAAGTACGACACCCAATTCAAGGTCGTCTTCGACGCCATCCGCGCGCTGATGGCGCCGCCACGGCCTCAGCGGCGCCCCATCGGCTTCCGCGTCGAGGAGGCTGGCGCGGGCTACCGGATCCGCCGGCGCCGGGCTAGATCCCGGTAGCGAGGAGTGCCCCGGCTGTTGGCGGCGGGGGCGGGCCGCGGACAGGGCACGAGAGGGGCGGGAGGCAAAAAGGTTAATAAG
>JACPAT010000021.1 GCA_016180655.1 Candidatus Methylomirabilota bacterium | reverse complement strand
GCCTCGCCCAGAGCGGCCCGGATCGATTGCGTGCGATCCATATGCCCACTCCTGGAGGAGCGTTCTCAGAGTATACACGAAATCGTGTCTGAATCCGAGTCCGCCCAGGCTCGCCCCCTTCCAGCTCCCTGGCCCGTCCGTCACCCCCGCCTCCTCTCGCCTGACCAGTTTTCGCTTGACACGGCGCCCTCGGGCTGCGGTATGCTGCCCTCCGTCTCGGCGTGGGCGCGCCCTGCGCGGATCTCGTGACGGCAGCTGGGGCGCGCGGCCCAAGAGCAAATTCTTATCACCTATCGCCATCACCCTCTCACCCATCAGCATCACCTGAAAATCGCTCAGGATCGTCCTCAAGAGGACGAGAAGTTTCTTGCGAGGGGCCAGTGGTTAGCGGTGCCGACGCACTCGCGCTGGACCCGGTGTTTTGCTCAGGAGAGCAGTGGACAGGAAAGGAGGTGCGTGGAGAGAGGGTGTTGCCGTCTGTCCGTGAGACCGGAGAGACTTTTCCGGGGAAGGAGGATCTTTCATGAAGAGGCAGCTGGTAAAGTATTGGCTCCCGCCCGTTCTCGCATCTCTCTTCGTAGCCCTTCTCGCCCTCCCGCTGGACGCCGCGCAGACCAAAGTGTACGAGTGGAAGTTCCAGACCAACAAGACGCCGGGGTCTCCATTCTACAATGCCGAAAAGTGGTGGGTCGACTGGGTGAACGCGCACTCGAACGGCAGGTTGAAGATCACGCTGTATCCCGCCGGGCAGATCGTCAAGGTGGACGACTACATCAATGCCCTGCGGGGCAACCTGATCCAGATCGCGACCACCTGGGGCGGCTACTACACCGGCTACATTCCGGAGGGCGGGCTTCAGGCGGGACTGCCGATGATCGTGCGGAACCGGACCGACGTTCAGTACCTGTTCTACGATCTCGGCCTGATCGAGCCGATCCGGGAAGCGTTTGCCGAGAAGGGGGTTCACTTCTACTCCATCAATTCCCTCGGACCCATCATGCTGTGGTCGAAGAGGCCGATCAAGACGTTGGCGGATTTCAAGGGGTTCAAGGTCCGGGCATCAGGGGATATGGCGAAAATCTTCGGAACCATCGGGGCATCCGTGGTGTCCCTCCCCCACGAGGAGAGCTTCACCGCGCTCCAGCTGGGCACGATCGAAGGGTACGCGACTCCCATCGGCCACTACAAAGACCTGAAGCATTACGAGGTGGCGAAGTACCTGATGACCCCGGCCATCCAGGGGGCCAGCATCGACGCGTGGAGCATCAGCCGGAAGGCCCTCGACGAGCTGCCGGCCGATCTTCGAGCGTACGTGCTTTCGCAGGAGCCCATCCTCAACTGGATCACGACCTGGCGAAGTGAGATGAACGATCAAGAGGTTCTCAACAGCCTTGCGAAGTGGAATGCGCAGGCGATTCCGATGGCCGAAGACCTGCAGGCAGCGATAACCGCCGAATCGCTGAAGATACTCGACTCGTACTCCGGCCGCAGTGCGCGGTTGGCCAAGATGGTCGAGATCACCAAGCGGTTCATGAAGGAGAGGGGCTACCTCCGGTAACGCTGGAACTGGCTCGCGCGCGGGATGGGGCGGGTGCTGCGGGGAATTCCTCCTGCGGTCGTGGTCGCTCGGCCGCTTCGCGTCCGGCCGCCGGATCGCCGGAGTACCCGCCCTGTTTGAGGGGCGCCCAATCCCGGACCCTGGTCACAGGGAACCTCGGGCCTGTCGAAAAGAAACGGAGTCGGCAGGGGGAGCCGCCGAACTTCGCGTCTGAGCGGCCGGCGAACGCTTCACCGCGGCAGGGCAGGCGAAGGGGGTCGGGAGTTCCATGGGAGTGCTGCGAGGTTTTTGCAGGCTGGTGGATGCCGCGAGTGAGTACACCGCGCGAGTTGCCATCTGGGGTGTTCTGGCGCTCGTCTTCATCCTCACGTGGGAAGTACTCCTCCGGAGCCTCTTCAACATGCCGACGATCTGGGCGCATGAATCCACGCAGTACTTCTTCGGATTCTACTTCGCTCTGGGCGGGGCCTACTGCCTGAAAATGGGAGGCATGGTGCGGGTCGATACGGTGATCCGCCTGTTCAGGCCCCGGACTCGGGCAGTGATCGAAGGGGTCACGGGACTCGTGGCGCTGATCTTCATGACGGCCCTGGTCTGGACCGGTGTCGAGGTCGCCTGGGACTCCATCATCAACAATGAGCGCAGCATCTCCCCGTGGGGCCCGCCCATCTATCCCCTGAAGATCATCGCGGTCCTGGGCAGTGTCCTGCTCGGGATGCAAAGCATCGTGAAGTTCCTCCGCGATCTGGCCTTCGGGCTCCTCGGGAAGGAGCTGTAATGGATATCCTGCTGCTGACGCCGCTCCTCTTCGGCTTCATGCTCCTGCTCCTCTTCCTGGGGCTCCCGATCGTCTTCGCGCTGGGCGGGAGCGCGGTCATCCTCGGGTTGATCACCCAGGGCCCGTCATCGCTCCTGCTGGCCACGACGGCGATCCTGAACAACATCCGGACCATCGTCTTGATCGCCGTCCCGCTCTTCATATTCATGGGGAACCTCCTGAAGGTATCCGGGCTGGCCGAGGACCTGTACTCGGCGGCCGAGAAATGGATCGGCGGCGTGCGAGGGGGACTGGCGGTCGGCACGGTTCTCATCTGCACAATCTTTGCCGCCTGCACCGGCGTGAGCGGCGCGGCCACCGTGACCCTCGGCCTGATCGCCGTCCCGTCGATGTTGAAGCGTGGTTACGACAGGAAACTGGCCCTCGGGTGCGTCATGGGCGGAGGGGCGCTGGGGCAACTCATTCCCCCGAGCCTGCTGTTCATCCTGTACGGGTTCCTGGCGAACGAGTCGGTAGGGAGGCTGTTCGCCAGCGGTTTCGTACCCGGGCTCATCCTCTCCGGTCTCTTCATTGCATACATCCTACTCGCCTGTCACCTCAAAGGGTCACTCGGTCCCGCCACGCCGTTGGAGGATCGGGGGAACTGGAAGGAGAAGGTCGCCTCGCTCAGATCGATCATCATGCCCAGCCTGCTCATCGTGGCGGTCCTGGGCTCGATCTTCAGCGGACTGGCGACCCCGACCGAGGCGGCGGCCGTCGGGGCCTTGGGTGCCCTGGTCATTTTGGTGATCAACGGGAGGCTGACCTGGCCAAACTTGAAAGAGGCGTTGTATGGCACCTTCTCCCTGACCGCCATGGTGATGTGGATCGTGGTCGGGGCCACGGTATTCACGACGATCTTCACGATCGCCGGCGGGTCGGAGCTGGTGAAGAGCCTCCTGCTGGAGATCACGATTGCCCCGATCTGGATCGTGGTCGTGATGCAATTGACGCTCTTCGTCCTCGGGTGCTTCATCGATCCGACCGGGATCCTCATGCTCACAGTCCCGATCTATGTCCCGGTCGTCAAGGCGCTCGGTTTTGACACGGTGTGGTTTGGGGCGCTCTTCGTCCTGAACATGGAGATGGCGTTCCTCACCCCACCCTACGGGGTGAACCTCTTCTACATTCGCGGGATTACCCCGCCCGAGATCCCCACGACGGACATCTACCGCTCGGCCCTTGCCTTCGTCGGCGTCCAGGCAACGGCACTCATCCTGGTGCTCCTGTTTCCCCAGTTGGCTCTCTGGCTTCCAAATCTCCTGTTCGGGGCGGAGAAGTAGGGCAGGGACTACCGGCGAATCGGCTGAACGCAGACCCGTAAAGCGTAAAGCGGGACGCCCTTAAGTGAGTAAGCAACTCTCTGTTGGCTGGGGGGGCTACGTTGCGGCTTTAGTGGCTTTAAGATGGCTGCGCTACTTTCACATCTCTCCCATTGATGAAGCGGCGGTCATCGAGAAGATCCTCAGTCACCTCAGGCTGTGGCCCGCCCGGGTCCACCGCCCGTGCGATCTGTCGCGGCGTAGCCGGCCCGCTTGATATGACCGAACGGTGTCGTCGGTCCGGGCTCGCCCCGGGTTGGCCCGCGCGGCCCACCTGGCCTGGGGGCCAGGCAGCGCTAAAGCAAGTTCACCCTCACGACCCCACGAATTCGGGCTCCACGCGGTGCGGGATCAGGCCCCGCTCGTGGCCCAGGGCGAGCAGGCGCTTCACTGCCGCGCGACCCCGCTCGCCGTAGTCCAGCGTCAGGTCATTCACGTACATCCCGACGAACCGGTCCGCCAGCCGCCGGTCCATGTCCCGCCCGAACTGCATGGCGTAGGTGAGGGCCTCCTCCCGGTGGGCCAGCGCGTACGCGATGCTCTCGCGGAGGAGGCGCGAGACCCGGCGCATCAGGGCCGGGCCGAGGTCCTTCCGGATGACGTTCCCGCCGAGGGGGAGGGGAAGGCCGGTCTCCTCTCTCCACCACTCGCCGAAATCCACCACCTTGTGCAAGCCGAGGGACGCATACGTCACCTGACCCTCGTGAATGATCAGGCCGGCATCTACGCGCCGGGCGACGACAGCGTCCAGGATCTGGTCGAAGGGGATCACGCTGTGGGCGAGCGACGGGTCCCAGAGCTTCAGGACCAGGAACGCGGTCGTCAGGATGCCGGGCACCGCAATGGATTTGCCCTGGAGATCCTCGCGGCGTAGCGGCTCGCGGGCCACGACCATCGGGCCGTAGCCGTCCCCCATGCTCGCCCCGTGGGGCAGGAGGGCGTAGCGGTCTGCGAGATACGCATACGCGTGGAAGGAGACCGCGGTGACCTCGTACTCGCCCCGAAACGCGCGCTCGTTGAGCGACTGGATGTCCTCCAGGACATGGACGCATTCCAGCTCGGGATCGCCGACCTTGCCCTGGGCCAGGGCATAGAACATGAAGGCGTCGTCGGCGTCGGGGCTGTGGGCGATCGTGATCCGGCGGCTCATGGCTTGCGTCCTTGGCCGGCGCCCCGTCCCTTGGCCAGGGCCTGATCGATATAGGTGAAGAGGGCCGCTTCCGAGATGAACTCGGGCGTGGTATCCGGTACGCCCAGGTAGTACACGGTCACGGACGGCTTCTGCGCCTGCCAGTCGCCGGCCGTCCGGTACAGGTGGACCTCCCGGCGCGGGAAGTCGGCGAAGGTTCCCCGGGGGCTCCGGATATCCACCCGATCCCCCAGCGGGCGGCCCGCCAGGACCGGCTGGCGCTTGCCGGTGAACGGATCCACAGCCTCCACGCTGACGTACGCATACGCCTCGCCCGCCGGGAGAATGCGGAGGATCACCTGGGTTTGTTCCTCCATCGGTCCCTTCAACACCCCCCAGGCGATGGCCACCCCGTGACCGGCGAAGACGGAGTTCTCGCCATGGACCTCCTGGCCCTGCCCCAGCGCCAGGGGAGCGTAGGTCAAGAGCACCAGCGCTAGAGCCACTCCCCTCATCATGCTCCTCCCCCCCTCGGGGGGAGAGGACGGGAGAGGGGGCCGGGCGAGACCTGCCGATTGGCATTCATGCCGGACCTCCCGGCAGGAGCTGGATCCCCTCGGCCGGGAAGTGAAGCGTCACCGGCTGCCCGACGGAGAAGAGGCCGCGCTGCACGGGGTTGTAGCTGGTGACCTGCAACAGATCCGCGCCCACCCGGACCTGGTATTCCGCCTTCTCCCCCAGGAACGTCCGGGACGCGATGGTGCCCGGGATCCCGTCCCCTGAATCCGCCGGCCGCAGCTCGATCACCTCGGGACGAACGACCAGGCGGACGATCTGCCCCCCGGTGACGCGCGCGGCATCCCCCGAGAGGCGGAGATGCCGACCGGCCACCTCCAACTCGATTCCGCCCAGGCCGGCGGACTGCACGCGCCCGGAAAGCAGGTTCGTCCGGCCGATGAACTGCGCCACGAATTCGGAATCCGGGCGACGGTACAGGTCCTCGGCCGTGCCCTCCTGCACGATCTGTCCCTGGTGCATCACCGCGATCCGGTCGGAGATGGCCATGGCCTCTTCCTGGTCGTGGGTCACGTAGACGGCGGTGATGTGGAGGCGCTGCTGCAGCTCGCGCAACTCCCCCCGCATGTGGACCCGCAGCTTGGCGTCCAGGTTGGACAGCGGCTCGTCGAACAGTAGCACCCGGGGCCGGATGACGATGGCCCTGGCCAGGGCCACGCGCTGCTGCTCCCCGCCCGAGAGCTGATTGGGGAACTGGCGGTCGTAGCCCTGCAGGCCGACGAGGGCGAGGACGTCCCCGACGGCTTGGGCGATTTCCTGCTCCGATTGTCGCTGGACGCGCAGGCCGTAGGCCACGTTCTCGAAGACCGACAGGTGGGGGAAGAGGGCATAATTCTGGAAGACGAACCCGATGTTCCGCCGGTTGGCCATGAGGCCGGTGACGTCCTGCTCGCCGATGAAGACCCGCCCCGCGTCGGGCTGTTCGAACCCGGCGATCATCCGGAGCGTGGTAGTCTTGCCGCAGCCCGAGGGGCCGAGGAGGGTCAAGAGCTCGGCGGGCTGGACCGTGAGGTTGACATCCCGCACGGCGTACACCTCGCCCTTCACCCGGTGCGCGAACCGCTTGGAGATGCTCTCGATCCGAATGCCTACCGCGCTCACGTCAGCCTCCCAGGATGCTGGTCACTTCCAGGGCTCCCGGCGTGCGGAACCGCCGGAGCAGGCCGCTGATCGCGGCGATCACCACGAAGACGATGACCACGACCAGGATCGAGAACGCGGCGGCCGGCCCCAGGGACAGCTCGGTCATGTTCTCCAGGATGCGCACCGTGATCAGCGTCCAGTTGATGGACACCAGGAAGATGGTCGCGCTGATGGCGGTCATGGACCGGATGAAGACCACCCCGAGGCCCGCGAAGAAAGCCGGGAGGATGAGGGGCAACGTGATGCGGCGAAACGTGGTCCCGCTGCCGGCCCCCAGCCCCTGCGAGGCCTCTTCGATGCTGGGGTCGATCTGCTGCAGGAGCGCCACGGTGGCCCGGATGCCCGTGGGGCTGTAGCGGAACACGTAGCACGCCACGATGATGAGGCCGGTCCCCGTCAGGACGATGGGCGGGTCGTTGAAGGCGATCAGGTAAGCAATCCCGACGATGGTCCCGGGGAGGGAGTAGTTGATCATGGAGACGATCTCCATGGCCTGACGGCCCGGGAAGATCTTCTTGGCCACCAGGTAGCCCAGGAGGATGCCATACAGTCCCCCCAGAGGCATCCCCGCCCCCGCGATGGCCAGGGTGTCGCGGATGGCCTTGAGCCCCTCGGTGAAGATGACCTGGTAGTGGCGCCAGGTCCAGGCGTGGTTGGCGCCCAGGGCCACCACCACCGAGGCGTAGAAGAGCAGGACGTAGAAGTAGAGGATCACCCCGGCCAGAAGCAGGCACGCGGAGAGCAGCGGGGCGCGAGCCCACGGGGCAAGACTCTTGATGGTGGTCAGGGCACCCACTTTGCCCGTGATGGTCACGTAGTACTTCCGGCTCACCCAGTAGCGCTGGAGCAGGTAGACCACCAGGGCGGGCACCAGCAGGACGAAGGACAGGACGGCCCCGCCCTTCAGGTCGAAGAGGCCGGTGATCTGAAGGTACGCCTGGGTGGGCAGGACGGGGAAGCTGTTGCCGGCCAGGATCAGCGGCGTGGCGAAGTCGGCCAGCGACGCGGCGAAGAGGAGGAGGAACGCATTGGCCAGGCCCGGCACCGTGAGCGGCAGCGTCACGGTCCGGAACACGCGCCAGCGCGAGCTCCCCAGGCTGAAGGCCATGTCCTCCACGTTGGGATCGATGGCGGCCAGGATCGGCTTCAGGGTGAGGTAGGCGATGGGGAAATAGGTGAGCGTCTCGGAGAAGAGCGTGCTGTGCAGGCCGTAGACGGTGAATCCCTTGATGCCCAGCAGGTGATAGGTGATCAGCCCCCGCGGCCCGAAGGAGAAGATCATGGCGATAGCGGAGGTGAAGGGGGGCGAGACGAGCGGCAGAAGCGAGGCGGCATCCAGGGCCGTGATCCAGGCCCGCGACAGGTTGGCTCGAACGGCGGCGAAGGCGTACAGGAACCCCAGCCCCGTCCCGCAGAGGCCGACCAGGGCCGCCAGGAGCAGGCTGTTCCAGAAGGCCTGCCTGTGGTTCCCGTCCCGGAGAATGGCGACCAGATTCCCGAGAGTGATCTGCCCTCCGTCGAGGAAGGTGATGACCGTGGCGAAGAGCGCGGGGTCCCTGAGCGTCCGGCGCCACCCCTCCGTCCGGGCGGCCGCGATGCTGGTCACAGGCGATGCCCCCAAAAAGTGAGGGGACCGGCAGGCCAGGAGCCGTCGCCGCCGGTCCCCCCTCGGGTGGAAGGAATCCCCACTACTTCGGGTTCAAGACCTCGTTGATCCAGCGCTCCACGATACGCTTGCGGTTGGCGCCTGCGAAGGCATCGTCGATGGGGAAGATCTTGGCCCCCTTCAGCACCTCGGCCAGGCTGGGCTCGATCTTCACCTCGGGGTGGGCCGGAACGAAGTTGATCTTGTACTTGGCGAAGAGCGACTGCATGGCGGGGGAGGCGGCCCAGTCAATCAGCTTCTTGCCCAACTCGGGGTTCTTGGCCCCCTTGAGGAGGGCGATGGCCTCGGCCGACGTCCCGATCCCCTCCTTGGGGAAGCTGATGGCGACGTCGTATCCCTTGGCCTTGGTGTCCAGGGCATCCACGATGAAGAAGATGCCCGCGCCGGCCTGGCCCAGGCCCACCGGCAACGTCCCGCCGCCGCCGCTCTTGGTATAGAGCTGGACGTTGGGCCGCAACTTCTTCATGAAGTCGAAGGCCTTCTCCTCGTCCCGGCCGTAGACCTCCAGCACGGAGAAGATGCGGGTCACGGCCGTCCCCGAGGTGCGGGCGTCCGCCATCTGGATCATGTTCTTGTACGCCGGATCCAAGAGGTCGGCCCACGAGGCCGGCGCCTTAAGGTTGTGCTCCTTCAGGAACTTGGTGTTGCTCATGAAGACCAGGGGATCGTCGGCAATGGCGACCCATTGTCCCTCGGGGTGCCTGAAGCGGGGCGGCAGGACGTTGAAGGTCGGGGGCTTGTAGGGCTCGAAGATGCCTTCCTTGATGCCGGCCGCGTGGGTCTCCACCGGGCCGCCGAAGAGCACGTCCACGCGCGGGTTGTTCTTCTCGGCGATCACGCGGGCCAGCGCCTCGCCGGAGGAGAAGCGCACGAAGTTCACCTTGATCCCCGTGGCCCTCTCGAACTCCTGGAACATCGGACGCGCCCAGTTCTCCGGCCAGATGGAGTAGGCGTTCACCGTGTCGGCGGCGACCGCGGGGGCGGCGCCCCATCCCAGAACACAGGCCGCCAGGAACGGGATGGCCAGCCGGGACAACCATGAGCCGAAACGTGGCATGGCAAACCTCCTTCCGCAGATGTCGGAATTCCTACAGGCCAGCGATCTTTGCGGTGCGGCGGACTACGTCGAAGAGGCTGTCCTCGGCGATCACGTGGCCCGTCAGTTTCTTCTTGCTGTTGGAAATGACCTTGCGCCCGGCCTCGGATTTGTCGAGGTTCACCAGCGCAGTCTGGATCTTCTTCGCCAGGGCCTCATCCATGCCGATCCGGACGGCGATGGCGTCGTGGGGGATGGGATCGGTGCTGACCAGGCTGACGAGATCCTCGGTCCGCATGCCCTTGGCCTTGGCGACGCCCAGGGCCCCGTCATAGATGGCGCCGGCGTCCACCTTGCCCTCCAGGACCGCCGCGATCACCTTATCGTGGCCGCCGGCGAAGATCGTCTCCTTAAAATACTTCTCGGGAGTGACTCCCTTCTCGATCAGCATGGCGCGGGGATAGACGTAACCGGAGGCCGACTTTGGGTCCACGAAGGCGAAGCGCTTGCCCTCCAGGTCGGCCACCGTCTTGAGCCCGCTGTCCTTCCGGGCCACGATCAGCCCTCGGTAGGTCGCGGAGCCTTCCAGGATGGACTGGGCGATGATCCGGATCTTCCCGCCCCGGGTGGCATCCACGTAGGCGAAGGGCGAGAAGCTGCCGATGTCCACCGTCCCGGCCTCCATCTGGGTGCGAAGGTCCCCGTAGTTCTTGGCGATGTACAGGGTGACCTTCTGTCCGATGGCGTCGGAGAGGTAGGTCATGAGCGGCTCGAACTCCACCCGCATCTCCGACTCGGTGAGGACCGGGGTGAAGCCGAACTTCAATTCCTGAGTCGCAGCCAAATCAGAACCGGAGAGTATCCCCGCGATAAGGACAGGGAGAATGAGCAACACAGCACCAAGGCGACGCATAGTCCACCTCCTTTGCCAGGACCCTACGGCTCCTCGACAGACGTGAACGTTACCAGAAGCCTTGGGGAGGTGTCAATCCATGGGCAGAAGCAATGGGATGAGGGACGTTCCAGATCATTTGGTACAGGGGAGGGCACAGCCTTACCGAGTCTCCCACCGGCTGCGAGCGTGCCGGAGATAGCCGACGATCACCGTCTCTGCATCCCGCACCGTGTAGATGGTGATCCAGGGGAGTGGAGCGGCAGACAGCTTTCGGAACCCCTCCCAGTCTCGCTTCAGGGCAACCCCGGCGTACGGGAAATCGGCCAGAATTTCTACCCGGCGGCGGATGGCCTGCTGGCTGCGGTCATCCAGCCCCGCAAGCTGGCCGGATGCCTCCGCGGTCCAGTAGATCCGCGCCATCTACTTCTTCTTTGTCGCCAGTCGCTGGAAGATCTCGTCGTGGGGGGTGAGGCGGCCAGCCTCGATGTCCGCTTTGGCCCGGCGGAGTCCCTTCCGTCCATCCCTGCTCCGCTCTTCCTGAAGGGTGGCCAGCTCGCTTTGCATCTCGGCATACTGATCTGCACCGATGATGACGGCGAATGGCTTGCCCGCTCGCTCGATGAGGAATTCCCTGCCACGGAACTGGGCGCTTTCCAGCAACTCTGAGAACTTAGCTCGCGCTTCCCGCACCCCGAGCACACTTGCTTTCGCCATGTTCGATCCCTCCTCCCAGGCACGATAGCAAAGTGTGTACACAGTGTCAACAGCATCATGGGCCGGCTCATGCACCGTAAGGCCGCGGCGCCATGCCCTTCCTTGAGGCATGTAACCCTCGATCAGGTTTCCCCAATCTCCGCGTCCCGGGGGCAACTGGTTCCGCCGCCCGCTGTCTCATTCCGGCAACCGCAAGTCAACTCCGTCAACAACGTCCCCGAATTCGTTGCGGTTGAACCGCCAAGAACGCGAAGAAACTCCAATTCGTTCACCGATTCCTTTTTCCCAATAAGTGAGAGGCGGAGGTGAGGAGGAGTACGGTTTATTCCTTGAGGTTGAGGACCTCGTTGACCCAGCGCTCTAAGATGCGCTTCCGGTTGGCCCTGGCAAAAGCATCGTCAATGGGGAAGATCTTCGCACCCTTCAGAACCTCGGCTAGGCTGGGCTCGATCTTCACCTCGGGGTGGGCCGGGACGAAGTTGATCTTGGACTTGGCGTAGAGCGACTGCATGGCAGGGGAAGTCGCCCAGTCAATCAGCTTCCTCGCCAGCTCGGGGTTTTTCGCCCCTTTGACGAGGGCAACGGCCTCGGGGGAGGTCCCGACGCCCTCCTTCGGGAAACTGATGGTCACATCGTAGCCCTTGGCCTTGGTGTCCAGGGCATCCACGAGGAAGA
Source organism: Candidatus Methylomirabilota bacterium (assembly GCA_016180655.1). Classification (GTDB taxonomy): domain Bacteria; phylum Methylomirabilota; class Methylomirabilia; order Methylomirabilales; family 2-02-FULL-66-22; genus 2-02-FULL-66-22. Next base: position 5,754 of record JACPAT010000021.1, on the reverse strand, counting down.
AGATCCCCGCCCCGGCCTGGCCCAGGCCCACCGGGAGGGTGCCGCCAGCCCCGCTCTTGGTGTAGAGCTGCACGTTCCGGCGCTTCTTCTTCATGTAGTCGAAGGCCTTGGCTTCGTCCTGATCGTAGACTTCCAGAATCGAGAAGATGCGCATCACCGCGGTTCCCGATGTACGGGCATCGCCCATCTGAAGCATGTTTTTGTAGGCCGGATCCAAGAGATCGTTCCAGGAGCTGGGCGGTTTGAGATTGTGCTCTTTCAGGAAATCGGTATTGGTCATGAACACCAGCGGGTCGTCGGCGATGGCCACCCACTGCCCTTCGGGGTGCTTGAACCGGAGCGGCAGCGCGGCGAAGGTGGGCGGTTTGTAGGGCTCGAAGACTCCCTCCCTAGTGCCGACAACATGGATGTCTACCGGGCCCCCGAAGAGCACGTCCGCTTGGGGATTATTTTTCTCAAAGATTAGTCGGGCCAGAGCTGCGCCGGAGGAGAGGCGGGCGAAGTTCACCTTGATCCCCGTGGCCTTTTCGAATTCTTGAAACATGGGCCGCGCCCAGTTCTCCGGCCAGATGGAGTATGCGTTCAGGGTGTCCCCTCTGAATGCTGGTGTGGTTGCGCACGCCCCGGCCCACACCATGCCTGACAGGACGGCCAGGCGTGACAGCAAGTTTCGAGCAAATCGCATGACGATGCTCCTTTCGCCAGGCTAAACTCACTGCATGCCCGCCATCCTGGCGCTGCGGCGGATCACTGCGGGCAGGTTCTTCTCGGTGATCAGGCCGCCCGTCCGTTTCTTCGTGCTTCTTGTGACTGACATTACCGGAGGGGCTGGGTACGTGTCAATGCGGCGGCCCAGGAAGTCAGAAGGCCAGGCAGACGGAGGCGAGGAGGACCGCGGGGGGCAGGAGGAGGACCATGGTCCAGCGGTCGAACGCCAGGGAAATCCGGCGGGCGGCGGCCGGGCGGGGCCCCAGGGAGTGAAGCAGAGTCAGGATGCCGACATAGCCGAAGCCGAGGGTGTAGAGAACCAGGAATGGCCCGATGAGAAAGCGGCCCCGGTCCAGGAAGAGGTAGACGCCGATCCCGCAGTAGACCGAGAGCAAAAGCTCGCCCACGGCCGTCCAGGAGAACCGCGAGCGGTACTGCTTGGTGCGCCAGGAATCCTGTCGGCTCTGGATGGCGAATTTGGGCGTCCGGATGAAATCGCCGGCCCGCTGGAACAGTCCCTCCAGGACCGCCTGGGTGTTGCTGAGGGCGATGCCGGTTCCGAGCAGCATCAGTGAGGGGAGGTAGGGCAGGCGCCGCCGCCAGTCCGGGTAGAGCACCCGCTGGGAATAGCAGTAGAGGGCGGACGGGCCGAAGGTGGCCAGGCAGAAGAAGGCCGTGGACGCGAAGACGCTGCGCCACGAGGCGAAGAACCAGTCGAGGTACAAGAGCGGGGGCGAGGCGATCGCCACCAAGAGCATCAACGGGTGGGCCGCGTAATGCGTGAGGTGAATGACCGCCTGGTACTTCTTGAACCACGAGCCGGGGGCCCGGAGGATGGCGGGGACCAGCTTGCGCGCCGTCTGGATCGAGCCCTTGGCCCAGCGCTGCTGCTGCGACTTGAACCCCTGGATCTGCACCGGCAGCTCGGCCGGGCAGACCACGTCGGGAAGGAAGACCAGCCGCCAGCCGCGGAGCTGGGCTCGATAGCTCAGATCCAGATCCTCGGTGAGCGTATCCGCCTGCCAGCCCCCCGCGTCCTGGATGGCCGCCTTGCGCCAGATCCCGGCGGTCCCGTTGAAGTTCAGGTATAGGCCCGCCCAGGCGCGCGACCCCTGTTCCACGCCGAAGTGGCCGTCGATCCCGAAGGCCTGCCCGGTCGTGAGGAGGGAATAATCGCGGTTGAGGTGGCCCCAGCGCGTCTGGACCATGGCCACCTTGGGATCCCCGAAGTAGGGGAGCGTGCGGCGCAGGAAATCCGGATCCGGCACGAAGTCCGCGTCGAAGATGGCCACGAACTCGCCGCGGCAGGCGGCGAGGCCCTCCTTGAGGGCCCCTGCCTTGTAGCCGGTGCGGATCGTCCGGTGCAGGTGGACCACCTGGACGCCGGCCGCCTGATACTCCTGGACCAATCGGCTGGCGATCTCCCGCGTGTCGTCCGTGGAGTCATCCAGGAGCTGGATCTCGAGACGATCGCGCGGGTAGTCCAGGCTCGCGGCGGCCCGGAGCAGCCGCTCCACGACGTACCGTTCGTTGAAGACCGGGAGCTGCACCGTCACCACGGGGAGCATCGTCTCCGGCCGCTCGCCCCCGCCTGCCTGGATCGCGGCATCGGCGGCCTCGGCGGCCCGGCGGTGACGGCGATGGAGCAGGATCAGGACATAGCTGTTGATCCCGTAGAGGAACAGCCCGAAGAGACACGCCAGGTAGAGACCGGCCAGGAATCCCGTCAGCCAAGTCATGGCATCTCCCGAGCAAACCCGAGGCGTCCGGCCACCGGAGTGACGACCGCTGGACGACGCAACTGCCAATAGAGCAGGAGGAGAAACGGCAGGTATTCCAGGACGCCGATCAGGATGCGGGTGGGTGAGGCCACGATATAAAATGCGTAACTGAGGACGACGGTGCCGCTCAGGTAAATCCATGCCGGGCGCGGCTGTACGGCCAGGAACGGGACGATCCAGAGCACGTACCAGGGATGGAGCGTCAGGGTGAGCAGGGTCGTCGCGGTGGCCACGACGAAGATGCGCGCCAGCAGCGCCTGCGGGTCGGTAGCCTCGCGACGTGCGAGCCAGGCCAGCGTGCCAAGCAAGGCGGCGCGTCCGATCCACGAGGCCCAGAGCACGGGGGCAGTGCTGAGGCGTGAACTCAGGAAGAGGACGAGGCCCATCAGGGAGGGATTGAACACTTCATTGGGATCGGCGACGTAGCGCGGGAGATGCCCCAGCACCTGCCACCCGGTTTGGGGGAGGAACGGTAGGTATCCCGCCAGCAGGGTGACCGCGCAACCGAGGAGCAGTGGCGAACGTCGCTTCCCGAAGAATGCAGGAAGCAGAAGGATCGGGTAGATCTTGATGAGCGCCGCGGCGCCCAGCGCCGCGCCGGCCGCGGCGCCCCTGCCCCGCTGCCAGGCCAGGACGGCCAGCAGGATGAGCGGGATGGCCAGCGCGTCCACGTGTCCCGATCCGGCAACCTCGAACACGGCCAGCGGATGCCAGGCGTACAGAATGACCCGGCTGCGTGGCAGCCCCAGCGTCCGCAGGAGGTGCACGAGGATGAGGATACTGGCCAGATCCCCCAGGAGCATGAGCGCCTTCATGGCGGTCACGCTTTCCCCGCCCACGGCGCGGACGACGCCGAATGACGCCTGGGCCAGCGGCGGATAGATCGTCCGGACTAATGGCCGGTTCTGGTGCCGGTAGATCGGTTCATTTTTCACCTCCGGCGCGTCGAAATCCGCCGGCGCCGAGAGGTAGGGGTTCCCGCCGGACGCCAGGACGCGAGCGTCCCAGACGTAGCGATAGATGTCGCCGGACAGGACGGGTGGTGTGGGGAGCAGCAGGACGCGAAACAGCACGGCAAACCCCAGGATGACCCCCAGGGTCGGGCCGTCATCCCGGGCCGATCGGAAGACGAGCCAGCTCGCCGCTAGCAGCAGCCCGAACAGGAGGAGAAACAGCACGGAGTACACCAGGCGGTACTCCGCCCGGGGAAGGGGAAACGGATTGGCCAGCGGCCAACCGCCCATGGCCAGGGCGAAGAACGCGTAGAGGAAGCCGGAAGCAACGGCGAACAGGGATAACCCCAGACCCAGCCGAGTTCCGGCCCCATTCCCCTCCATAGAGAGCCCCAACGATCCGGCCGCCGGCCGGCTGTGGCGCGTGATCATCATGCGTCGGTTAGGTCAGGAAAGCGAGGGCCCGGGCCCACGGCCGATCGGTCAGGGCCGGCCCGTTCAGGCGCCGGGAAAGCCATCCATCCAGGCCGAGGACACGGCCCGGATGGGCGCTCAGGAAGAGCAGCGCGTAGCCCAGCAGCATAATGTAGCTCCATGGCCACTCCCCGGGATGCCGGGCCAGACCCACCAGCAGGTTTGCCGACATGAAGAGGGCCGCCAACGCCCCCAGCCGGCTCAGGATGCCCAGGAAGTGCGAGAAGCCGATGAACAGCTCGGTGAGAAGGGTCAACCAGGCAAAGACGAGAAAATACGGGAGGACCACGGACGAGACGAAGAACCGATGCGGCGGCAAGAAGGAATACTTCGCCATCTGCTGGGTCCAGGAGAAGAGGCCGCCGTTGCTCAACATGCCGAAATCCGGCGGCACCTTCCACGCCGCCTGCTGCAGCCAGAGGATGCCGTACAGGATGCGGAGGATCGCCAGGACATAGGGGGTGCTGGCGCTCTCCCAGCTTCGGTTGGCTGGCATGTCGGGCCCCTTCATGGTCGTGCGAGTGTCAGGTGCCGGAGGAAGGCCCGGGTGTGTTCCGCCGGCCTCCCGTTCCTCATCAGGTCATCGGCCAGCCGCTCCAAGTCATTCCCCGTGTCCACATCGAACCACGGGGGGAGCAGGTGCACGCGGGAGCCGGCGGCCGCGGCCTTGCCCAGTGTCTGTTCCAGCACGACACCCGTGCTCCACGTGATCCCCTGAAACAGCGCCGGCGACGGACGCCGGAGACCCACGAGGTAGTACCCTCCATCTTCGGCCGGGCCGAAGACGGCATCGGTCCCACGGTCGCCTGTCCGCTCCACGGCTTCAATCAGGTACCGGTCGGGAAGACTCGGGGTGTCGCTGTCAATGATCACGACGCCCGGGTGGCCGGCGGCGAGGAGCCGCTGCGAGAGCTGGTCCAGCCGCTCGCCCAGGTCTCTGCCCTCCTGGGGGAGCAGCAGAAACCCCTCGCCGGCAAGATCGCGGAAGAAGCCCTCCGCCTCCCGCGGGGTGAACGCCAGGTACGGGGCCGCGGCCGGGACGCGCCGGGCCTGGGCCATCTTGTCCAGGAGGAAGCAGCGGTAGAGTTCCGCCGCCTGCTCCGGGGTGAGGGGCGGGCACAGCCGCGTCTTCACGCGGCCGGGGGCTGGCTGTTTGACCATGATGACCAGGGCGATGTTCACGTTGCTTCCTTGAAACATGAAACGTGATGCGTGAAACGTGAAGCGTGAACCTTGAACCTTGAACGTTGAACCTGGAACCTTCAACCTTCGAACGTTCGCGCGACACAGCGGGGCGCGTGGCAGAGAACTCAGATGGACCAGAGGCGGCCGCAGCCCCGGCACGGATCCGGGGCTTCGGTGGTCTCGAAGCGCGTCCGGAACTGCTGGTACCGTTTGCCGTTCCAGATCTCCGCAAAGGGTTCGGTAAGGGCGTTCCCCAGGATGAGCCCGGCGTAATCCTTGGCCGTCCAGGGCGAGATGCAACAGGGGAGCACGTTGCCGTTGGCGGTCACGTAGCTCAGGCTCCACGGTCGCTGGCAGCCGGACCAGGGACGCTCCTGCTCCTCGGAGGTGAAGCTGTCCTCCGGCGTCGTATTTCCCGAGGCGGAGAGGCCGATGCCCAGCTCCTGGCTGAGCCGCGCCGCCTCCGCGAGCATCTCGGCCTCCAGGGCGGAGAGTGACCCATGCAGGGACTGGTCCTGGACCGCCAGACCCTGGCCGTAATGGACGAGGCGCTGGACGTTCACGCGGGCCGCGCCGATCTTTCCTGCCAGGCGGATGAAGTCGGGAAGCTCGCGGAGGTTCTTCTTGATGGCGGTGAACCACAGGGAGACCTT
>JACPAT010000020.1 GCA_016180655.1 Candidatus Methylomirabilota bacterium | reverse complement strand
CGCCCGCGCCGCCGGGAGCGGCAAGCTCGACCAGACCGTGGTGGCGCGGGAGCTGGAGAGGCTCGCCGGAGCGCGACTCGGGACCCTCACCCCGGAGCCATAGGAAGCAGGAGTACTCGTGCGACGGGCACACGTACTGACTCCCGAGCAGTTGCTTTCTCCGCTGGTGACCGCAGCCAAGTTGTCGTAGTTGGTCCCCCATCTTCGCGTCCCCCATCTTGGCAATCGCATCTGGCCCGGTGTCTCTACCGGGCGAGTAGGCTGATCGCCCAGGGACGAGCCGGCGCTAGGCCTGTGTACCCGCCACTCCCCACCCCCGCGCGGACCCGACCCATGAATTCAGACCGCTAACCTCCTGATTCTTCTTGACACTGCTACCCGGGCTCCCGGATACTCGGCGGCGTTCGGGGGACTTCCGGGCTTCCAAGCGCGCGCCCCCAGAGGCGGATGCCGGGGCGGGATGGCGCCACGCCCGAAGAGCAAATTCCTCTCACTCGGGTCGCTTTGTAACGGAAGGAGGATAGCGGTGAAACGCGTGATGATCAAAGCCACATTGACCATTATTCTAGTGGCAGCCAGCGCCGCCCAGGCGCCGACTGCCTTGCAACTGGCGCAGGCCGCGGGCGAGGAGCAGGCCCTTCCCAAAGGATTCAAGACCACGCCCGTCTTGAAAGGCACCCAGACTGCCAGCAACCTCAAGCTTGAGTACCCGAAGACGGGGAAGGCCGAGATCGTCTCCGTCATCGGTGAAATCGAGCCCGGGGGCCGAACGGCGCGGCATCAGCATCCAGTGCCCGTCTTCGTGTACGTGCTCGAAGGGGCGCTCACCGTCCAGGCCGAGGGTGGACAACCCCGGGAGTATCGGCCCGGGCAGGCCTTTATCGAGGACATCAACCACTGGCACCAAGCGTTCAACAAAACGAGTGCGCCGGTGAAGATCCTGGTGGTCTTCATGGGCGAGGAAGGTAAGCCGACGACGGTCAGCGCCCGCTGACCCGCCAGCCAACAGTGCTCGTCGGCGCGACACCTGGCTGCCTGGCTCTAGCGCGCAATGCCGGGAAGGCGATTACGGTTCTTGTTGGAAAATATGGACGGCCCGCCCCCGAATCACCGGGGGCGGGCCGTTAGCGTTAGGGAAGGGATCCTCGCGGCCACCGGATGGCAGATGCGGACCGGCCGAGAGCGGGAGGGGGTCGAAATGGGAAGCGCACGAAGGAACTCGATGAGGCGGACGTTACCAGGGAAGCCGTCCGGACGCGGCTCGAAAGGTACAAAGAAACGGTCGGTTGGCAAGAGTCCCGGCCGTGTCTGGCTCCTCGTCGGGACGAAGAAGGGCGCCTTCATCCTTCGCGGCGACAGGACGCGGAGGAGATGGAATCTCGCCGGCCCCATCCTCCTCGGGAACGAGGTCAACCACCTCGCCCTCGATCTCCGAGACGGCCGGACCCTCTTGATGGCGGCGCGAACCGGCCACCTGGGGCCGACCGTCTTTCGGTCCACGGACGGTGGCCGGACCTGGAAGGAGGCGCGGCGGCCTCCCGCGTTCCCCAAGGCGGACGAAGCCGCCTCGGGACCGGCAGTGGAGCGAACCTTCTGGCTGACCCCGGGGCACAGATCGCAGCCTGGCGTCTGGTATGCGGGGACGTCCCCGCACGGTCTCTTCCAGTCGGAGGACGCTGGCATCACCTGGGAACCGGTGACCGGATTCCTCGACTATCTCGCCGTACTGAAGGCGAGAGAGGGCTTCATCGGGGCGACACCCGGTGGGCCCCTCACCCACTCCATTCTCGTGGACCCCCGCGACCCGGTTCATCTCTACCTCGGCCTGTCCACCGGCGGCTTCTTTGAAAGCCTGGACGGCGGGAGTTCCTGGAAGCCCCTCAACAAGGGCGTCGCCGCCTACTTCCTGCCGGTGAAAGATGCCGAGTACGGCCACGATCCCCACTGTGTCGCTCTCCATCCCGCCAACCCCGACCGGCTCTACCAGCAGAATCACTGCGGCATCTACCGCCTGGATCGTCCGGGCGAGACCTGGAAGCGGATCGGCCGGGCCATGCCGAAGGAGGTGGGCGACATCGGCTTCCCCATCGTCCTGCATCCCCGCGACCCGGACACCGTCTGGGTCTTCCCGATGGACGGGACCACGGTCTGGCCGCGGACGAGCCCTGGCGGCCGCCCGGCGGTCTATCGCACACGGGACGGCGGCCGCACCTGGCAGCGGCAGGACCGGGGCCTGCCCCGGGAGCATGCGTACTTCACGGTGATGCGGCAGGCCTTCACAGCCGACCCGCTCGAGCCAGCGGGTCTCTACTTCGGCACCACCAGCGGCAAGATCTGGATGAGCCCGGACGAGGGCGCCACCTGGCGGAGCCTGGCCGCCGACCTGCCCTACATCCTGTCCGTCACCGCCTCGGTCCCGGCCTGATGCAGGTCTGCATCCCGCCGCCCCTGCGCTCGTACACGGGTGGGCGCGCCCGCGTGGAGGTGGTGGGGTCCACGCTGGGTGCCGTCCTCGACGCCCTGGACGCCCGGTACCCGGGCCTTCGCTTTCGCATCGTGGACGAGCAGGACCGGATCCGGCCGCACATCCGGTTCATCGTCCGGGAGGAGTTCGCTCCCACCCTCGCCTACCCCCTGGAGACCGGCGACGAGGTCCAGATCATCTGCGCCCTGAGCGGGGGATCGTCCGACCTCAATTTCAACCACCAAGGCACCAAGACACCAAGGAGGCAAGGGAGGTTCGTCCCCTGGGCTAGCCCTTGAGTGCGCCGGCCGTGAGGCCCCGGATGAGGTGCTTCTGGAGGAAGATGAAGAGGATGGCCACGGGGATCGTGCTGATCATGACGCCGGCGCCGAGTTGCCCCCACTGGATCTCGTACTGCCCCACCATGTACAGGAGGCCGGCCGAGAGGGTCCGCATGTCGGTCCGGGTGGTGAAGGTCGTGGCGAAGAGCAGCTCGCTCCACGAGGAGACGAAGGCGAAGATGGCGGTGGCGGCTATCCCCGGCGCCGCCAGGGGCACGATGATCCGGAGCAGCGCGCCGAACCGGCCGATCATGGCGCTCTCCTCCAGCTCCCGCGGGATGCTCTCGAAGTAGCCGACCAGCATCCAGACGGTGAACGGCACGGTGAAGGAGAAGTTGGAGTAGATGAGCGCCTGGTAGGTGTCGATCAGCCCCAGGGCGTGCCACTGGGACAGGAGCGGCGCGATGAGCAGCACGGCGGGAAACATCTGGGTGGCGAGGAAGACCAGCATCAGGGTGTTCTTGCCCACGAACCGGAACCGCGCCAGGGCATAGCCCGCCAGGGTCGAGATCACGATGGTGGCCACCATCGTCACCGAGGAGACCCACAGGCTGTTGGCGAAGAACCGGCTGAAGGGGGTCAGCCGCGACGTCCAGGCGTCCACGTAGTTCTGGAACGTCGGCTGGACAGGAATGTAGGTGATGGGGGTCGCGTAGAGTTCCACCCGGGTCTTGACGGACGCCAGAAAGACCCACAGGAACGGCCCCATGGCGAATAGCGTGCCCAGCACCAGCCCGCCCCAGAGCACGGGCCCGCCGAGAAACCGCTCCAGAGGATCCCCCAGCCCGCGTGTCTTCATCCCGCCACCGACTCCACACCCTTCGTCAGTTTCAGATACAGGGCCGTAAATACCAGCATGATGACCAGGAGGATGACCGACAGCGTCGCCGCGTAGCCCCAGTCCAGATCCGAGTAGGCCTGCATCAGCGTATAGGTGGACGTGATTTGTGTGGCGTTGGCCGGACCCCCGCTGGTCATGACAAAGATGAGGTCGGCGTAGTTGAAGGTCCAGATGATGCGGGTCGCCGTGGCGACCACGATGATGGGGCGCAGCATGGGCAGCGTGACGGACCAGAACCGCTGGATGACCCCGGCCCCGTCCACCGTGGCCGCCTCGTAGATCTCGTCCGGGATGGCCTGGAGTCCCGCCAGGATCATGATGGTGAAGAACGGGATGCCTCGCCAGATGTTGGTGAATACGACCGCCGGCATCACCAGATTGAGATTGCTGAGCCACGCCACCGGCTCCCGCATCAGACCCGCCCGCCGGAGCAGGTCGTTGAGCGGCCCGTAGTTCGGCTGGTAGATGTACTCCCAGATGAGCGCCACGACGACCCCGGGGATGATCCAGGGCAGGAGGTTGATCGTCCTGTAGATCGCGCGCCCCTTGAACTGCCCGTTCAGGATCAACGCCACCAAGAACCCGAAGAAGAACTGGAGGCTGACCGACCAGAATACCCACGTGAACGAGTTCCTCAACGTGAGCCAGAAGGTCGGATCTTGCACCATCCGCACGTAGTTCCCCAAGCCGATGAAGCGGTACTCCTGCGGCTTGATGAGCACGTTATAGTACAGGCTCATGTGGATGGCCTTGAGGATGGGGAAGAGGACCGTGCCCCCAAGGCAGATGGCGGCGGGCAAGAGATAGGCGTAGTTGGAAAGGGTCTCCCGCGTGGCATGCGAAAGGAGGGCCCGCGGGGCGGGCACGGCGATGGTGGCGTTCTGATTACTCACGGAATCTCTGGCCTGGAACAGGCGAACGGCAAACGGCCCCGGGCGCCCATGCAGTGGGAAACCCGGGGCCGAACCGCATCCGCAGGGTGAACTGCCTATGCCATGTTCCTGGTCAGGACTTCGGCCAGCTTGTCGAGGCACTCCTTCGGAGAGATCTTTCCAAGCATGGCCTGCTGGACCAGTGGCACGCCTTCGGAATCGAGCTTGCCGCCCCAGCCGGCATAGGCGAGATACGGGCTCACGATGGAGAACGGGAAGGACTTGACGAAGCCCTGGTAGCCCGGGTGCTTGTAGTGCGGCCGGTCGGCCAGCGCCTGGCGGGTCGGCAGGAGGCCAAGCGTCTTGGCGTAATCGTAGTTCGGCTCGTCGTCCATCAGCCAGGTCATGAACTTCCAGGCCCCCTCCTTGTTCTTGGCGGCCTTGAACATGGTGAGCGTCTCGGAGAAGTAGAACGAAGCGCGCTTCTTGGCCGGGCCGAGCGGCAGGGGCAGGGTGGCGAAGTTCGGCTCGCCCACGAACTTCTTCTGTTCTTCCACCGAGCCGGAGTTGTGGAGGTACATGCTGGTCACGCCGCGGCCGAAGCCCTCGACGATCTGGCGGTACCCGTCGGTGGCCACGCTGGGCGGCGTGATCTTGTGCTTGCGGATCAGGTCAATGTACCACTCGAAGGCCCGGACGGACTCCGGCGAGTTGATGACGACCTTGCCATCCTTCAGGACCTGGGCGCCATTCGAATAGAGGAACTCGGTGGCATACAGAACGGCCCAGGTCCCCGCCCCGCGCATTCCGAATCCGTACTGGTTCTTGTCCGGCTTGGTGTAGCCCTTGGCCAGCGTCAGGAAGTCGTCCCACGTCCAGTCCGGGCCCGGGATCTTGAGGCCGTACTCCTTGGCCCGATCAGTCCGGACGAAGATGGCGTCGTTGGTGACGACCCACGGGAAGGAGAGGAGCTTTCCCTTCACCGTCACCGTCTGCCAGGCGACGGGCACGGTATCCTTGTAGTGCTTCCAGTCCTTGATCCGTGCCGTGAGGTCCTCCAGCGCGTTCATGCCGTCGAACTCGCCCACCCAGTTGTCCCAGATCTGGCAGCAATCCGGCGGGCTCCCGGCGCTGACGGCGGTGATGAGCTTCTGCCGCGCCTGGGCCTGGGGCACGAACTCGACCTTCACCTCGACGTCCGACTGGGACTTGTTGAACCGCTCGACGAGCGACTCGACCAGCGAGATGCGCAGCGGCTCGGGGACGCTGAACTGGAACCGGACGGTGGAGGCGGCTGCTCGGGCCCGCCGGGGACCCAGGAACGGGTCCTGCCACCAGGCCAGGTCGGCCGCCGCGATGGCCCCCGTCGCCGCCAGCGTCTGCAGGAACTGCCGCCGCGATGCGTAGTACGCGTCGTCCTTCACCATTGTGCCTCCCTCCTTCACCCTCCCACCGGTGGAAGATCCGCCTCTCTCTTCGCCCCTGCTCGCGTACCATAGCTTTGCTTTGAGTGTCAAGCGAAATTGGCGCCTCGTGCAACCCGTCCGCTCCCCCTCCTCCCACCCGCCTGGAGAACCCCCCGTGAACCGTGCGAGCCCCTCACCGCCTCCACCTCGCTCCTCGCGCATTGACAGCCGATGGGACCGGTGATACGTTCTTTGCGTTCTTCTGGATGGCATCCTCGCATCACGATCCCTTCGTCCAGGGAGGACCCTCCCCCATGAACCTCTTCAAGCAGTACGCCCCCAAGGATGGGTACACGGCCCTGGTCAAGCCCGGCAAGGATGGCATCGAACTCCTGGAGCTGGGGATCCTGCGCCTGCCCCCCGGCGGCAAGTACCGCGGCAGCAGCGAGGGGCAGGAGGTGTGCGTCGTCCTCCTCGGCGGTCTGGCCAACGTGACGGCGGGCGAAACCGGCTTCCCCTCCATCGGGGGCCGGGCCAACGTCTTTGCCGGGCGTGCCACCGCCGTCCACGTTCCACCCGGCCTGAAGTTCAAGGTGGAGGCGGTGGGCGCCCTGGAGGCGGCCATCGCCCGGGCCCCCAGCGATCTGGCGGGAGAGCCACGCCTCATCGGTCCCGAGAAGGTGAAGGTCAACCTCCGGGGCAAGGACGCCTTCGAGCGGCAGGTGCACGACATCATTGATTTCAATTTCCCCTCGAAGCGCCTGCTCGTCGGCGAGACCTTCAACCTGCCCGGCAAGTGGTCGAGCTATCCGCCCCACAAGCACGACCGGATGGCCCCGCCGGATGAGACCAGGATGGAGGAGGTGTACTTCTTCAAGATCAATCCGCCCCAGGGCTTCGGATTTCAGCGGATCTACAGCCCGGAGCGGAATCTGGACCAGGCCTGCGTCATCCGGGACAACAGCCTGACCAAGCTCCCATTCGGGTATCACCCGACCGCCGCGGCCCCCGGCTATTCCCTGTATTACCTCTGGGTGCTGGCCGGGGAACCGCGCAACTACACGCTCCACGACGACCCGGACCACAAGTGGGTCAGGGACACCTAGTAGGTTGCTGAAAAACTCGTTTTCGCCCAGGCTGCTCAAAAAGGTCCAGATGCAAGGCGGCGCGCGATGCGAGGCGCGAGGCGTATTTAGCTCGTACGTCGCAGCGCCGCGCGAGCGCGCCAATCCGCCTGAGGCGGACAGATGGGCCTTATTCAGCAGCCTGCTAGGGATCGGGGATGCGGGGCACGCGGGAAGCGCGCGGGTCGTCCCCGCGGTGACTGCGGGAAGCTGAGCTATGGCCGACACTCCAGAGCGGCGCCGGGCGACCCGGGTGGTCGTCGCCGGGCGTCTCGGGGGCCGGGCGCGCGCGATCCTGGATGTCCGCATCCTCGATCTCAGCCTCACCGGGGCGCGCATCGAGCACCTCAGTCCCCTGCGTCCGGGATCCCCCTGCGCCTTCGAGCTCCCGACGGCAATCGGGTCCCTGGTCCTGTCCGCCCGGGTCGTGCGCAGCACCGTCATCGGCAACGAGCCCACCCCGGACGGCGGGCGGCTCCTGCGGTACGAGAGCGGCCTGACGTTCGTCGGCGTCACGCCGGAGCAGCAGGCGGCTTTGGAGAAGGGCCTGGAAAAGCTCACGCCGGGCGGCGGCCTGGAGACGGGTCGGCTGCTCCTCTAGGCGCCTGCCCCATGATTGCCCCTTGTCCCACCCCTCGCGGAAGAAATTGTCCAGCCTGCGAATGAGTGGAGCACCCGTGCCGAGCTGCTGGAAATGCCATCGTGACCTGGGGCCCATGCTCGAGCACCAGAAAATGGTGACAGAGAAAGGGCCCATCTGCTACGCCTGCTTCAATGCCCTCCAGGAGGAGGCGCATCAGGCGGAGCAGGCCCGCCGCGCCGCCCAGCGGACGGGGGATGGGACATCCTGAGCCAGCCCTGCGGACCTCGTTAGGCATACCTCGTTGCGCCCGGGGCCACTCCCGATGGTTATGGAGGTAGAAGGCATGGCATCACTTGAGGCGTTGGAAAAGAAATTGGCCGCCTCCCCTGGCCTCCGGAGAGTGGGGGGCCTACTCCTCCTCCTCTTTGCGGGCTGGATAGACTACGTCACGGGACCGGAGATAGCCTCAGCCCCGTTCTACATCTTCGTCCTTCTCCCCATGGCATTCTTCGAGCCCCTGTGGATCTGCCTGGTGTATTCAGTGCTGGCGGCGTTCATCTACCTCGGGGCAGACGTCCTCTCGACTCCGGGTACGGCGACGCTCATCTACCCGTACTGGCGGGCCTTTGCCCGGCTGTTCAGCTTCGCCTTGATCTCTTCGACGATCTCCCAGCTCATCGGCGAGCGGAGTCGCCTCCGCGACTCCGAGCGGGCCCTCCAGGAGAAGGCCCGAGACTTGGAAGAGAAGAACCGCTACCTCGGAGAACTCCTGGGACAGGTCAAGAGGCTCCAGGAGGAACTGGTGGCCAAGGAGCGGCGGGCGGCCATCGCCGAGTCGCTCCACTTGGCGACCTACGAGATCGAGCGGCCCCTCGTCTCCATCTCGGTGCACGTCGAGGATCTCTTGCGATGGCTGAAACCCCATGAAGACGTCTACCCGCTCGTGGAAAAGATCGGGGAACGGGTCCGCGACATGGAAGGAATCCTGAAGAACATCAGGGAGATCCGGAAGGTCGAAGGGGGCTGACACCCCGCCCCCCACCCGACCCCCCGTGCCTCCCCATCCCGGGAGGCGGGAGGTCACCCACCGGACCTGCGGGTTGCCTGGCGGGTGAGGGAGACGATGATGGGGACGAGATCGGCCGGGGAGGTGCAGGTGGCCAGCAGCCGGGACAGGCGGCGGCCGGCCTCGACGGCGGACCTGACGGCCTGGGGCAGCACCGGGCTCTTGCCCGGGCGCCAGGTCCGGAAGACCTGTGTGAAGGCGTAGCCGATCTCGGGAATGGTGGATACCCTCGCGAAGTTCCCCAGGCCCAGGACCAGCGGGTTGTCGCTCCCCTGGATCAGGCTCCGGCTGTCCGCCTTGTAGAGCACGATGGGCTTCCCGGCCATCCAGGCCATGGCGGCCTCCGACACCGCCCCCTCGTCGGGCACGCGCCCGTTCATGTTCAGGACCAAGCCCTGGCAGGCGGAGACGACCTCGTGGGTGTCCAGCCAGAAGATGGCCTGCTGGATCATCCGGCTCGCCTCGGCGGATTCGTACCCGCCCCGCAGGAACTCCCGGTGGACCTCCGCGAAGACGAACCCGTCCCGGTGCGGGAGGAACACGGAGAACCCGGCCCCCTCCAGGGTGCGGGCGATCTCCGCCATCTCCTCTTGCTCGGGCCGGTTGAACAGGGGCCCCGCGCAGTAGATCCGATAGCCGGTCCGTTTCTGCCTCGTGACTGCCACGGTTCCTCCTGACCCCTTCAGCCCAAACATTTCACCACCAATCCCCCCAAGGGCGGGACAAGGCACCACCGGTCTCATTAGGACAAGGACTCCCACGGACCAGATCAGGACGGTCCGATGCACGAGGTTCCTGGGTGCCGTGTCATGCGGCGGGCCGTGTTTTGGGGCTGCCTTTCCTTGGTATCTTGGTGCCTTGGTGGTTGAACTGCAATGTCCGGGTTCAGTTCTGGCGGCCGCTGGCCCGTTCCGCGGGCGCGTTGCGGTCCGAGAGGTGGGCGAGGACGGCCACGAGGTGGTCCTGGACCAGGGTCAGGCGCCTGGCGACCTCGAGCGCCTCCAGCGCCTTTTGCCGCGTCTCGGCATCCGCGATGGCCGCACCGGCGATCCGGTCCACGATGATCCCGGAGTCCTTCACCCCGCTGAAGATCTTCGCGATTTCGCCCTGCCCCTTCTGTACCTCGGACAGGATCCGCAGATAGAACACCTTGAGCCGTTCCATCCGGTCCGCCAGCAGCCGGGGATCCTCATCGGGATACCGGTCCGGCAGCGGTCGGGCGCGGGCCACCCGGTAGGGTTTGTCCACCGGCAGCTCCGCCGTGATGCCGATGCGCATCGTCCCGCGGAGCAGGATGTTGAACCGCCCGTCGGGGAGTTCTTCGTGCTGGATGATCTCGCCCGCCCCGGCGATGGGGTGGACAGGCGGCCGCCCGTAGTAGTCGCTCTCCCACCCCGGGCGCAGGAGCGCCATGGCGAGGCGCTTGTCGCCGGCCAGACAGTCGCGGATCATCTGCCGGTAACGCGGCTCAAAGATATGCAGCGGCAGGAGGGTGTGGGGAAACAGCACCACGTCCGGCAGTGGAAAGATCGGAATCTGGATGACCGCGCTCATGCAGGATGACTTTCCGGGTGTTAACTTGATGCCATCAACCGCCGCAGAGCATACCACGAAATGCGAGCACGGGGAAGGCGCGGCCTACAGCATGCTTCGGACCAACCCGCCGTCCACCTGCACCGTGACGCCGGTGACGTACCGGGCCCGGTCCGAGGCCAGGAAGACGATCATGTTCGCCACGTCCTCCGGTTCCCCGATGCGGCCGAGGGGAATCTCCGCCTCCCGGGCGCGCTGCAACTCCTCGAAGGTCTTCCCCAGCTTCTGCGCGCGCAGGCCGACCATCTGGCGCAAGCGGTCCGTCATGATGGCCCCGGGGAGGACATTGTTCACCCGGATCCCGTCCTTGGCCAGCTCCAGGGAGAGGGACTTGGCCAGCCCGATGACCCCCGAGCGAATGGTGTTCGACAGGATCAGGTTGTCCAGCGGCACCTTGACCGAGGTGGACTGGAGGTTGATGATCACGCCGCCACCCGCCTTTCGCATGTGGGGCAGGACCTCGCGCACCAGGCGGATCGTGCTGAGCAGGTTCAGTTCGTAGGCCGACTGCCATTTGGCATCGTCCATGTCGTCGAAGACGCCCCCCGGCGGCCCGCCGGCATTGTTCACCAGGACGTGCACGGTCCCCCACCGCTCCACCGTCTCCCGGACCACCCGCTTGACGTCGTCGGCATGGGTGACGTCGGCCGGGACGGCGAGGACCTCTACGCCGTGCCTGCCCCGAATCTCTTCGGCGGCCCGTCTGAGCTGCGCCTCGTCCCGGGCCAGCACGGTCACCCGGCTTCCCTCAGCGGCAAGTGCCATGGCGGTGGCCTTGCCCATGCCCTTGCTCGATGCCGCCACGATGGCGACCTTTCCTTTCAGGCCGAGATCCATATGATCCTCACGGTGAAGGGTTGCCGAATACCCGAATTCGCTGATCCCCGATGCTCCTCGATTGGAACGGTCCGCCGGGCCCGACCATCGAGTGTTCCATGGATCCTCCGATTGGAAGTGTCGGGATTATAGTCGGATCCCAGGCATGTTCCAAAGGGAAACGACGGCTTTGCTGGAAGGGCCAAACCTGGTGATCTCCTTCGGATGATTCTGCCTGCACCCTTCCAGAGCCGGCGGGATCGTCAGGTGTTGCGACAACTCGAGGCTTTCTCATCTTCTTCTCGCAGCCGATTTCTGGTACCCTTCTGTTCATTGCCATCGCCCTCCTCGCGGCTCCCTTGCTCCCCTGGTTTCGACGCCGCTGGCCGGGAGCGGGCTTGGAGCGATACGAGACGACGTGAGGAGAGGGGATAGAGAGAAATGACCGGCGAGGCAAAGGCTCCCCTGCGGGCAGGGTTGGACCGCCCCCAGGGCCAGTGCCGCGATTGATGACGAGAAGGGAGAGGACGCATGAAAGCTGCCGCCGCAGTTGCCGAGATCCTGAAGCGCGAAGGGGTTGAGTTCCTCATCGGGTACCCCGTCAATCCCGTCATCGAGGCGGCGGCCCAGGCGGACATCCGGACCATCATCGTCCGCCAGGAACGGACCGGGCTGCACATGGCGGACGCGGTCGGCCGGCTGTCCTCGGGACGGCGGATCGGCGTGTTCGCCCTGCAACATGGCCCCGGGGCCGAGAACTCCTTCGGCGGGGTCGCCCAGGCTTACGGCGAGTCGGTCCCGATCGTCGTCCTGGCGGCCGGCTACCCGCGCCGGCTCACCAATCTGCCGCCGTACTTCAATGCCTTCCTGAACTACCGGAACATCACCAAATGGTCGGAGCAGGTGACCTGTGCCGACGCCGTCCCGGATGCCCTGCGCCGGGCGTTCACGCAGGTTCGGAACGGCCGTCCGCGCCCCGCCCTGGTGGAGATCCCGACCGACGTCTTTCCCGAGGAGGTGCCGGAGCCCCTGGCCTATCGGCCCACGTTCGGGACGCGGACAGGGCCGGATCCCCGGGCAGTCATCGAGGTGGCCCGGGTCCTCACGGAGGCGCGGCGGCCCGTCATCTACGCCGGCCAAGGGGTCCACTATGCCCGCGCCTGGCAGCCGCTGCGCGAGCTGGCGGA
>JACPAT010000019.1 GCA_016180655.1 Candidatus Methylomirabilota bacterium | reverse complement strand
GGTGGTCGCCGTCCCGCTGTCGCTCTGGTGGTTCCGGGCCGAGGTGCGCTCCCTGGATGACGCCTTGCAGGCCCAGCGGCCCCAGGAACATGCCGTGGACGTGGAACGCATCAAGCCTGTGGACCTCCTCGTCTGCTCGCTCCTCTTCCTGGGAACGGTCTGGGGCCTGATCCTGCATGCCCCGCTGGAGGGATGGCTCGGCCTTCCCAAGAACACCATGTTGCTGGGCGTCTCCTGCGGCGGGGCGGCCCTTGCCCTCTTCATCCAGCGCGAGGGCGCCCGGGAGTTGGTGGAGCGCCGGGTGGATTGGTGGACGCTCACCTTCTTCCTGCTGCTCTTCGCCTCGGCCGGAACGCTCCGCTACGTGGGCGTGACCCGACAGATCGCAGAGGGGGTGACGGCACTGACGGGCGGCCGCGAAGGCTGGATGCTCTTCGGCCTGACGTGGGGAAGTGGCGTGCTGAGCGCCGTCATGGACAACGTCTTGGCCGTGGCGACGCTCATTCCGGTTCTGGAGGACCTGGAGGCCCTGGGTGTCTTTACCCGGCCGTTATGGTGGGGGCTGTTGTTCGGCGGGACCTTCTTCGGGAACCTGACCATGATCGGAAGCACGGCCAACATCGTGGCCCTGGGGATCCTGGAGCGCGACGAGCGGATTCACATCCGGTTCGGACAGTGGCTGGCCCCCGGAGCCGTCGTGGCCATCCCCACCCTCATCCTGGCGACCCTGGCGCTGTACGTCCAGCTCCCCTGGATGCGGTAGACCACCTCCCCTCGGACGGGCGCTTCTGCATCTGAGCCATCTGCTCCATGCCCGTCAGGCGTTCAAGGGGACTGGGAAGGAGGGGCGCCCTTCGGCCGGCGCCGCTTCTCGTTTGGATGGGGGATCCCGTGCTGCATGGCCTGATGGGACATCTCCTCGGCGTACGGTTCCACATGGACCACCACGTCGAGGTTCGGGAGGGTTTTCCGGATAGCCCGCTCAATCTCCTCGCCGATGGCGTGGCCCTCGGACAGGGTCAGGCTGTCCTCGAGCATGACGTGCACGTCTACGTGGCGCTGGGTTCCCGCCTGGCGCGTTCGCAGCCGATGGTATCCCATGACCCGGTCATCGGCGTCCAGTGTCCGACGGATCAGAGCCTCCTCTTCCGCCGGCAGGGATTGATCGAGCAGTGGACGGAGCGACGCTCCCATCAATCTGATCGCGGTGGCGATGACGATGACGGTCAGCAGGGCAGCGATGATGGGGTCGAGGGGTGCCCACCCTGTGAGGCGCACGGCGATCAGACCCAGGAGGACCCCCGCGGAGGCGTACATGTCGGAGCGCAGGTGCTGGGCCTCGGCCTCCAGGGCGAGCGATTCGGTCTGCCGGGCCACACGGTGGAGGTGGGAGGAGACGCCCAGGTCCACCACGACGGCCAGACCCATGGCGGCGATCCCCCAATCCACATCGGGCATCCGCGGGCGCAGGAGCCGCCCATAGGCCTGGTAGAGGATGAAGGTGGTGCTGCCCAGGATCAGCAGCATCTGTACCGCCGAGGTGAGGCTCTCGAATTTCCCGTGGCCGTAGGGATGGTCCCTGTCCGCTGGCCTCTCAGCCACCCGGAGGCTGGCGTAGATCATCAGCGAGGCGAGGATATCCACCGTGGATTGGATCCCCTCAGCCAGGACGCTGATGGACCCGGTCACGAGGCCGGCGGTGATCTTCACGATCACCAGTCCGGTGTTGGAGATGATCGAGAGGAGCGCCGCGCGCCGGCGTCGGACCGCCGCGGGAGTGTCAGTCATTGGCCGAGGCCCCGGGACCCTCGCTGCGATTCCCCCCGCCAGATTTCATGGGGTCCTTCTCTGGAGATCGGTACGTATGCTCTCCGATGCCAGGACCGAAGTCAAGCCGCCTGCCCTGTTCCCGCCATCATTCGCAGGGTTCGAGAGGCGGCGGAGGATGCGGCACGCAGGAGGGAGGGCCGGCCGCCGGGCCAGGATGGGCGTCAGGATCCCCGCCAGGCCAGGGCAGGGACCGCTGACCTCTGGCCGACGGGTGAGAGGGCTTCGGGCGAGGGAATGTCCCGTGCGGAGGACGTGGAGGAACTCGATGGGGAGGCCGCGCCTCTATCCAGGACCGTGGGAAGCCGCGCGGGCCGCGGTCAGGCCACGGCGGCCGTGGCTTCCTCGCGGGGAATCTCGTCGGTGATGCGGATCCCGGCCTGGCGCTCGAACGCGTCGATGGGCAGCATGTCAATGGCATTCCAGGCCAGGTGCTCGCACACCTTGGCGCATATCTGGCAGCCGATGCACTCGTGCCACCGGATGCGGACGGGCGGGATCACCGCCCCGGTGTATTCCGCGGGCGGCACATGGTCGATGCAGTCTACCGGGCAGAAGTCGATGCAGGCCTCGCACCCGGTGCACGACTCGTTGACGGCGGCCATCAGCCGCGGGCGCTTTTTCTTGGTCGTCTTCTTCGGGATGTTGGGGACGTCCTTGTAGACCATGTGCGCTCAGACCTCCACCTCGATGTCCGAGCCGGTGATGCGGGTGGGATAGCTGACCACCCCGGCCCGCGCCGGCGGGCCCAACACATCGCCACCCGTGACCTTGAACTTGGCCCCGTGCCAGGGGCAGGTCACGACGTCTCCCTGGACCTGCCCTTCGGAGAGCGGACCGCCTCGGTGGGTACACGTGTCATCAATGGCGTGATAGCTCCCCCCCAGGTTGAAGAGCGCGATCGCCTTGCCCTGAACCTCCACCTTCTTGGCCTGGCCGGGCGCCAGCTCACTGGTCACGGCCACCTTGATGAATGCAGCCATGCTCTCTCCTCCACAGCGGGGAGCATTCGACAAACCGGGACCGCTCTGCCCCCCCCTGAAACTCACGATGGACTGCGCCGGGAGCCCCCTCACGTCTTCGGGGCGTATTTCTGGTAGTAGAGGTTGGCTGCGCTCCCCTCCTGTGCCTTCTCCGCCTCCCACTTCTCCCGGGTGGGCGACTTGGGCAGGTTGGAGTCCCCCTTGAAGGGGTCGGCGTTCTTGGCGATGTAGTCCTTCCACTGTTCGGGCACATCGCTCTCCTCGAAGATGGCGTTGACCGGACATTCCGGCACGCAGGCCCCGCAATCGATGCATTCCTCGGGGTGGATGAGGATGATATCCTCCCCCTCGTAGAAGCACTCGACGGGGCAGACATCCACACAGGCATGGTCCTTCACGCCGATGCATGGCTCAGCGACGACATACGTCATGGCTCTCCTCCTGACCACCCACAGGGGCCGCGCCCTGCACGTCTATCCCACAGAACTTCCCGGGCGAGCATCGAACCGGGAGCCCGCCGTTCACATCATCCCGAGTTGCAGCCGGGCCGCATCGGACATCCGGCTGGGCTCCCACGGCGGGTCCCAGGTGATTTCCACCTTGGCGCCCGCCACTCCGGGGATGGCCCGGACCTTGTTCTCCACCTCCACGGGCAGCGATCCCGCGACGGGGCAATTGGGGGAGGTGAGGGTCATCTGGATCCCGACCTCGCCCGACGGGTCCACCGTGATCCCGTAGATGAGTCCCAGCTCGTAGATGTTGACGGGGATCTCCGGGTCGAAGCAGGTGCGCAGCTCCTCGATGACTTTATCCTGGAGCGCAAGGGTATCCATTCACAACTCCGTTGCAATGCAAAATGGAAAACTGACAACCGATCCGCCATAGGCGGAACAACCGGCCAACTTTTCCTATCGGTTTTGCATTGTCAGTTGTCGGTTTGAAATCTTGCATTCCGCCAGGGTGCGGCCTACTCCGTCGACACCGTCCCTCCGCTCCCTTCCAGCGCGGCACGCAGCGTGTGCCAGGCCAGGCTGGCGCACTTGACCCGGACCGGGAACTCGGACACCCCGCAGAAGACCTCGAGTTTCCCCAGTCCGGCCGGGTCGGCCGTCCCGTCCCGATGCCCGGTGACCATCTCATGGAACTTCTCGAAGAGGGTTTCCGCCTCGCCCCGCGTCCTGCCCTTCAGCGCGGCGGTCATCATCGAGGCCGAGGCCTTGGAGATGGCGCAGCCCGCGCCTTCGAAGCTGATGTCCTTGATCACGTCCCCGTCCAGATGGAGGTACACGGTGATCTCGTCCCCGCACAGCGGGTTGTGTCCCTCCGCCTTCCGGTTCGCCTCGTCCAGCCTGCGGAAGTTGCGGGGTCGCTTGTAGTGGTCGAGGATGACCTGCTGGTACAAGTCGCTCAGGTCGGACATCAGGCGAACACCTCGATGACCTTGTGGAGCCCCTTGGCGAGCGCCTCCAGCTCCTCCCGCGTGTTGTAGAACGCCAGCGACGCCCGCGCCGTGGCCGGGACCCCGAAGCGCTTCATCACCGGCATGGCGCAGTGGTGCCCCGCCCGAATCGCGATCCCCTCGTGATCCAGGATCGTGCCGGTGTCGTGGGCGTGGATGCCGTCCAGCACGAAGGACAGGACGCTGGCCTTCTCCTTGGCGGTGCCGATGATGCGCAGCCCGGGGATGGCCGACAGCAGCTCCGTCCCGTAGGCCAGGAGGTCGGCCTCGTAGGCCGCGATGCGGGGCAGGCCGATCCGCTGCACGTACTCGATCGCCGCGCCCAGCCCGATGACGCCGGCAATGTGGGGCGTCCCCGCCTCGAACTTGTACGGCAGCGAGTTGTAGAGCGTCTTCTCGAAGGTCACCGCGCTGATCATGTCCCCGCCGCCCTGGTACGGGGGCATGGACTCCAGCAGGTCGGCCTTGCCGTACAGGATGCCGATCCCGGTCGGGCCGCAGAGCTTGTGGCCGGAGAAGGCGAAGAAATCGCAATCCAGGTCCTGGACGTCCACCGCCAGGTGGGGTGCCGCCTGCGCCCCGTCCACCAGGACCGGGATCCCCCGGCGGTGCGCCATGGCGATCATCGGCTTGACCGGGTTCACGGTGCCGAGCGCGTTGGAGACGTACGTGACCGCCACCAGCCGGGTCCGGTCGCAGAGCAGCCGCTCGTACTCCTCCAGGAGCAGTTCCCCGGCGTCGTTGACGGGGATGACGCGCAGGGTGGCGCCCTTCTCCTCACGCAGCATCTGCCAGGGGACGATGTTCGAGTGGTGCTCCATGGCCGAGATGACGACCTCGTCGCCGGCCCTGACCCGGCTCCGGCCGAAGCTGTGGGCCACCAGGTTGATGCCCTCGGTGGTCCCGCGCGTGAAGATGATCTCCCGATCGTGGGCGGCGTTGAGGAACTGGCGCACGCGGTCGCGCGTGCTCTCGTACGC
Organism: Candidatus Methylomirabilota bacterium; assembly: GCA_016180655.1. Lineage (GTDB taxonomy): Bacteria > Methylomirabilota > Methylomirabilia > Methylomirabilales > 2-02-FULL-66-22 > 2-02-FULL-66-22. Next base: position 4,115 of record JACPAT010000019.1, on the reverse strand, counting down.
CTGGGTCGCCAGATCGCTCAGGAAGTGGACCCCCCGGTGGATGTTCGAGTTCTCCGAGAGGTAGTAGCGGGTGATCCGGTCGATCACCACCTGGGGTTTCTGGCTGGTGGCGGCGTTGTCGAGGTAGACCAGCGGCTTCCCGTGCACCCTGACCTGCAGGGCGGGGAAGTCCTGCCGGATCCGCTCGACCCCGAACCCGACGAGACAGTCGTTGCAGACCTCTCCAGCGACCTGGCGACCGGCGGGAATCATCGAACGTCCTCCAACGGTGCCCCTTGGGGCAACCACTGCGCGACCAGGGCCTCCAGGTGCGTCCGGATGGCCTCGACCTTCATCCGCTGGAGGCTCTCGCCGGCGAAGGCGAAGAGCAGGAGGCCCCGGGCCGATTCCTTGGGGATCCCCCGGGACCGCAGGTAGAAGATGGCGTCCTCGTCGATCTGGCCGATGGTCGCCCCGTGGGTGCACTTCACGTCGTCGGCGTAGATCTCCAGCTGCGGCTTGGTGTCGATCTGCGCGTCCTCCGACAGCAGCAGGTTCCGGTTGGTCTGCTTGGCGTCGGTCTTCTGCGCGTCCTTGTGCACGATGATCCGGCCGTGGAACACGCCGTGCGACTGGCCGTCCAGGATGCCGTTGTAGAACTGCCGGCTGCCGCAGTGCGGGCTGGCATGTTCGACCTTCATGTAGTTGTCCACGTGCTGCCGGCCGGTGGCCAGGAACAGGCCGTTGATCAGGCAGTCGCCGCCCTCGCCCGCCAGGACCGGGTGCACGTTGTTCCGCACCAGGGCGCCGCCCAGCAGCACCGCGTGGGACGTGACGCTGCTGCTCCGCCCCTGGTGCAGCCGCAGGGTCGAGACGTTGAAGGCCTGCGGGCTCTCCCGCTCGATCAGGTAGTGGCTCAGCACGCTGTTCTGGCCGACCACCGCCTCGGTCACCGCGTTGGAGAAGCCAACCCCGTCCCCCAGCGAGACGTAATCCTCCACCACGGTCACCTGGCTGTCCTCGCCCGCCACGATCAGGTTGCGCGGGTGGGTGATGACGGGGGCGGGCGTCTGCGTCGAGACGTAGAGCAGGTGGATGGGCTCCTCCAGGACCGTCCCCCGGCGGACGGAGACGAACGCCCCGTCCTCCACGAAGGCGGTGTTCAGGGCGGTGAAGGCGTCCTGATGATACTCGGCGTACCGGGCCAGGTGCGCCTGGAGGAGATCCGGGTGGGCGGGGAAGGCCTGGGCCAGGCTGGTGACCGTGACGCCGGCCGGCAGCGGCCCGAGCGAGGACAGCCCCGCCGCGTACCGGCCGTTCACGAAGACCAGCCGGCTGCCGGCCAGGCCCGGGAATTCGAACGGCACCAGATCCCGGGGGGCCGGCGTGATGCCCCAGTCCGGAGCCGGAGCGAAGGCAGTCTGGGCGATGGGGGCCACATTGGTGAACCGCCAGTCCTCGTCTCGGACCGTCGGAAACCCCAGGTCGGCGAAGCGGGCCATGGCGTCCCGGCGAACCGGCTGGAACCAGGCCCACCCCTTGGCGGCCGCTCCCGCCTCCAGCCGCGCGAAGCTCTCCCGGTATCTGTCGACCTCGTGCACCACAGCGGTCACCGTCTGTCTCCCTTCCCTCATGCGGTTGCCGGCGCCGCAGCCCGAGCCTCCCCCTCGACCCAGGCGTAGCCCTTGGCCTCCAGCTCCAGGGCCAGCTCTTTCCCGCCCGACTTGACGATCCGGCCGTCCACCAGCACGTGCACGAAGTCGGGGACGATGTAGTTCAGCAGCCGCTGGTAGTGGGTCACCACCAGGATGGCCCGCTCCGGGCTCCGCAGCGAGTTCACGCCCGCCGCCACGATCCTCAACGCGTCGATGTCCAGGCCCGAATCCGTCTCGTCCAGGATGGCCAGCCTGGGCTCCAGCACCGCCATCTGGAAGATCTCGTTCCGCTTCTTCTCCCCGCCGGAGAAGCCCTCGTTGACCGAGCGGGTGAGCAGGCGATCGTCCACCTCCAGGCGCGTCATCTTCTCCTTGGCCAGCGTGAGGAAGTCCATGGCGTCCAGCTCCTCGAGGCCGCGGGCCTTGCGGATGGCGTTCAAGGCCGCCTTGAGGAAGTAGGTGTTGCCGACGCCCGGGATCTCCACCGGGTACTGGAAGGCCATGAAGAGCCCCTCGCAGGCCCGCTCCTCCGGCGCCATCTCCAAGAGGTTCCGCCCCTGGTAGGTGACCTTCCCGGCGGTGACCTCGTAGGTCTCCCGGCCGGCCAGGACCTGGGCCAGCGTGCTCTTGCCCGAGCCGTTGGGGCCCATGATGGAGTGGACCTCTCCGGCGTTCACCCGGAGATCCACGCCCTTGAGGATCTCGCGGCCGCCCGCCTTCACGTGCAGGTTCGTGATTTCAAGCATGGGTCATCCTTTTCGCTGATGCCGCAAGGGTCCTCATATCCTAAAGTACTGCTTTTCGCAAATACGGTGACACTCAGTGTCCCTCCCTCTCCCTGGATGGGAGAGGGCAGGGGTGAGGGTGTCGTGAAGGCCGCCGTGCCCAAGATCCCCCCTCACCCTGGCCCTCTCCCACAGTGGGGAGAGGGGATCGATAGCACGGCTCGGGAAAAAACGTCACCGTAATTCTGTCCCAGAGTACCAAGTCAGAAGCTCGTTCCCCGGGCCGGCGCCCCCGGGGGTGCCGGTACATAGTGCGAATTTCCGACTCGCCACATTAGCCGACGCTGCCCTCGAGGCTGACGCTCAGCAGCTTCTGCGCCTCGACGGCGAACTCCATCGGCAGCTCGCGGAAGACCTGCTTGCAGAAGCCGTTGACGATCAGGTTCACCGCGTCTTCCTTGGAAATGCCGCGCTGGTTGCAGTAGAAGATCTGGTCCTCCCCGATCTTCGTGGTGGAGGCCTCGTGCTCCATCCGGGCCGTGGCGTTCTTCACCTCGATGTAGGGGAAGGTGTGGGCCCCGCACTTGTCGCCGAGGAGCAGCGAGTCGCACTGCGTGTAGTTGCGCGCCCCCCTGGCCCCCTTGAGGATCTTGACCATCCCCCGGTAGGTGTTCTGCCCGTGCCCGGCCGAGATCCCCTTGGCCACGATGGTGCTCCGGGTGTTCTTGCCGATGTGGATCATCTTGGTGCCGGTGTCGGCCTGCTGGTAGTTGTTGGTCAGGGCCACCGAGTAGAACTCGCCCACGGAGTTGTCGCCCTGCAGGATGCAGCTCGGGTACTTCCAGGTGATGGCCGAGCCGGTCTCCACCTGCGTCCACGAGATGTGGGAATTGCGGCCCAGGCACTTGCCTCGCTTCGTGACGAAGTTGTAGATGCCGCCCTTCCCCTCCTTGTCGCCGGGATACCAGTTCTGGATGGTCGAGTACTTGATGGTGGCGTCATCGTGGGCGATCAGCTCCACCACCGCGGCGTGCAACTGGTTGGTGTCCCGCATGGGCGCCGTGCAGCCCTCCAGGTAGCTCACGCTGCTGCCCTCGTCGGCGACGATCAGGGTGCGCTCGAACTGGCCGGTGTCCGCCGCGTTGATGCGGAAGTAGGTGGACAGCTCCATGGGGCAGCGCACGCCCTTGGGGATGTAGCAGAACGACCCGTCGCTGAAGACCGCGGCGTTCAGCGCGGCGAAGAAGTTGTCGGTGCAGGGGACGACCGCCCCCAGGTACTTCTGGACCAGGTCCGGGTGGTTGTGCACCGCCTCGGAGAAGGCGCAGAAGATGATCCCCAGCTCCGCCAGCTTCTCCTTGAAGGTGGTCGCCACCGAGACGCTGTCGAAGACCGCGTCCACCGCCACGCCCGTGAGCAGCTTCTGCTCCTCCAGGGGGATACCGAGCTTTTCGAAGGTCCGCAGCACCTCCGGATCCACCTCATCCAGGCTGTTCAGCTTCGGCTTCGGCTTGGGCGCCGAGTAGTAGATGATGTCCTGGTAGTCGATGGGAGGATACGTGACGTTGGCCCATTTCGGCTCTCCCGCCGACCGTTCCATCTTCGCCCAGTACCGGTAGGCCTTCAGGCGCCACTCCAGCATGAAGGACGGCTCGTTCTTCTTGGCCGAGATCATGCGGATGACGTCCTCGTTCAAGCCGCGAGGAATGGTATCCGCCTCGACCTCGGTCACGAAGCCGTACCTGTACTCGCGGTT
>JACPAT010000018.1 GCA_016180655.1 Candidatus Methylomirabilota bacterium | reverse complement strand
GACACGGGCGGAGATCTGGCAGGCGTTCAAGGATTCGATCTGGGGGCTCATGGCGCCCCTGGTCATCCTGGGCGGGATCTACGGCGGGATCTTCACGCCCACCGAGGCGGCCGTGGTGGCGGTGTTCTACGGCCTGTTCGTCGGCGCGGTGGTGCACCGGAACCTTACCTGGACGATCCTCTACAGCACGCTGCGGGATGCGGCGCTCTCCTCGGCCGTGGTCATGGTGATCGTGGCCTTCGCCGGCCTCTTCGCCTGGGCCGGGTCCACGCTGGGGGCCATGGACAAGGCGGCGGCCTTCATCATCTCGCTGAGCGGCAGCCCGTGGGTCACCATCCTCTGGGTGAACCTCCTCCTCTTCATCGCCGGGATGCTGCTGGATGCGGTGTCCATCTACTACGTCTTCCTGCCGATCTTCCTCCCGGTCATGGCCCACTTCCACTGGGATCCCATCTGGTTCGGGGTGGTGATGACCGTCAACCTGGCCATCGGGCAGGTGACGCCGCCGGTGGCGGTGAATCTCTACGTCGCGGCCAACCTGGCCCGGATCAGCCTGGAGACCATCTCCCGCGCCGTGGTCCCCTTCGTCCTGGCCATGCTGGGCGCCCTCCTGGTCATCATCTACCTGCCGTTCCTGTCCACCTGGCTGCCCAAGCTCTTGCGGCTCTATTAGCGAGCACGGGGGTTGGGGGTCAGGGGCCGGGGTGGCACGCGGAGCCTACCCCCCGTCTCCCGTCCCCGGTCCCCCCGCCCCGCCATCCCGGCGCTGCATCTCAGCCCGAACAGTGCAGTTCAACCGCAAAGCACCTGCCCGCCGCTCCGCTCTGCCTGCCCGCGCTGACCCGGCAGGCGGGGCAGGCGGGTGCGAAGCACGCAAAGGAACTGCCCGTATTCACGGCACGGACTCGAAAACACTGGGAGACATGTCCCGGAAGATTCGGTCGGGAAGCTCCTCTGAAGTGATGAGCGTTAGCGACCTTGGCGGTGAAATTTTTGGGCTCAGCCAAGGCTGACCGGCAGACCCGTGCGGGCCGAGGCGCGGGCAGCGTCGAGCACCCGCATGAGGGGAAGGATCTCCTCGCCGGAGGCCAGTGGCGAGCGCTTCTCCCGGATGGCCTCGGCGAACTCCCGCAACTGGTGGGTGTACATGCTGGGTGATTGGGGGCCGTCCAGCAAGATGCGCCCGTTCAGCTCCAGCCGGTAGGTGAACTCAAACGGCGCGCCGCCGGGTCGCTCGATGAGCCGGAGATTTCCCCGTGTCCCGACGACCAGGGCTTCGTGCACGGGTGGATCCGTGCTGAGGGAGAGGTGCACCGAGGCTGAGACACCCCCGGGGAAGGCGCAGAGGATGTCCGCCTCGTCCTCGCCCTCCCAGGCGGGATTCCGCCGCGTCGCCGTGGCGTAGACCCACCAGCAGACGCTGTCGAGGGAGTGGCTCCCCTGGAGCAAGATCACCAGGCCGCCGGCCCGTTGCTCCGAGCGCCACCAGTCGGTGGGGGGCTGGGGAAAGGAGACCAGGAAGGCGATATGGATCCGGAAGATCTCCCCGAGGTCGGGCAGCCTTCGGACCAGCTCCAGGACCGCGCTGGGGAAACGCCGGCTCTGCCCCACCATCAGGGCCACCCCGGCAACCTCGGCCGCGGCGACCATCTCTCGGGCCGAGACGGCGTCGAGGGCCATCGGCTTTTCCACCAGGACGTGCTTGCCCGCCGCGGCCGCGTCCCCCACAACCGCGGCGTGCAGGTCGTTCGGCACGGTGACGATGACGGCCTCGACGGCAGGATCTTCCAGCAACCGCCGGTAATCTTCGGTGGCAAGTGGAATGCTGTAGCGGCGCGCCGCGTCATCGGCCCGGCCGGGAACCGGGTCCGCCACCCCCGCCAGGCGAACCTGGCCGCTCAGATGGGCCGCGGCGGCCAGGTGGGCCTGGGCGATCCGGCCGCAGCCGATCAGGCCGAGAGCCAGGGGCACTCTTGCCTCACGCATGAGACCTCTCCCGGAATGATCATTTCAGGAACAGCCGTGGGATCAAGAGGACCATGCCCGGCCAGTAGGTGGTGATGGCCAGGGCGATGAGGGTAGCCATGACGAAGGGCCAGATGGCCCGACTGATCTGTTCCAGTGACACCCTGGCGATCCCGCCCGCCACGAACAGGTTGACCCCGACGGGAGGCGTGGAAAGGCCGATGCTAAGGTTCACCACGATGATGACCCCGAAATGCAGCGGATCGATGCCCAGCCCTTTCACCAGCGGCAGGAGAACCGGGGTCAGGATGATGATGGCCGCCAGGGTCTCCATGATGCAGCCGACGAACAGCAGGAGCAGGTTGATCAGGAGAAGGACGACCCAGGGCTCGCGGGACAGCCCCGTGATGAGGTTGGCGACCTCCTGGGGGACCTGCTCCGCTGCCAGGATCCAGGAAAACAGCGAGGCATTGGCTACGATCAGCATGACGCCGCCCGACATGATCGCGGTGTCGCGCAGGATGAACCAGAGGGAGGCCGGCTTCAATTCCCGATAGACCAGGAATCCGACGAGCAGCGCGTACAGCACCCCCGCGGCCGCGGCCTCGGTCGGAGTGAAGACCCCGCCCAGGATCCCGCCCAGAATGATCGCCGGCATCATGAGTCCCGGCAGCGCCTCGACGAATCCCAGGGGGTATTCCCTCAAGGAGACCGTCGCTTCGCGGACCGGGAAGTTGTGGACGCGGGCGTGACGCCAGACCACCGCGCCCATCAGGATGCTGCTGAGGATTCCGGGGAGGAAGCCGGCCATGAACAGCCCGGCAATGGAGACATCGGCCATGGCCCCGTAGATGACGAAGGCGATGCTGGGCGGGATGATGGGGCCGACGATGGCCCCAGCGGCCGTGATTGCGGCGGCGTACTCTGCCTTGTAGCCCTGGTCCCGCATGGCGGGGATCATGATGGAGCCGATGGCTGAGGTGTCGGCGGCCCCCGCACCCGTGATCCCGGCGAAGAACATCGTGGCTACGACGGTGACATAGGCCAGGCCCCCCCGCACGCGGCCGATGAGCAGGTTGGAGAAGCGCACGATCCGCTCGGTGATCCCGCTGGCGTTCATGATGTTTCCGGCCAGTATGAACAGGGGCACCGAGAGGACCAGGAAGGAATTGAGCCCGACGAAGAGCCGCTGGGGGATCAAGACGAGGGAGAGATCCGCCAGGTACACGTACACCAGGCCGCTGATTCCCAGCACGAAGATGATCGGCACCCCGATGGCCAGGAGGGCGAGGAAGAGGGCGCCGATCAGCACGATGCCGCTCCCCCGGAGTCCGGGGCCGGCCGTCCGGGCCCGGCCGCAGCCTCCCGGAGGAGGTTGGTCAGGCTGAAGAGGCCCATCAGGGCGAAGCCCAGGGGGATCGGCAGGTAGACGTAGAGCATGGGGATCTCCAGGGCGGGGCTGACGGTCCCGGTCCGGTAGCTCGTCAGGATGAGGAGGCCGGCGTAAATGATCCCCACCAGGCTGAACCCCAGGATGATGAGGTGGCTGAGAAGACCCATGACCCACTGCGCCGGAACGGAGCACCGCTCCCGGACGAGCCGGACGTCCATCAGCTCCTTCCGCTTGAGCGCCACGCTGCCGCCGAAGAAGACCGCGTAGATGAACAGGTAGGTGGCGACCTCGTTGGACCAGAAGATGGGGGCGTTGAGAGCGTAGCGCGCGATCACCTCGACGATGACCACGGTGGTGAAGACGCCGAGGGCGACGGCCGCCAGGATGACGGCCGCGCCCTCGAGGATCGCCGCGAGCCGGAGGAGAGTTGCCATGAGGTACCCTATTCCAGCTTCAGGATCCTGTCCACGGTCTCCCGGTACTCCTTGGGATAATCCTTCAACATCTGGTCATAGATGTGCTTGGTGGCATTCACGTAAGGGGTCATGTCCTTGATGGTGTTGATCTTCGTCCCCTTGGCCTCCATCTTCTTCAGGGCTTCGCTGTCCTGCTTCAACCCCTCGTCGTCCATGCTCTTGACCCAGACCCTGGCGGACTCCGCCACCGCCTGCTGGTGCTCCGGGGACAGGCGCTGCCAAGTCTTCAGGCTCATCAGGAAGATCCCGCCGTTGCTGACCACCGGGAGGTAGGTTACGTACTTCTGCACCTCGTAAAACTTCATTGCCTCCAGGGTCGCCGGCCCGTTCTCGTTGCCATCAACCACGCCCGTCTGGAGCGCGGTGTACAGCTCCCCGAAGGGCAGGGGCACCGGGCTGGCCCCCATGGCCTTGTAGGTCTCCTTGTGGAGGGGGACCTCCATCGTCCGGATCTTGAGGCCCTTGAAGTCTTCGATCTTCGTGATGGCCCGGACGTTGTTCATGGGGACCCGGAACATCGCTCCCCCGATGCCCAGGACTTTCAGGTTCACCTTTTCTCCCGCGCTTACCGCTTCCTTCAGGATCCACTCGCCGAGAGGACCGTGCATCACCTTCGTCCAGTGGTCGGGCCCCTTGAAGATGAAGGGAAGGTTCAGGATGTTGACCGGTTTGATGAAGGTTCCGGTCACCCCCAGCGAGGTCGCCTGGAAGTCAACGGTGCCGAGCTGCAAGCCCTCGGTGATGTCCCGCTCGCCGCCCAACTGCCCCAGCGGGAACACGTTCGCCTTCAGGGCACCCTTGGTCCGCTGTTCCAGGTCCTTGGCGAAGGCCAGGCCGGCGAGGTGGTACGGGTAGGTCACGGCGTTGGCGTGGCCGTAGCGAAAGGGCTTGACCTCTCCGGCCCGGGCGATCCCGGCGAGCCCCAGCGATGCCGCCAGGATCGCGGCTCCAGCAATCCCAGCGATGATACGTGCGCTCGCGTTTCGCATGACGGCTTCCTCCTCTGTCTTTGGGCGTGGCCCTCCCGGGACCGGTGGCGGGTCGGGAGAGCTTCCGCCATTTCCTCGAGTTCCGCCAAAGGGGACGGCACCCGCCCGCGACCCTTCGAGAGGACAGGGGCGTTCAGTGCCGCACGGATGAACCGCTACTACGGGCGTCCGGGTCCGTCAAGCTGATTCGCGGACTTGTTCCAAAGCGGAGGACATTCGGGCGCTTACCCGAGCGTGACCCTGGGGGGCGATCAGGGACGGACGAAGCGGTCCAGCAGGAAGCGGGCGATGCTCAGCTTGGGGGGCAAGTCGGGCAGGTCGTGCACCGAGAACCATCGCGCGTCTTCGAGTTCGGCCGTGTTGACGCAGAGATCGCCGCGGTCGTACCCGGCGGTGAACCCCACCATGAGCTGACTGGGGAAGGGCCAGTACTGGCTGGCGACATACGTGATGTCGCGAATCTCGATTCCAGTCTCCTCGAGAACCTCCCGCTGCGCGGCTGCCTCCAGGGATTCCCCCGCGTCCACGAAGCCGGCGACCAGGCCGTAGCGCCCCTTGGCCCAGAAGGATTTCCGGGTGAGCAGGACGCGATCGCCGTCCCTCACCAGCACGATCACGGCCGGGTGCAGATGCGGGTAGTGCTCGTAGGCGCAGCGGGGGCAGCGCTTGCCCGACTCGCCCGCGATGCGGGCGGTCGGCTCGCCACAGCGGGGGCAGTGGCGGCTCGTCGCCTCCCAGTGGACGGCGTGCAGGGCCAGCCCCCCCAGCGAGAGCACGTCGTCGGTCAGCCGGGTCTGGGCCGGCGTCAGGGTCTCGCGGTGAAAGCCGGCGGGCACTTCGGTATCCGGGACGACTGAGCCCGCCCAGCACGGCTCTCCCCGGTACGTCCCCAGGCAGACCACCTCGCTCACCCTGCTCTCGAACCCCGGCGGAAGCGGTCCCTCCGGGAGCCGCCACGCACCTGACCCACCATCGTCCAGGACGAAGAGGCCCTGCTCTTGGACCAGTAGCCAGTAGCCCCGCCGCTCCGGGGGCACATCCCCATTCTTCGCCGGGACGAACTTCCCCTTCAGGCTCTCGCGATTGAAGGGAAGAAACATGGCAAGGGGATGCATGGGGGATCCTTCTTCAATGTCCAAGTGCTCGGAAGGTACTGGCACCCATCGGTGCGCACGGTGTCGATCTCAGGGGGCTGGGGCGACCTTCGCGCGGGCTCAGGCAAGCAAGGCTTGAGCTTTGGCGAGGACGTCGGTGACCACCGCATCCGGTGCTGCACTGATGAGCCGGGCTTTGCGAGCGCGCCTGTCAAGGCTCTTGATCTGGTCGGCCAGCACGACCCCCTGCATTGGGCTTGTACTGGCCATTACCAGGCTTCCTTGCCACGGGGTTCACCCGTTTCGATAGCCTCATGGCGGTTTTTCGGTGTGATGCGGCGCACCAAATCCGCAAGCTGATAACTGCGCTTATGAACGGGCGTAATGATGATGTTCCCATCCTTCGCCTCAATAGCGACCGCTGAGCCTTCGTTGATTTCTACTTCCTGTGCGACCGTTTTTGGCAGGCGGATGCCAATGCTGTTGCCCCACTTCTTGACGACCGTAACCATGTTTCTCACCTTCGTTTATACACGGTATATACACAAGTCTGCCCATGACTTCAATCACTGAATGCTCCCCCTCGTCTCGGTAATTACGAGACCCAGTCGAATCACCCCTTGACGGCGCCGCGGGCGAGCCCTTCAACGTAGAACCGCTGCAGGAACAGGTAGAGGATGATGGTGGGGAGGCTGCCGATGAGGGAGGCGGCCGTGAGCATGGGCCACTTGACGATGAACTCGCCCACGGTGAAGGCCACACCGAGGGTGACGGTCCGCTTCTCGTCGATGGAAATCAGACAGAGGGCCCAGAGGAGGTCCTGCCAAGCCAGGAGGAAGCCGAAGAGGAGTGTGGCCACGGTGCCCGGCACGGCAATGGGCATGATGATGCGGAGGAAGATCTGGAGGCGGGAGGCGCCGTCCACCAGGCCAGCCTCGTCCAGCTCTTTGGGGATGGAGTCGAAGTAGCCCTTGGACATCCACGCGGCGAAGGGCAGACAGATCGTCACGTAGGCGATGATCAGGCCGGTCAGGGTGTTGTACAGCTCCACGGCTGCCAGGATCTGGAAGTAGGGGCCGATGACCAGCACGCCGGAGATCATCTGGGTCGCCAGGAAGCCGCCCAGGAGCGCGGTCCGGAACCGGAAGCGGAAGCGCGAGAAACCGTAGCCGGCCAGGGCCCCCAGGGCGGTGGACAGGAGCGCGGTGAGGCCGGAGACCACGGTGCTGTTGTAGAAGTAGGTCGCGAACGGCTTCATGGTCCACATCTCGACGTAGGCCTGCACGGTCGCCCGCTGCGGAATCCAGCGGACCGGCAGAGCGAAGGCCTCGGCCTCGCTCTTGAGCGAGGTGGAGAGCATCCAGGCCACCGGGAAGAGGGCGAACAGGGCGGACAGCGCGAGCAGGGAATACGACACGACGGCGTCCAATGTCCGCTCGCGCCGCACGGAGGTGGCCGCGGCCTTCATCGCTCCCTCCCCACCAGCAAGATGTACGGCAGGCTCAGGACGAACAGCACCACGCTCATGAGGATGGCCATGGCCGAGGCGTACTCGAAGGTGAAGAACTGGAAATAGGACTTGTACACGAGGGTGGAGAGGACCTCGGTCAAGGTGCCCGGGCCGCCGCCCGTCATGGTGAGCACGAGGGCGAAGCGGCGGAACTCCCACACCATGTCCAGGGCCATGGCGATCAGGATGATGGTGCTGAGGCCCGGGAGGCTCACGTGGAGGAATCGCTTCACCCGGCCGGCCCCGTCCACCTCGGCCGCCTCGTACAGCTCCCTGGGAATGGCCATGAGGCCGGCCAGGAGCATGACCATGACCAACGGGTAGCCCCGCCAGATGTTGGCGAAGATCACGCTGGGGAAGGCGAGCGTCGGGCTGGAGAGCCACTGGAACTCGGCGGGGAAGTCGGGGAACACCATGCGAAGGAGCGGGTTCAAGGCGCCATGGATGGGGTTCAGGAGCCAGCGGAAGATGATCCCGGCCACGACGTCTGGAATCGTCCAGGGGATCAGGGCGATCAGGCGGAACAGCGTCTGGCCCGGCAGGGCCTGGTTCAGCGCCAGGGCCAGGCCGAGCCCGAGTACAAAATGGCCGACCAGGCTCAGCGCGACGAAGGCGAAGGTGTTCTTGAACGTCTGGATGAGGACGGGATCCCGGAAGGCTTTCTGATAGTGGATCAGGGTGAAACGCCACCCACTCCCGCCCTCGGGCGTGACCGAGAGCTTCAGGGTGATGAAGGCCGGAAAGACGAGGACCGCCACGAGCATCAGCGTGGCGGGGAGGGCGAACAGAAAGCCGAGGTGGCGATCGTGCCAGGTGCGGCCGGCAGGCATGCGAGAGACCTCGCGAAAGACCGCGAGCCGGGGCCGTTCCCGTCCCCGGCTCGCGGGGAGCCGATAGGAAGGCGCTCGGGCGCTCCGGCCTACTGGACGCCCAGGGCCCGGTTCGTCGCCTCGTGCGCGCCCCTGAGAGCGGCTTCGGGCGTCTTCACGCCGGTCAGACCCTCCTGGATGGCCGTGAGCATGGCGTCGCCGATCTTGGGCCACTCGGGCACCAGGGGCTCCAGCTTCACGTAGGGGGTCTGGGCGGAGAACACTTGGGCGTACTTGTCCGCCTTCACCTCGGGTGCGTTCCTGACATCCAAGCGAGAGGAGAGGACGCCCGCGATCCTGAAGTTCCGCATCTGGCTGTCCTTGTCATACCACGCCTTATAGACCTTCCACGCTGCCTCGGGGTTCTTGGTGAAGGCGCTGATCACCCGCAGGCTGAACCAGGTCGAGGTGACCTTCTTCTTGCCCACCGGCACCGGCGCCAGCGCCATCACCTCGCGCACCTTCATGTTGGGGTTGATCGCCTGCACGATCCCAGGGGCCGCGGGCAGGGTGATGATCATGGAGACCTTCTCGTGGGCGAGCTGGGTCCGGACCTCTTGCGCCCCCTGCTCGATCACCCCGGGCGGCACCACCTTATGCTTGGTGAACAGCTCGACGTAGTACTTGAAGCCCTCCAAGGCCTCGGGTCTATCCAGCAGGGAGCGCTTCTCGTCCGGAGTCAGGTAGTCGCCCCCGACGCCCCAGAGCCAGGGGTTGAAGCGCATGAACACGCCTTCCTGGCGGGCGCCCAGGATCCCCACCCCGTAGCGTCCCGCCCGGGTGAGCTTCTTGGCGTAGTCCAGGAACTGCTCCCAGGTCGTCGGCGGCTTCGCCGGGTCGAGGCCCGCCTCCTTGAAGTGCTGCGTGTTGTACATCAGGACGAGCGGGTTCAGGTCGTCGGGCAGGCAGTAGATCTTCCCCTTGTACTTGCAAATCTCCAGGGCCTGCGGGTCCCACTGGGCGAGGTACTTGTCGCCGCCCTCCTTCTGGATGAAGGGGGTCAGGTCCAACAGGTAGCCGCGGTCGGCGAAGTGCCGGATGGGGCGGTAGCTGAAGTGCGGGATGTCCGCGGCCACCTTGGCCTGGGACTGGGTCGTGAAGACCGCCTCCTTGTCCCCGTACCGGCTGTCGTCCCGGACCACCTCGATCCCGGGGTTGGCCTTGTTGAACTCGCGCTGGAACTCCTCCAGGGCGTTGACCCACGGCTTCTCGTTCCAGTGCCAGGTCTGGAACCGGATCTTAACCTGAGCTGCGGCCGGGCCCGCCGCAAGCCCCAGGAGGCCGACGGCGAAGCCCACCATCGCCAGGTTCCGCCACAGGTTCGCGTGTCGCCTCATGACGCACCTCCCGTTCTCCCGCGCTGTCTCGGGTTCACCGACAGTATTACCGCCACCGAATTCGTTCCCCGCATCACCTCCTCTGGTCGTCTTGCATTGGACAGTCTCGGGGAAGTCCTCGGTCACTGGGCCGTCGCCCATGGCGGGCGTTTCAGCACGTCGGGGTTGGCCACGGCCGACGGGATCTTCCCCTCCAGCCCCAGGCGGACAGCCGTGGCGACTTTGCGCTTCAGCTCCACGATGGAGCCCTCGGAGTACCAGGCGGCGTGGGGGGTGAGGATGAGGTTGTCCAGCGTGGCCAGGGGATGGTCGGCCGGCATCGGCTCGACCTCCTGGACATCCAGCGCGGCCCCGGCGATCCGACGTTCGTAGAGAACCTGGACCAGGGCCCCGGCGTCCACGACGCCGCCGCGGGCGGTGTTCACGAGGAACGCCGAGCGCTTCATCTTCCGGAGGGCGGCCGCGCCGATCAGGTGGCGGGTCTCGGCCGTCAGCGGGCAGTGGACGGAGACGATGTCGGACGCCTCCAGCAGCTCATCCAGGGAGACCCGCCGGATCCAGTCCGGCCAGTCCTTCCGGTAGGGGTCCGTGGCCAGGATCGTGAGGCCGAAGGGGCGGAGCTTCTCGGCCAGCATGAAGCCGATCCGCCCCAGGCCGACGATCCCCAGGGTCTGCCCGGCCAGCCGCGTGATCGGCGCGGCGGCGCGGAACTGCCAGGTCCCGGCCCGCACCTCGCGGTCCAGGAGGCGGACGCCCCGGTGGAGTGCCAGGATCAGGGCGGCCGCGTGATTGCTCACCTCGTCGGTGCAGTAGTCCGGCACGAAGGCCACGATGATCCCGCACTCCGTGGCCGCCGCCAGGTCCACGGTGTCCACGCCGACGCCGTAGCGACAGATGACCTTGCACCGGCGGAGCGCCTTGAGGACGCGCCGGGTGAATGCCCCGTACTGGGTGATGATCCCATCGGCGTCGAGACAGAAGCCCAGCAACCCCTCCTCGTCGTTCCGCTGGTAGAGTTCGATCTTGGCGACGTCCCGCAGGACGTCCTCTTCCGGGGCGATGGTGCCGTGGTTGCAGTCGGTGATGACGACGCTATGCAGTTTGGATGCTGTCATGAATCCCCCTGTATCTGGCGTGCCATCTTCCTCGTCGAGCGAACTTAGATCGGGCCTCACCGGGC
>JACPAT010000343.1 GCA_016180655.1 Candidatus Methylomirabilota bacterium | reverse complement strand
TTCAACTCCTGCCAGTGTCGGAATCGGGCTCTCCTGCGCAAACTGGATCGCCTTGGCCAGTTCCTCCTGCACATCGCGCTCGATGACGGCGGCCGTCTGAGCGTCCAGGACTCCCTGCGGCTCCAGGTGCGCTCGCAAGCGGACGATCGGACAGCGCGCTTGCCACGCCGTGATTTCCTCCTTCGTGCGATAGCGGTTGGCATCGCTGCGCGAGTGTCCCTTCCAGCGGTAGGTCTCGCAGATAAGGAAGGTGGGTCCGTCCCCCCGTCGGGCACGCGCCGCCGCGTCCAACGAGGCAGCATACACGGCCAGGACGTCGTTGCCGTCCACCGTGACCCCCGGGATGCCGTAAGCGGCGGCCCGCTCGGCGATCTTCGGGATCGGGAACATCTCCCTGGCCGAGCCGGACATGGCGTACTGATTGTTCTCGCAGACGTACGCGACGGGCAGCTTCCAGATGGCGGCCAGGTTCAGGCTCTCGTGGAAGGCCCCCTGATTGGCGGCCCCGTCACCGAAGAAGCACGCGACGACCCGGGACTCCTTCCGCATCTGGACCGCCAGGGCCGCCCCGGTGGCCACGGGGATCCCCGAGCCCACGATCCCCGTGGCCCCCAGGTTCCCCTGCTCCAGGTCGGCGATGTGCATGGAGCCCCCCTTGCCCTTGCAGTAGCCGGTCTCCCGACCGAGCAGCTCGGCCATCATCCGGCTCAGGTCGGCTCCCTTGGCGATGCAGTGGCCGTGCCCCCGGTGTGTGCTGGTGATGTAGTCCTGCGGCTCAAGCGCGGAGCAGACCCCCACCGCCACCGCCTCCATCCCGATGTACAGATGCGTGGTCCCGTGGATCTGCCCCTTGAGGACCAGCTCGTCCACGCGCTCCTCGAAGAGGCGGATCCTGAGCATCGTCCGGTACATCTGGAGCCACTGCGGCCCGTTTATCTCCACCATCCTACTCCCTGCGGTCGTCGGCCCATCCATAATCCGTCACTCCTAAAATGACCAAATCCCAATGACCAATTTCCAATGCGTTCTCAGAACCCATTGGTCATTGGTCATTGGTCATTTTGCCCCACATCCGGTCCTGTTCTCTCCGCATCGCCAGGAGGGGCGTCTCCTCGACCGCCACATCGTCCCACCGGATCGGCTGGTCCGGCGCGAGTTCCACCAGGACCTCGGCGTTGCGGGTCAGGCCCATGGGGAGCAGGTTCTCGTAACGAGCGACCCCCGCCTCCTCGATCAGGCCGTAGACCGTGTCTTCCCCCGGCAGTCCCAGCCGTTCTCCCGGACGGAGGGCCCGCTTGGCGACGGCGATCACCTCCGCCATGGGTTCCGGCAGGGGGGCGATCGTCGCCTCGTGGTCCAGAGCCGCCTTGGCGATGGAGATCGGGGTCTCGACGCTGGTCAGATGATACGGCCGGTACAGGGCGAAATAGGGCCCCTCGCCGATCTTGAGGTACCGGAGCTCCTCCTGGATCACCGGATGGTCGGTATGGATCACCACGAAGACGCCCGGCGCCACGCCGATGGCGAAATCCACCACGCCTCGTCGCTTGAGGATCCCGCCGTCCTCGATGGGAATGAGGACCCTGGCCAGCTCCGCGGGGGTGGCCCGGGCCGCGTGCATCCCCCGCACGTCCGGCACCAGCCCCGTGGCGTTGGCCAGGCAGGCCATCTCCACCATGCTCTTCGTCCCGTCCACGAATTCGGCCAGCATGCGCGGATTGATTCTCGAACCCCAGGAACCTGGCGAAGTCCACCAGTTCCTTGGTGGCCGCCGGCTCGTCCCCGGCGGCACCGGTGTACACCACGCCGGCCTCGGCCGCTCGTCGGTGAAGCAGGTGGCCCACCGTCACGTCCGCCTCCACGGTCAGGAGGACCACGTGCTTTCTGGCCTCGATGGCCCGGGCGGCCGTGAGCGCCGCCGGCAGCGGGATGCCCGTCGCATCCACCACGACGTCCACGGGGAGTTGCGGGACGAGTTCTCCTACGGTCGTCGCGACCCGCCGCCGCCGTGCCAGCGCACCGTGCGCTCCCGCGGCCGTCGTAGCCTCCGCGATCTCGTCCTGGCCGACGCCGCCGTGCCGGAACGCGTCCAGGGCCCGGTCCAGTAGCAGGTCGGCCACGGCCACCAGGCGCATCCCGGGCATGCGTCCCAGGACGGCGGCCAGACCGAGGCCCATCTGCCCCGCCCCGACCAGCCCGACGCGGACCGGCTCCCCCCGCCGCTCCCGCTCCTCCAGTCGTCGCCGCAGTGTTTCCATGGTCGAACCGCTCCACCCCGCCGGATGTACATATGTACATATAGTACACATATTCTCCCGAACCCGGGCAGCCCTTGTCAACTCCAAAATGGGGAGGGGGCGGTCCAATCGCCGGGACACCGGAAGGCAGGCGGAAGGACGGGGAATCCGATGAGGAAAACCCCGAGGGCCGGCACGTCAGGGTGCCGACCCTCGGGGGATGGCAGAATGCGGCCGGGCGGAGCCTTGGGGCGCTAGCCCACGACCTTCTTGACCGCGGCGATGACCTTGTCCTCGCTCGGGGTCACGAACTTCTCCAGCTTGGGCGCGAAGGGGATGGGGGTGTGGAGGGAGGTCACCCGCTGGATCGGCGCGTCCAGGAGATCGAAGCCCTTCTCGGCCACCACCGCCGCCACCTCCGAGGCGAAGCTGCAGCGGGGGGCCGCCTCGCACACGACGACCAGCTTGTTGGTCTTGGCCACCGAGTTGAGGATCGTCTCCTCGTCCAGCGGGGAGAGCGTCCGGGGGTCCACCACCTCGCACTCGATCCCCTCGGCGGCCAGGCGATCCGCCGCGGCCAGGGAGAGGTGCACCATGCGGGCGGTCGCGACGATTGTGACATCCGACCCCTGGCGTTTCACGTCCGCCTTGCCCAGGGGGATGGTGTAATCTTCCTCCGGAATCTCGCTGGTGGTCGTGTACAGCAGCTTGTGCTCGATGAAGAAGACGGGGTTGTCGTCCCGGATGGCCGCCTTCAGCAGTCCCTTCACGTCGTAGGCCGTGGAGGGCTGGACCACCTTCAGGCCGGGGACGTGGACCCACCACGCCTCCAGGCTCTGAGCGTGCTGGGCCGCCGAGGAGCGGCCCGTCCCGCCCTGCGTCCGGATGACCAGCGGGACCTTGGCCTTGCCGCCGAACATGTACTTCACCTTGGCCACCTGGTTCACGATCTGATCCATGGCGATGCCGGCGAAGTCGATGTACATGATCTCGGCGACCGGGCGCATCCCCATCAGGGCGGCCCCCAGGGTCGCGCCGACAATGGCGGCCTCGGAGATGGGGGTATTGCGCACCCGCTCCTTGCCGAATTCCTGCAGCAGGCCCTGGGTGGTCTTGTAGCTCCCGCCGAACTCCGCGATGTCCTCGCCCAGGAGAAACACCCGTTCGTCCCGCCGCATCTCCTCCCGCAACGCTTCCAAGACACCCTCGCGGTACGTGATCTTGCGCATCAAAGCCTCCAGGCAATGACAAATGACAAAATCCAAAATCCCAATGGAATGCACTGACCTCGGGATGGTAAGCTCCCGTGCGAGTCCACCTTCACACCAAGGAGGAGTACCATGGCCTCGTCGTTCAACTCGTCGGAAGACTTCCGCGGACTGTTGCGGGCATCGAGATCGGGCGCCAGTTAATCCGTGCAGGCACATCCGTCGGCTCGAACGTCGAGGAAGCCGATGGCGCCGTTTCCCGAAAGGATTTCGTAAACCACACGCGGATCGCCCGCAAGGAAGCCCGCGAGAGTCGATTCTGGCTGACTCTGATCGACGCCGCCGATCTCCTGCGGGATCCCGAAGTTTCGGCTCTCATACGAGAAGCCGATGAACTTGCCCGGATCCTCAGCAAGATCGCCAACACGGCAAGCCTGGGAAAGAGACCGGTTTCCAAGTCCAATTGACCAAAGGAGCTTCACTCGGTCGTTCCCCCATTTGTCATTGGGATTTTGTCATTTGTCATTCGCTGTCATTGGTCATTCCGTGAAGATATCCTGGAGCGCCGCTTCTTCTTCCGGCTCCGGGCTCTCGCGGGCGAATTGCACCGCCGCCTCCATCTCCTTGGCG
>JACPAT010000017.1 GCA_016180655.1 Candidatus Methylomirabilota bacterium | reverse complement strand
ATCAGTCTGATCACCTGGCGCTAGGGCACGGCCCCCCTGACTGCCACCCGGCGGCTTCCGCTCCCACCGGCGAGGCAGCGTCGGCTGCAGTGCGTGCCACCTGGCTGTTCCCCCGCGTTTCCCTGCTTGCCCTTTCCACGAATCTCCGGATAGCATAGCGTGACCGCCCCGGGCGCCTCCGGGGCCGTCCGGTCGCTTCGAGGGGAGGATTCCGCCATGCCGGTGCCACGTCCCGTCGTGACTCGCCAGGCAGTCGAGGCCTGGCGCGACCGGGCGTTCCGCCGCCTGCCCCGTCTGAAGGTCCGCGGGGAGCGGAGCGCCCTCCGGTTCGTCAACGACGTCGGCTTCTGCTTCACCCTGAGCGACTTCGGGCTGCCCGTGGCCAGCCTCTACGTGGCCGTCTGCGGGCGCCGCCATCCCCGCTGGCCGAAGCACACCCACCACGATCCCGAGATCGGCCTGACCTGGGACCTCAAGGATCGCCTGCCGGCCAAGCGCCTCACGTATTACGGCAAGCTGCTGAAGGGGAAGCCGACGCTGGTGTCCCTTGGCCTGTTGCCGGCCTTCTGCGCGCTCATCCGGGACGGGAAGGGGAGCGGGGATTACATCGTGGACTATCGCCAGGGCCGGATGAGCCGCGCGGCCGTCGCCATCCTGGAGGCATTGCACGACGCGAGCCCTCTGGCCACCCCGGACCTGCGCAAGGCCGTGATGATGCGCGACCCGGACCGGGGGGCCGAGTTCGACCGGGCCATGGCCGAGCTGCAGCGCGGCCTCTGGATCGTCAAGGTGGAAGAAGTCTACGACCCGGATTTCTACTACCGCTGGGACCTCTTGGATAACTGGCTGCCGGGGCCGGTGGAGGCGTCCCTGGATCTTCCCCGGGACGAGGCGGTGCGGCGGCTCGTGGCGGCCTACCTCCGGAGCGCGGCCGCGTCCCAGCCCCGCTTCCTGGCGGGCCTGTTCGGCCTGGAGGTCGGGGGAGTGGAGGCGGCGCTCCGATGGCTGGAGGCGAAGGGACAGATTCGCCGGGACCAGCGCGTCAAGGGACTGCCGGGGTCGTGGGTGATCTGGAAGGGCCTCGGAAGTGCAACCACAGATGAACGCAGATGAACGCAGATGGACTACCCCAGGAAAAGGCCCGGAGGGCTCTGGGCGGATGGATGGAAGCGAGGTGGAGGGGGCATGGACGAACTGGTGAAGGCGGTGCTGGCGTTCCGGGATGAGCGGGACTGGGAGCAGTTCCACCTGGTGTCCCTGGCCGATGCGGTGGGCCTGGATCTCCTGGATGCCGCCCGGGCGAAGTTGCGGGAGAACGCGCGGAAGTATCCGGTGGAGCGCGCGAAGGGAAACGCGAAGAAGTATGATGCGTTCCTTCTGGAATAGTCGTGCCTGGCGCCGGGCGATCGGCTTCGGGATCGTCCTGGCGGTGGCCTGTGGCCGCGAGGTCCCCCTGGAGGACCGGGTGGAGCGGCTGCTCGCGAAGCAGGACTATGGCCAGGCCCTCGACCTCGTCGCCGGGGAACTCCGGAAGCGGCCAGAGGCCTGGCCGGTCCACGATCTCCGTGTCCGGGTCCTCCTGGCGGCGGGGCAGGCGGACGAGGCCCTGCGGGCCTATGCCGAGCGCTACCGCCAGGGTGGCCCCGATGCTCCCGACCTGTTCCGGCAGATCGCCATGGCCCTGGTGCAAGAGGGGCTGGCGAGCGGCGACGGCCTCTTGCGGGCCCGCGCGGCCGCAGCGCTGGCCGCCCTGGCCTCGCCCGACCTCCTGCCCGTCCACCGGCGCGCGCTGGTGCATCCGGACGCGTCGGTGCGGGCGCTGGCGGTGGGCGCGCTCTCCGGCGTGTCCGGCGAGGAGGCGGGGCGGCTCATGCGCGAGGCCCTGGCGGATCCCCAGGCGGAGGTGCGCGCCGCCGCCGCCGCAGCCCTCACGGGACGGAACGATGCGGAGACACGAGCAGCGCTGGCCCAGGCGCTTCAGGACCCCGCCCCGGTGGTTCGGCTGCGGGCGGCCACCGCATTGGCCCGGCAGGGGTGGCCGGAGGCCATCACGCTCCTGACGAGATTCGTGCGGGAGGCCGACGACTCCCTCCGGATGCAGGCGCTGGAGGCCCTGGGTCACCTGGGGAATCGGGATGTCGCGCCTGCCCTGCGTCCAGTGCTTCAGGATTCGAACCCGTACGTCCGGATCTATGCGGCCGAGGCCCTGGCCCGATTGGGCGAGCCGCTGGGGCGCGAGGTGCTGCGCCAGGCGCTCCGGCATCCCAACCGTTCGGTGGCCATGTACACGGCCGAGGCCCTTTCCAACCTCGGCGATGCCTCCGGGGCTGCGCGCCTGGTCGAGGCCCTGGTGCCCGGAGAGGACCTTTCGACACGCCTGTACGCCGCCTGGACGCTGGCGCGATTGGGCGATCATCGCGGGAAGCCGATCCTGGACGAGCTGCTTCAGCACGAGGAGATGCAGGTTCGCATGCAGGCCACCTGGACACTGGGCCAGATGGGGGACGGCGTGGGGGTCGGCTCGCTCCGGCGGGCGCTGACGGATGAGGCCCGGCCGGTGCGGCTGCAGGCGGCCTGGGCGCTGGCGGCGACGCTTCGCGGCGGCGGCGCCGGTGCACCCGGTGGCTGACCCGATTTCATGGAAACTGGAAACCGGAAATTGGAAACTGGAAGCTGGTTGGTTCGAGAGCGGCCAGTTTCCGATTTCCATTTTCCAGTTTCCTCTTGTGGAGGGATGACATGGACTTGATCGCGATCAAGGTGACGGCCGCATCCGTCGCCATGGTC
This sequence comes from Candidatus Methylomirabilota bacterium, assembly GCA_016180655.1. Lineage (GTDB taxonomy): Bacteria > Methylomirabilota > Methylomirabilia > Methylomirabilales > 2-02-FULL-66-22 > 2-02-FULL-66-22. Next base: position 7,038 of record JACPAT010000017.1, on the reverse strand, counting down.
CTGGCCGTCCTGCAAGCCCTGGTCATGGCCCAGCTCTACGGCAAGGCCAGGATCTTCCCCCTCTCCCCGGACACCCTCGCCGTCTGGCACCGCCGGCAAGGCGATGTGATCCTGGTCCTGTTCCTGTTCGTGGCGTACCAGTGCGTGACCAAGGCATCGGTGGACTGGGATGACTGGCGGCCCGTGGCCCATGCCACCTTCGCCTCCATCGCGGTCATTCTGGTCGTGGGGAAACTCTTCATGGTGCAGGCCTTCCCCCGGGCCATGCGATTCGTCACGGCGGTGGGGATCACGCTCTTCGTCTCGGCCATGGGGGCGACCGGCACGACCGTGTTCTGGTACCTCTACATGTGGCTGGCCCGGGGAATCCGACCGAGCTACTGACAACATTTCGAATGTCGAATTTCGGATTTCGAATTTGCAGAGAGGTTCTGAGATTCAGCGTTGTGTGCGTGGTTCTCGCTGCCTGCGCCCGTCCCCCGGTGCGCCCGGTGAGTCTCGGGACGGGCGAGACGGGGCTGGCCTCCTGGTACGGGCCGGACTTTCACGGACGCCGGACCTCCAGCGGGGAGATCTACGACATGTACCAGCTCACGGCGGCCCATCGCGAGCTGCCGCTGGGGACCTGGATCATGGTCACGAACCTGACCACCGGGCGGTCGGTGGAACTCCGGGTGAACGATCGCGGCCCGTTCGTGCTGGATCGCATCCTGGATGTCTCGTACGCGGCGGGGCGGCTGCTGGGGATGATCGCTCCCGGCGTGATCCCCGTCCGGGTGGTCGTGACGCGCCTGGCGCCTGGCGATGGCCCCGAGCCAGCAGGCCTGTCGGTCCGGTACACGGTCCAGGTGGGCTCCTTCGCCTCCGAGCCGAATGCGCGAAGCCTGGAGCAGAGTCTCCGCGGCAGCTTCCCGGACGTGGAGGTGGTGCGTCGCGTGGTCGGCGGTGACGCCTACTTCCGGGTGCGGGTGGGCAACTTCGCCCGCCGGCCGGAGGCCCTGACCCTGGCGGAGCGCCTGGCGGCCCGGGGACTCAGCGTGGTGATCATGGAACGCGACCGCTAGCCGTCCCACCCACAATTTGTCTGACGCATGAGAGGATGTGGGAGTTTCCGCTTGACACCTTCGCAAGGTCAGTGATAGTTTGCCCGGGCTTGCGACCAAAAAGCCCCCTGGTTCCCCTACCGATTTCACGTTGATCTCCCGTCGTTCTCCTGTGGGGAGCCCTGTTATCCGCGTGGCAAGGGGGTGGGCGGACTCTTTCGGCGACCTGTACCGGCGCGCAAGGAGGCAGCGATGGCCAAGCGATTCTATACGGTCCTCATCCTGCCGGATGCGACCTCACCGGCGCGGAAGTTCCACATCACCAAGCCCATCGTCACCGCGGTTTCTTCGGTCGTGGCGGTCTCCGTCCTCGCCTTCGCGTTCTTCCTGTATCAGTACGTGAATCTGAACGTCCGCATGCTGGAGCTGAAACAACTCCGCCAGGAGGTGGGAGACCGTGACTTGCTGGCGTCCAAGGTCGGCCAGCTCGAGGGAGAGCTGTCGCGACTGCGCGATCTGGACCGCAAGCTGCGCGTGGTCGCCGGACTCGACCCGGAGGACGACCGGGGGAGGCTGGCGCAGGGTGGGGCCGAAGTGCTGAGCCGCTCCGCGCTCCTGGATGCGGTGCGGAAGGGGACCGGTCGCCTGGCGGAGTGGGTCAACCGCGACCTCGAGGCATTGGGGCAGGAGATCACCTCCCGGGAGCGGAGCTTTCGCGAGCTGAAGACCCTGCTGGAAGAGAAGCGGTCGATCCTGGTCTCGACTCCGACGATCTGGCCGGTCAAGGGTTTGGTGACGGCCGGGTACGGCTACCGGCAGTCACCTTTCACGGGACGGCGGGAAATGCACGAGGGGCTGGATGTCGCCGCCCCCCATGGGAGTCCCATCCTGGCCACGGCCGATGGGGTCGTCTCCTTCTCGGGTCCGCTGTCGGCTTTCGGGAATGTAGTCTTCATCAACCACGGGCACGGCTTCACGACCTTCTACGCGCACAACAGCAGCAACCGGGTGAAGGAAGGGCAGCAGGTCCGGCGCGGCGAGGTCGTCGCCTACGTGGGGACCTCGGGCCGGACCACGGGGCCGCACGTCCATTACGAGGTCCAGGTGAACGGGACCACGGTGAATCCGCTGAAGTACATCGTGGATCCGTCGGGAGCGAAGTTCGCCAACGAGGGGGAATCCGGCGGCCAGTCGTAGGCATTCCCCCATCGGATCCCTGCAAGAGCCCCGGGATCTTCCCCCGGGGCTTCTTTTTTCGACCTCCCCGGTTTTTCCCCATCCCTGGCCGCCTCTCCCCATGCGGTCCGGGGAGGGGCCGCAGCTCCCTCGGGCGTGACCCCGGGAGTCGGGGATTCAGGCCCGCGGGCTGGGCTTCGGCTCCGGGAATTGGATTGCTGCCTCCCGGTTTGTCTGGTACCATACGCCGGCTGCATGGGGCCGGGTCGGAAGGATGGATCGTCGCCGATGTTCAAACGCCTGATCCAGAAGATCGTGGGCACCAAGAACGAGCGGGAGCTGGCACGCCTCCGCCCGAGGGTCCTGGCCATCAATGCCCTCGAGCCCGAGATGCAGCGCCTGAGCGACGCGGACTTCCGGGCCAAAACGGCTGCCTTCCGGGAGCGAGCGGCCAAGGTTGCTGCCAACGGCGATGGGGACAGCCAGGCCCTCCTGGAGGAAATCCTCCCCGAGGCGTTCGCCGTCTGCCGTGAGGCCGCCCGGCGCGTCCTGAACATGCGCCACTTCGACGTCCAGCTCATCGGCGGCATGGTGCTGCACGAGGGGAAGATCGCCGAGATGGCCACGGGCGAGGGCAAGACCCTGGTGGCCACCCTGCCGGTGTACCTGAACGCCCTGACGGGCAAGGGCGTCCACCTCATCACGGTCAACGACTACCTGGCCAAACGGGACACCCAGTGGATGGGCCCCATCTATCACGCCCTGGGGCTCTCCGTGGGAGTCCTCCAGCACGAGGCCTCCTACCTGTTCGATCCGACGGTGCGCGCGTCCGACATGCGGATGGCGAACCTGCGTCCCTGCTCGCGCCAGGAGGCCTACCGGACCGACGTCACCTACGGGACCAACAGCGAGTTCGGGTTCGACTACCTTCGCGACAACATGAAATTCTCGGCCGCGGAGTTCGTCCAGCGCGAGCTGCACTACGCCATCGTGGACGAGGTGGACAACATCCTCATTGACGAGGCCCGGACCCCGCTCATCATCTCCGGGCCCTCGGAGGAATCCACCGACAAGTACTACTCCATTGACCGGATCATCCCCCGCCTGAAGCGGGCGGCCACCATCACCAGCGGCAAGCTGCACGAGATCGAGGCCACCGCCACCGGCGACTACATCGTGGACGAGAAGGCGCGGACCGTGGCGCTGACGGAGACCGGCGTCCTCACGGTGGAGAAGCTTTTGGGGGTGAAGAACCTGTACGAGCCGGCCAACATCGACATCGTCCACCACGTCCAGCAGGGCCTGCGGGCCCACACCCTCTACAAGCGGGACGTGGACTACGTGGTGAAGGACGGCGAGGTCATCATCGTGGACGAGTTCACCGGCCGCCTGATGCCCGGGCGCCGGTGGAGCGACGGGCTGCACCAGGCGGTGGAAGCCAAGGAGAAGGTCAAGATCGAGCGGGAGAACCAGACGCTGGCCTCCATCACGATCCAGAACTACTTCCGCATGTACGGCAAGCTGGCGGGCATGACCGGCACGGCCGACACCGAGGCGGCGGAGTTCGCCCAGATCTACAACCTGGACGTGATGGTCATTCCGACCAACCAGCCGCTGATCCGCCAGAACCACAACGACGTGGTCTACAAGACCCAGCGGGAGAAGCTGAACGCCGTTGCCGACGAGATCGCCGAGCTGTACAAGATCGGCCGGCCGGTCCTGGTGGGCACCACCTCCATCGAGAAGTCCGAGGCGGTCTCCGCGCTGCTCAAGCGACGGGGGATCCCCCACCAGGTCCTGAACGCCAAGCCCATGTACGCCGAGCGCGAGGCGGAGGTGGTGGCCCAGGCCGGGCGCCTCAAGGCGATGACCATCTCGACCAACATGGCCGGGCGCGGGACGGACATCCTGCTGGGAGGTAATCCGAAGTTCCTGGCGACCGACCTGGTGCGCCGGAGCGAGGTGAGCCGGGACGGCCTGGACCCGGCGGAGTCCGAGAGGGTCCTGGCCGAGGTGCGGGACATGCAGCGCTACGGCCTGCTGGAGACTGACGACCCGGAGAACTATGCCGCGGCGCTCCTGCGCGTGCGCAAGCAGATCGAGGCCGAGCACCAGAACGTGGTCGAGCTGGGGGGGCTCCACATCCTGGCGACCGAGCGGCACGAGGCGCGGCGCATTGATAACCAGCTCCGCGGACGCGCCGGCCGGCAGGGCGATCCGGGGTCGTCCCGGTTCTACCTGTCGCTGGAGGACGACCTCCTGCGCCTCTTCGCCCAGGAGCGCATCGCCAAGATCATGGACAAGCTGGGCATGGAGGAGGGGGAGCCCATCGAGCACCCCTGGGTGACCCGCGCCATCGAGACGGCCCAGAAGCGGGTGGAGGCCCACAACTTCGAGATCCGCAAGCACCTCCTCGAGTACGACGACGTGATGAACACCCAGCGCAAGATCATCTACGGCGAGCGCCGGAAGCTCCTGGAAGGAGAAGACATCCGGGAGGTCGTCGAGGGGATGCTGGAGGAGGTCCTGGACGGCAGCCTGGACCTGTACGCCAACGAAGAGACCTATCCGGAGGAATGGGACATGGTCGGCCTGGCCGAGGCGGTCAAGCGCCAGTTCGACCTCCAGGTCGCCTGGACCAAGGAAGAGATCGAGGGCCTCACGCGCGTCCTCCTCAAGGAGGACCTGCTGCAGAAGGTCCAGGGCGCCTACCGGGCCAAGGAGGCGCAGGTCGGCACCGACTTCATGCGCTACCTGGAGCGGATGTTCCTGCTCCAGGTGGTGGATTCACAATGGAAGGACCACCTGCTGGCCATGGATCACCTGAAGGAGGGGATCGGCCTGCGGGGGTACGGCCAGAAGGATCCCCTCATCGAGTACAAGCGCGAGGGCTTCGCGATGTTCGAGGCCATGGAGGCGCGGATCGCCACGGAGGCCGTCGAGCGCCTGATGAAGGTGCAGGTGACCGTGGAGACAGAGCGGATCGCCCAGGCCGGCGACCTCACGGAGCTGCCCCTGACGCCGCCGGGCGACGGCCACCGGCGTCGCGAGCGCGAGGCCACCTCCAGCCGGAGCCTGCGGCCGGCCGGCGCGCCTGCCGTCGCGGCGCCCCGGGCCAAGGTCGGCCGGAACGAGCCCTGCCCCTGCGGCAGCGGCAAGAAGTACAAGAAGTGCTGTGGCCAGTGACGGGCGGATCGCCAGGGGCGGGCGCTGAATTTCCCGCGGTTGCGCTTTTCTGAGCGGGGGAGACAGGTGCTCCAGGGCCTCACCGCACCTGCATCGTCGCCGTCGGAATCGCCTGTGGGGGGAACGGAGCGTTCCCCCCATTTCACTTCTGCCGAGGACGCACCCCCGGTTCTCCGGGTGCCCTGGGCCAGCCCGGCGCTGCACTCTGCCCTCGTCTTCGCCGTCGCCTTCCTGATTCGACTCCTGTTCCTTTCCGAGATGGCTCCCCATCCGCTGCTCGACATCAACCTGGTCCGCGGCACGGACATGGAGCACTTCATCCAGTGGGGCCGGCGGATCGCCGAGGGCAACTGGCTGGGGCGTGGTGAGGGGGCCTTCTACCAGGCGCCGGGCTTCCCCTACTTCCTGGGCCTGATGTTCTCCGTCTTTGGCCCCGCGCTCCTGCCCGCCATGGTGGCCCAGGCCGTGCTGGGGAGCCTGTCGGCCGTCCTGGTCTACTGGATCGGGCGCGGGCTCTTCACCCCCGGGGTCGGCCTCCTGGCGGGGCTGATGGCCGGGGCCTACAGCCTCTTGGTCTTCTTCGGCGTCATCCTGCACAGCACCACGCTGGAGGTGTTCCTCACCTGCCTGGCGCTCCTCACCCTGGTGCAGGCGTCCCGGCGCGGGGGCGGATGGTGGTTCTGGGCCGGGGGCATGGCGGCCCTGGCCGCGCTGGTCCGGCCGAACTTCCTGGTCGTCCCGCCCTTCGTCATCACCGCCATCTTCATCCGGGGACGAGGACAGCCGGCGCGATCCCTGGTCAAGGCCGCGGGCCTGTTCCTCACGGGGTTCGTCCTGGTCATCGCCCCCGTGACGATCCGGAACCTCGCCATCGGGAAGGCCTTCGTGATCGTGAGCGCGAGCGGACCCGAGACATTCCGCATCGCCAACAGCTACGACTCCCCGCCGCTGAACTTCCGGTACCCGGCACTACCACAGATGCCCCTCACCTCGTGGGCCTTCTGGCGGCATCAGCTCGTGAAGGGGATCCTGTTCTGGTGGGGGTTCGAGGTGCCGCAGAACGTGAACTACTACCTGTTCCGGACCATGTCGCGGGTCCTGGAGTGGCCGCTCATCGCCTACTGGGTCACGGTCCCCCTGGCGGCGGTGGGACTCGCGCACGGTCCCCCTGGCGGCGGTGGGACTCGCGGCGGCGCGCCGCCGCTGGCGCGAGATGCTCCCCGTCCTGCTCTTCGGCCTGGGCTACTACCTCTCCGTCGTGGCCTTCCACATCGTCGGACGCTTCCGGCTGCCGCTGGTTCCGCTGCTGCTTCCCTTCGCGGCCTACGCCCTGACGCTCGCCTGGAGGCTGGCGCGGGACCGCCAGTGGGTGCGGGTGGCGCCCGGGGTCATGGGTGCCCTCACGCTGATGCTGCTCACCCGGCCCTGGGACTTCCCGCTGATCTATCCTGTGGATCATGCGAACTACGGATACATCCTGGCCAACCGGGGGGACCTGGCGGCCGGCCTGCAAGAACTCGATGTTGCGGTGCGCGGCCTGCCCGGGCATCCGAATCTCAACTACGACATGGGCCGGATGTTGCTCATCCAGAATCGGCCCGCAGAGGCCCTGGCGCGGTTCGAGCGGGAGATG
>JACPAT010000016.1 GCA_016180655.1 Candidatus Methylomirabilota bacterium | reverse complement strand
TCCTGGCAGTCCTGTTCGATGGGCACCTGGGTCGTCTGCGCAGCAGCGAGGCGGCCTGGGCGCCGGAGCGAACCGAAGCACCCGCGCCTTCCCCGCCGGGCTCCCGGCTCCCGCCGCCCGTGGCGCTCCTGGTCCTCACCGTCTTCGGGATCTCCGGCGCGGCCTCCATGATTTACGAGGTAGGGTGGACGCGGGCGCTGGGCCTGGTCGTGGGCAGCTCGACCTATGCCTTCACGACCATGCTGGTGGCGTTCCTGGTGGGGTTGGCAACCGGCAGCGCCCTGTTTGCCCGCTGGTGGGGCGACCGCGCGCTCCCCGCCTGGAGCTTCGCCTTGCTCCAGCTCGGGATCGGGGCGACTGCGGCGGTGGTTCTGCCCTATTTCGACCGGTTGCCGGATCTCTTCCTGATGACGTTTCGCATCACCCGGGATTCCCGGGTGATCATCCTGGCGCAATTTCTGGTGAGCGGGCTCGCCATGCTCCTCCCCACGCTGCTCATGGGGGCGACCTTCCCCTGCGCCGTGCGCCTCCTGGCCCGGGGCGCGGGATCGGTGGGGATGGATGTGGGCCGCGTCTACGCCGTCAACACCCTGGGGGCGATCCTGGGGACGATCGCGGCCGGCTTCGTCCTGATCCCGGCCTGGGGCCTGCAACACAGCCTCACCGCGGCAAGTCTCTTCAACCTGCTGGGGGCCACCACCCTGGGGCTGGCCAACCTGCGGGAGAGCCGGCGCGCGTTTCCCCTGGCCGTGGCCGGCCTCGCCGCGGCGGGCGTGGCCCTGCTGCCTGCGATTCCCACCTGGGACCGCAACGTCATGGCCAGCGGCGTGGTGGTCTACGGCCCGCAGTACGCGGCCGGGGGCCAGGGCGGAAGACTTCGCGATCTCGCCCCGGCCGACGTCGAACTGCTCTACTATCGCGACGGGCTGGGGGCGACGGTGAGCGTCCACCGCCGAGGCGAGGAGCTGTACCTGCGGGTGAATGGGAAGACCGACGCCAGCACCGGGGAGGACATGCACACCCAGCTCATGCTGGGCCACCTGCCGCTCCTCCTGCACCCCGCCCCACGGAAGGTGCTGGTCATCGGCCTGGGGAGCGGCGTGACGGCCGCCGCGGTGGCCCAGTACCCGGTCGAGTCGGTGGACGTGGTGGAGATCGAGCCGGCCGTGGCTGAGGCCGCGACCTTCTTCGCCCGGGAGAACCGGGAGGTCCTGCGCAACCCGCGGGTCCGCGTGCACATCGCCGATGGCCGGAACTTCCTGCTCACGCGCTCCGTCCCCTATGACGTCATCATCTCGGAGCCGTCCAATCCCTGGATGAGCGGCATCGGCAATCTGTACGCGCTCGACTTCTACGCCATGGCCGCCCGGCGCTTGCAGCCCGATGGCCTGTTCGTGCAATGGATCCACGCGTACCACCTGGACACCGAGGATCTCCGGATGGTGGTGGCGACGTTCCGCCAGGTGTTCCCGCACGTCTCCCTCTGGTCCGGCAACAAGGCCGACTTTCTTCTGGTCGGATCCCGCACGCCGGTGTCGCTGGATCCGGCCCGGCTGCGCCAGCGCGCCGACGCGAGCCCCGGAATCCGCCAGGACCTGGGCCGGCTGGGCATGTCCGATGCCCTGGCGATCCTGGCCGATTTCATCCTGGCCGAGCCGGACCTGGCCCGCTTCTCCGAGGGGGGTCTGCTCAACACTGACGACCTGCCGCTCTTGGAATTCTCGGCCCCCCTCAGCATGTATCGCGACACCTCCGCCGTGACCATGCGGGCGCTGGACCGCTTCCGGACCAGTCGGTTCCCTCCGCTCTACCCGGGGTCCGACCCGGTCGTCCTGAATGTTCCCCCCTTCCGCTATCAGCTCGCCGTCGCGCTGGAGAAGAAGGGCCAGCTGCCGGAGGCGCAGCGGTTCCTGGATGATGCGCTGGCAGCCGATCCGCGCCACATCCCGTCCCTTCTCTTGCGTGGACAAGTGCTCCGGCGACTGGGATTTCCCCTTCGGGCGGAGGCGGACTTTCTTCGGGCGGCCCAGTTGGACCCGCGTGACGCTGGACCGTACGGCCAGCTCGGCCGCCTCTACGCCCAGCAGGGCCTGCCGGATCGCGCCGAGGATGCTTTCCGGCGAATGCAAGTCCTCGTCCCCGGGGCGGCCGAGCCCCACCTCCTTCTCGCCAGGCTCTCCCTCGAGGCCCGGCGCTGGGAGAAAGCCGCCGCCGAGGCCGGACGGGCCACGGCCCTGGCTCCGCGGGAGCTGGCGGCGTGGGACTTGCTGGCCCAGGCGCATGCCGGCGCAAGGGCCTGGCAGGAGGCGCGGGCGGCACTGCGGCAGGGATTGGCCCTGGCCCCACGACATCCAGGAATGCTGGAGCAGCTCGGGCAGGTGACCCTGCAGCTCGGAGAACGGGACGAGGCGGTACGGGCGCTCCGTGCCGCCCTGACGGTGAACCCACGAGCCTTGCAGGCCCGGCTCAGCCTGGCCAGGCTCTACCGGGAAGCCGGGGAGAAGAAGCGGGGCTTCGAAGAGCTCCAGGTGGCGGTCCGCCTCCATCCCGCGAGCCCCGAGGCACTGGACGAGTACGAGCGGGCGCTGGCCAACCTCGAGGGGCCGGTGACGCGACAGGGCCGATGAGGCGCGCCTCTCGTCCATCCCTGGCACCCAACCAACGCACGGGAAGGGACCACACATCATGCTGATGCTCTTCGCATTCCTCTTCGGCTCCGTGGTGGGCAGCTTCCTCAATGTGTGCATCCACCGCCTGCCCAAGGAGGAGAGCATCGTCTTCCCCCGCTCGCGCTGCCCGGCGTGCCAGGCCCCCATCCGGGCGGTGGATAACATCCCTCTCCTGAGCTTCGCGCTCCTGCGCGGTCGCTGCCACGCCTGTGGGCAGCCCATCTCCTGGCAGTACCCGCTGGTCGAGGGTTTGACGGGACTCCTCTTCGCCTTGACCGTGGCGCGGTTCGGGGTGACCCTCCAGGCGGCCTTCCTGCTGGCCTTCCTCAGCGGGCTGGTCGTCATCAGCTTCATCGACCTCGTGCACCAGATCATCCCCAACGCCGTCACGCTGCCGGGCATCCCGCTGGGGCTCCTGGCGGGCCTCCTGGTGAGGGAGCCGCCGCTCCTGGACCGGCTGATCGGCGCCCTGGCCGGTGCGGGCTTTCTGTACCTGGTGCTCTATTACGGGGGCGTGCTGTACGGGCAGGAGGCCATGGGGGAGGGCGATCTGAACCTCATCGCCCTCATCGGGGCATTCCTGGGGTGGCGGGCGGTGATGATCACGATCCTGGTGGGGTGCGTGGTCGGGTCGGCGGTGGGGCTTTCCCTGATCGCCCTGGGGCGCCTGGAGCGGCGGCAGCATATCCCCTTTGGTCCGTTCCTGTCCCTGGGGGCGGGAGTGGCGCTCTTCTTGGGCGACCGGCTGATGGCGTGGTATTTCATGTTGCAATGAAGCTGGCGCCGGCGAAGGAGGAACCGGTGGCGTGTCAGGACAAGCGGCGACGGAGCGCGTCGAGTTCCTTGAGGACCTCCCCGGCCGGAACGGTGCGACGGACTGCGCCGTCCGCCTGCTCGAGGGCCTGGCGAGCGCCGGGAACGTCCCCGGCCGCCAGAAGCACGCGCGCCAGGTCAACCCACAGGGCCGCACGCCCTGGCGTGTGTTCGGCCGCGAGCCGATAGTACTCCGCGGCCCGCCTCGGATCGCCCCCCCTCTCATACGAGCGGCCAGCGAACCACGTCATCTTGGAGTTCCCGCGGTACTCCGGCCGCAGGCGGAAGACCTCTTCCAGCTCGCGCGCAGCCTCGGCCGGCCGGCCCAGCCGCTCCCACGAGACCGCATCGTTGTAATGCGCCACGGTGAAGTCGAACCGGCCGACGTTGACCAGCCTCTCCAGCGGCACATTGACCCAGGCGGCCGACGCCAGCAGGAGCGCCGCACCCGCTTTCAACCCCCGTATGTCCCGCACCTTCCAGTCATTCCAACCGTGGGTCGCGCCCATGCCGGCGAAGAGCGCCACGAAGGGCAGCGAGGGGAGGCGGTAGCGGTCGAAGACGAAGAAGATCACCATCGAAAGGATCGGCAGCGCCAGCAGGAGATAGGGGACCAGCAGCCTGCGCCAATCGCGACGTGACCGGGCGAGCCCGACGACGGCGAGGGGGGCCGCCAGCCCGAAGGTGACGGCGGGAAGCGCCAGGGGAACGGACCGCCGCGCAATGTAGTCCATGTAGTAGACGTCCGGCACCTCGATCCGGTTGGTCAGCAGCGCCGCGCGCTTGGCGGTGAGGAGCAAGAACCGTCCCGGCGCCTCCGCGATCGTCCTGAAGGTCTCGTCCCGCCAGTATGCGGAGACTTCGCCGCGACCCATCCGGCGCCCCAGGCGCCGCTCCGCCTCCTCCTGAAAGTCCAGGAGTTCATTCACCGTCGTGGCCCGGCGGAGGAAGGGTGGTGGCTCGTACCGTCCCGTGTCATTCCCGGCATGGTTGCCGGTGTAGAGGTTGGTGCCCATTTCCGCCGTCGAAAGGACGAACTCCCCGCCGACCACGCTGTTCCGCAGGGCCACGGGCAGGAGCACCGCGACGGCCCCCGCCAGGGCCAGGAGGGCGCGGCGGGCATCCCGCACCGGCACGAGCCATGCCGCCAGCACGAGCCCCGGCACCAGCAGTAGAAGATTGCCCCGCACCAGTCCCGCCAGCGCGCAGGCGGCTCCCGCCCCGGCCCACCAGCCGTGGCGCCCGGTCGTGTGCACCAGGGCCACCGCCAGGAAGGCCGCCTCGAGGAGCACCGGCCCCAGGAAATCCTTGACCAGAACCACGTCGTAGAAGGCCATCGTGCGATAGAACGCCCCGGCGGCCAGCGCGGCCACTGCGACCGGATAGCCGAAGAGCCGCCGCGCCCCCTCGAAGAGCATCCACAGCCCCAGCACGCCGAGGACCGCCTGCACGACCGTCGCCGCAAGCGGATGGTGGCCGAACAGCGCGTAGAAGATCCCCAGGAAGTACGGGTAGAGCGGATCGAAGAAGAAGACCTCGTCGCCCCAGAAGCTCCGCTGGGCGATATCCCGGGCCCAGGCGTCGAACATGGCGCTGTCGGCCGCCGGGACCGCCAGGACCGGATAGTCCTTGATCGAGAAGAGGATCCACAGCCGGTACAGCAACGCGAGTGCCAGCAGCGCGACGACCGGGACCGTGCGCTTCCACCGATTATCTGCCAGAAGGCGTGCACGCATGAGCGAATGGCCTCAATGACCGGCCGGGATCACCCCCGTCCGTGGTCCCGCCTGTTCCGGGCGTCCGCCATTCGGAAGTCGTTCCATGAAGCGGCCGGGCGAGGCGGACACCTGCCCCCGGTCCTCTCCCACGGGCGATCCGAGGCGCTCCGGCACAACCTTGTCCGGACCTCGAATTCCCACGCGCCCGGACCATAGCCACCGCGCTTACTCGTGTCAAGCGCCATCCTCGTCGGTCGAGGCTCCCACGGGGATTCCCCGCCCGCGGCGATCCAGGGGCCTGGCTGACACTCGGCCTCGAAGCGCCGTGCATTTCGTGCTTGACAGCTGGCGATCGCCCGGCAATACTTAACCATATGGTTAAATATTCTGACCGCAGCCTCGACACGACATTTGCCGCGCTGGCGGACCCAACCCGCCGGGCGATCCTCACCCGCCTGGCGCGGGGAGAGTCGTCGGTCACCGAGTTGGCCCAGCCGTTCGACATGTCCCTCCCCGCGATTTCGAAACACCTGCGCGTGCTGGAGAACGCGGGACTGCTCACCCGATCGAAGGACGGCCGGCTCCGCCGCTGCTGTTTGGTCCCCGGACCCATGAAGGACGCCGCCCTGTGGATCGCCCGCTACCGACGCTTCTGGGAGGGGCAATTCGACGCCCTTGCCAGGCACTTGGAGGGACCGGAGAAAAGGGGGGAGCACCCATGGCCAGCCAGAAGCCCAGCCCGGAGACGACCCTCCAGCTCAGGCGGATCTTTACCGCCCCGCGGGAAAAAGTCTTCAAGGCCTGGACGGATCAGGAAGCGCTGAAACAGTGGTGGGGCCCCGAGGGATACGCCACGCCGTCAGCCGAGGTGGACTTGCGGGTGGGAGGCAAGTACCGGCTCGGGATGAGGAAGCTTCCCGACGGGGAGATATTCTACCTATCCGGTGCCTACCGTGAGGTCCGGCCTCCCGAGAGGCTGGTGTACACGTGGCGCTGGGAGGCCCAGCCCGAACTTGGAGAAACCCTCGTCACCGTGGAATTCCGCGAGGTGGGGGATTCGACCGAAGTCGTTCTGACCCACGAATTCTTCCCGAACCAGAAAGTTCGCGATGACCACAATAAGGGCTGGAATAGCTGCCTCGACCGCCTCGCCAAGGCTCTTTGAGCCGGAGAGGGAGAACTGGGAGTGACAGTGTTACCCCCGAGGGACACCAAACGGATAGGAGGATACCATGGCGCGCATTGTGGATTCCTTGCTTGCGGAACTCGATCAGGAAGCGGCAACCACGCGGCGAGTGCTGGAGCGGGTCCCCGGCGACAAGCTGGGTTGGAAGCCCCACGCGAAGTCCATGTCCCTCGGCCAGCTCGCGCTCCATGTTGCGACAACACCAGGGGCGGTCGCAAAGCTACTCTTGACCGATGGGCTTGATCTGGGAGGCGTAAACTTCCAGCAAGCCCCCGCCGGGTCCGCCGCTGAACTTCTGCCGGCACTAGATGATAGTGTCAAGACGGCCAAGGAGGTGTTGAACGGACTTGATGACCAAAAGGCGATGACCACCTGGAAGTTGACCAGGGGCGCCAAAGAGGTGTTCGCGGCGCCGCGAATCGCGGTGGCTCGCACCATCATGCTGAATCACTGGTATCACCATCGGGGGCAACTTTCGGTGTATCTGCGCCTGCTCGATATTCCGGTGCCGTCCATCTACGGTCCGAGTGCCGACGAGAACCCATTTGCCTGATCGTGACGGGTTGCGTTTCTGCCTGCGATTGGCCCCCTGCCTGGCCCTGGCCCTCGGAAGAGGGAGAGGGTCTGGGTGAGCGTGGGAGCGGTGGTCGTGAAGAGGTCAGGTTAGCTCGTCTCGCGCCTGGAGGCGGATGATGGGAACCAACGAAAATGGACGCCACCTCTCAGGGCGACCAGCTTCGCCCGGTTACCGAACCGATGTCCTGGAAGTCTTGGCGCGCCTGCTTGCAGAGCGGCCCGAAGTGACCCAGGGAAAGATGTTCGGATTTCCCGCATTCTACACGGCCGGAAAGCTGTTCGCGTGCGTGTACGGAGAGGGAGTGGGACTGAAGCTTCCGGGAGCGGTGATTCGAACGCTCGATGGCAAGCCCGGCGTCACGCCTTTCCGACCGTACGGCAAGCCAAGAATGAAGGAGTGGGTCCACATTAGGCATACCCGCGCGGAGGCCTACGCGAAGGACGCGAACCTTTTCCTGGCATCCATCGGCTTCGTCGGTCAGGCAGCGAGGCGGATCAGGAAACCGCCGGCGAGGTGATTCGAGCTGGCTTGTCCACCAGCGGTCTCCCGTGGTATTGAGATTCGATTCTTGGAGTGTGATTTGCGCCTGGTGGCGAGGCATCCGGCCGCGCAAATTCCACGGCTGGCACAGGACCGAGCGCGACGACCGCTCCTGGCAATCCAGGGCCCGGCACCCCAGGAGGAAGAAGGGCAGAGGGGATTGGCCCTGCGCGCGGGCATTGGTTCACACTGCACGCCTGGAGGCGCCGACCATGTGGCTGGTCTCGCTCGGTCTTATCCTGCTCTCTGCCGGCCTTCACGCGAGTTGGAACCTGATCGTCAAGGGGGAGGAGGACAAGCTCGTATCTGCCTGGCTGATCGTCGTCGCCCCGCCCCTGGTGCTTTCGCCACTGCTCTTCTTCACCGGGCTCCCTGCTTCCCGCGCGTGGCCGATCCTCCTCCAGAGCGGGACCATCCAGGCGGCCTATGTCGCGGCCCTCGTCCGGGCCTACGAGCACGGGGACCTCTCCGTCGTCTATCCGGTGGCCCGGGGTCTCGCACCGCTCTTCGTTGCCCTGGGGGCCCCCATGGTTCTGGGTGAATCCCTCTCCCCCCTTGCCGTGGCCGCCGTGGCGCTGGTCGGGGGCGGCATCGCCTGGCTGGGGCTGGCGGCGCGAGGATTGGCCGCGAGGATCCCGGCCCTCGGGTGGGCCACAGCCACGGCGGCCCTCATCGCCACCTATTCCATCGTGGATAAAGTGGGGGTGATGCGGTCGAATCCCGTTGCCTACATTATCTCCCTGTGGGTATGTATCGCCGCCATCCTGCTGCCGTACGTCCTGCGGTATCGAAGTCCCCGGCAGATCCGGAACGCCTGGAAGCGGCGTTGGGGGATCCTCTTGGCCAGCGGTCTGTTCAGCATCGGCGCGTACCTCTTGATACTTTTCGCCATGCGCCTCACGCAGGTGAGCTATATCGCCGCGCTCCGGGAAAGCTCGGTCATCTTCGGGGCGTTCCTGGGATGGCGGGTGCTGGGCGAACCCTTCGGGAGACAGCGCGTCTCGGCCGCGGCCGTGGTCACCCTCGGCCTCATCCTGCTGGCCCTGGCCATGCGCGGCTAACCTCAAGGGCCTTTCCCGATTGAGACAAGGCCGGGAAATGCTGATCGTGGAGGGCCGGCCCGCCGTCCGTGGCGCCTGAGGGCGGAAGCGTTGAACGCAGGCCAGGTCTAGGCGAAATCCCGCGAGGCGGCCCCCTGCCTCCGGGCTATATGTTCGACTTCCATTTTCGTTCCTTCTAGCCGCGACCCAGCAGTGACTGGCCCTGGAACCTTCTTGGGCTGGCGCAGACAGGCGGCGAGGACGATGCTGGCAAGGCCGGCCGTCAGGCTCACCAGGAATGCGCTCGTATACGAACCGGTCAGGTCGTGGAGCGCCCCGCCGAGATAGCCACCCAGAGCCATGCCGGTCATCGAGCCCGCAAGCTGGAGGCCAAAGACGGCGCCCAGACTGGTCACCCCGAAGTACTCTCTGCTGATCACCGGGTAGGTCGGGAACCCTCCGCCGAAGCCGATACCGAACAGGACCGCGAAGACCACCAGGGCCCAGAACTCTGTGGTTGCCAGGAGCCACGGGGACATCGCGGTCTGCGCCACGAGGGCAATCAGGAGGGCGCGCTTCCCCCCCAGGATGTCCGCGAGCCCTCCGACACCAATGCGGCCCACAACGGTGAAGGCCCCGGTGAGCCCGAGGATGGCGGCGGCCGTCCCACCTGGTACCCGCTGGTCTGTCGCGTGGGGCACCAGATGCAACATGAGGGTGGAGTGGCTCAGGCAGCAGAGGAAGAAGGTCGCCACCAGCGCCCAGAGCTGCCACGCGCCGGACGCTTCCTTCCAGGTCCACGTCCGGCTTGAAACCTCGCCTTCCCGGAGGGCCGCCCCGTCGCCCGCGGCCGCGGCACCATAGGGAGTGAGGCCCCGGTCGGAGGGGCGGTCCACGAGAAA
>JACPAT010000015.1 GCA_016180655.1 Candidatus Methylomirabilota bacterium | reverse complement strand
CAAGAGCCCAATCCCCCGCAGGACGATGTCCGCGCCGATGGTGATGATGATCAGCGTGACGGGTGACGCGCGCCGTGCCGGGTGGATGGCGATGCGCTCCAGGCCGCCCCCGATGGCCACGACGCCCAGGACGGCCAACAGGAAGGCCACGGGCTGCGGGAGGCCCAGGGGCTGGAGGGAGACCATCAGCATGGCCCCCAGCATGGCGAATTCCCCCTGGGCGAAGTTGATGATGCCGGTCACATTGTAGATGGTGACGAAGCCCAACGCGATGAGGGCATAGATGCTCCCCGTCGTCAGGCCGGCCAGGATGAGCTGGAGCAGTTGGCTGATTGGAATGATCACCCTCCGAAACAGCGCGCCGCGGGGAGGTCAGTCCCGCGGCTCCCCGCGGCGCGCCGAACGGCAGTGCCGGTCGCTTACCACTTCTCAGGCGGCAAGGTCTTCCACGTCCCACCCTCGATCCGCACCAGCACCATGGATCGCTCGTCAAGACCCACGTGGTCCTCGGCCGACATGTTGAAGATCCCACCGGTGCCGGCGAAATTCTTGATCTTTTCCAATTCGTTCCGCACCTGGGCCCGGGCCTCCCCCAGCGGCGTATTGGCCTTCAATTTGGAGAGGGCGATGAACGACATCTGCAGCGCGTCCCAGGCGTGGCCCGCGAAGGTGCTGCGGGGCTTGCCCGTGGCAGCCTCGTACGCCTTGACGAAATCCAGGAGCACTTTCTTCTGGGGATCGCCGTCGGACAGACCCTCCGCCACCAGCATCTTCCCGATGGGGAAGATCACTCCCTCGGCCGCCCCGCCCGCCAGGTCAATGAACGGCTTGTTGCCCACGCCGTGGTTGTGCATCAGCGGGATGGTGAGCCCCAGGTCCCGGAAATTCTTCGTGACGATGGAGGCAGACGGGGGAATGGCGTGAACGATCAGGACCTGGGCCCCGCTGGCCTTGACCTTCGTGAGCTGCGGCGTCATGTCCTTGTCCGTGTGCTCGAACTTGTCCTCGTAGACGACCTGGATGTCGGTCCCCTTGATGGTTTCTGCCAGCCCTCGGCGCGAGTCCTCACCGAAGGCGTCGTTCACGTACAAGCTGGCGACCTTGGTGTACTTTTTCGCCTTGGGATACTTCACCTGGTGGAATGAGACATGGATGTTGGACTGCGGGGTCTTGAAGACCCAGAAACGGTCCTTGATGGGGGTGACGATGGCGTGGCTGGACGCCATGGAGACCAAGGGAGTCTTCGCCTCGGTGGCCACCGGGACGACGGCCAGGCTGGTGGGGCTCTGGCTGGAGGCGATCACGACCTGCACCTGATCGTCAATGAGCCTCTTGACTGCCTTGACCGTTTCGTCCACCTTGGACTGATCGTCGTTGATGAGGATCTTCACCGGGTGCTTGACCCCATCGGGCCCGGTGACCCCTCCTCTGGCGTCAATCACCTTCTGGAGCATGACGGCCACGTCACGCTCCGGGACTCCCAGAGACGACGCTGGCCCGGTCACGGCCGAGACGAAACCGATCCGATACTCCTGAGCCTCGGCCGGCGCCGGCGCGCCTCCCAGGAGCAGGCCCAGGAGGAGCCCCAGGGCCAGCCGGTTCAACTCCGCCAGGAGCGCCTGGCGGTCTGTGGGCCTCAGCCCGCTGTAATTGGCCCCCTGCTCGATATTGCTGGCCAGCATGACATAACAGCCCGCGCAGAAGTGCAGGCCGTGATCCTCGAACACTCCGAACAAGTGCGGATATCGATCCAGAACGTCTTTGATGGTCATGTCCTCTGTAATCACCCGGTTCATTTTCAATTTCGAATTTCGAATTTCGGATTTCGGATTTGACTACGGGCCTTTGTTGTCCGGCCGGCAGCGGTGAATATGGCGACCAGCTCCTGCGCCTCCGCAATCAGGGCCGAAGTGCCGTCGGGCTTGACAACGCCCGACTCACTGATGACCTCCAACCAGTACAACGTCTCATCGGCTTCCTCCTCAACAACGCCGATTTTGGAGATGAAGTCTGCTCGGGATCGGGCCCTGCAGGCCGCTCGGTAATTGGCGCCAACAGAGGTGCCAGACCGGAGAAGCTGGTGCCCAAGGGTCCGCGCTACAGCGTTCCCAGGCATACTGCCAACGAATCTGACGACCTGCAGGGCGAACGTTTTAGTCCGGCGCTTCAGCGCCTCACGGTCCATCTTGTCCTCTCATCTCACCCTAACCTGCGAGTTTCTTCGGAAAAATTCGAAATCCGAAATTCGAAATCCGAAATAGGGCGCAACTACTGTTGCGTGTACGTGTAGAATCCCCTCCCCGTGGCCCGCCCCAGATGCCCCGCACGGACGAGTTGCCGCAGCAGCGGCGCCGCGCGATACCGGTCCTCCCCGTACTCTGCCTGCAGGCCCTCCAGCACCCCCAGGACCTGGTCCAGGCCAATCCGATCCGCCCACTCGAGGGGGCCCAGGGGATAGTTCGTCCCGAGCTTCATCGCCGTGTCTATGTCCTCGACCGAGGCCACTCCTTCCATCAGGGCGAAGGCCGCCTCGTTGATGATCAGGCAGAGGATTCGGGGGAAGACAAGGCCCGGTCCATCGGGGACCATCGCCGGCTCCAGCCCCACGTTCCGGAAAAACTCCCCGGCCTGGTCCAGAGCGCGCGCCTCGGTCCAGGGAGTCGCCGCCAGCTCCACCGCCTGCCCCTTCTGGATGGGGGGCAGCGCCGCAAAGCCGACCACGCGATGGCGGGCGTGGATGTCGGCCGCCGCCTCGGCCGCGCTATGACCCAGGGCGGCCGTGAGGATGAGCGTGCGCTCCGGGAGTTCGGGATCCATCCATTCGGAGGCTTCCGCCTCGATCACCACGTCGGCCTCCCGGTAGGCCTCGCCCAAGTGGCGCAGGTAGTGTTCCCGCCGGTCCCGGTCGGTGAAGATGGCGTCCAAATCCTCCCGGGTGTCCGGCCACGCCGGCGGCCGATGAACCACGAGTCCTGCCGTTCCGATGAGCGCTGCCAACGCCTCAGCCAGCGGACTCTGTCCAAGGATCAGGACGTTGCGATCCATGCGACCTCTTCCGACCCCCTCTCCGTTCCCCCTCTCACCAGGGGGGAGAGATCCAGGGTGAGGGGAGGCTTCCTATCCCTTCGGGCTCTCCGGATACTCGTAGAAGCCGCGACCGGTCTTCCGCCCCAGGAGGCCGGACTCCACCATGCGCTGCTGGATGGGGTGCGGGCGGAAGCGCGGATCGTGAAAGAACGCCTCGTACACCGACCGGCTCACGGCAAAATTGACGTCAATCCCGATGAGGTCCATCAGCTCGAAGGGCCCCATGCGAAACCGGCCGGCCCCCTTCATCACGCGGTCAATCTGATCATGGGTGACCCTGCCCTCCCCCAGGATGCGCAGGGCCTCCAGCGAAAAGTGGCGCGCGATCCGGTTGACGATGAAGCCGGGGGTGTCCCTCGCCCGAACCGGGGTCTTGCCGAGGCGGCGTGCCAGGGCCAACGTCTTTTCGACCACGCCAGGATCCGTCCGCTGGCCGGCCACCACCTCCACCAGGGCCATGGCCGGAACCGGGTTGAAGAAATGCATGCCGACAACGCGCTCCGGACGCGTGGTCGCGCCGGCGATGGCGGTGATGGAGAGGGACGAGGTGTTCGTCGCCAGGATCGCTCCGGGATCGGCGAACCCGTCCAGCTCCGCGAATAGCCGCTGCTTGAGGGACAGATCCTCGGGCGCCGCCTCGATGATGCACTCGGCCTCACGTATCTCCGTGAGATGGGTGATCGACTCCAGCCGCCCCAGGGCCTCTTCGGCCGCATCCGCCTGGACGTGGCCCCGCTCCACGGCACGGCTCACGCTCTGGGCAATGCGGGATCGCCCTTTGGCCAGGGCCGCGTCGAGGGCATCGTGGAGGAGGACACGGCATCCCCCCAGGATGGCCACCTGGGCGATCCCGGCGCCCATGGTGCCGGCGCCGACCACGCCGATCGTCATCACTCCCTCGTTCATTTCCTTCGCCTCGCGTGACCCGTCATAGCTTCGCTGGAACTCATCCTCTTCGGATGATCCCTTCAAGCGTTCGGCAGTTTTCGCCTGTGGCGGATTCGGCAGTTCGGTCGTTCCCGAATTATCGAACAGTCGAGTCCGCCACAGGCGGAAACCCTCGAACAGCCGAACGTCGTTGCGCCTTCATCAGCCCGGAATGACCGCCTCCTGCGGCAGCTCCTCCCACTTGGGCTTCCAGGCGGGCAGGCTCAACCCCAGGGGCTCGGCAATCTCCTTCACTTCCACGGCGAAAGCGCGGCGGACCTCGTCATTATCCCGGATCTTGAGACGCAGCTCCCGGTAGATCTTGTTTTTCGGCGAATTCGGTCGGCCGAAGATGTTCATGGTCCGGATGTACCATCGGGTGAGTGCCTGCTGGCACTCCTCGTGGGCGGCCGGTTCGCCGGCCAGCCGCTTGATCCAGGTCTCACCGTGGGCGATGTGCATCTTCTCTTCCTTGAAGATCCCGTCAATCACCCGGCGCCACGGGCCGTAACTGCACTGGTACACGTCCAGAAGCTGGTGGCCGGCTCCCCGGTCCATGCAGAAGTTGAACATCACGAAATCGGCCCAGGTGTCAATGGGATAGTAGAAGATGTTCACCCGTTTGTCGCCCGCAGCTCGCGCCGTGCCCAGATCCTGGTCGCCGGAGACGCGAAGCGTCAGATCCGTCTGCCGGATCTTCTCCTCGGGGTTGATGCCCAGGTCCGCCAGCAGCCGGTACATGACCCGGGCATGGCGCACCTCGTCCTTGACGATGGTGGCCACGGCCAGCATCTCGGGCACGGTCGGACCCTTCACGATCCAGGGGACGTAGCCGAAGCCGCCCGAGAGTTCGGAGTCGGCCTGCATCTGCATCAGGTTCACGAGGTGCGTGCGATACTCCTCGCTCATCTCTTCCGGCCCCTCGATTATCTCCCCGGCCCGGATCCGCCCCAGCAAGCCTTCGTGCTTCTCTTCCTCGGTCTGCATCGTTGCTCTCCCCGCTCCCCGGCCAGGCCCTTCGACCTCGCGTCGGGCCCGGCCGGAGTGTTTCTGCCCCACGATTCCTGCCCTCATTCCCGGTCGGATGGGCAAGTCCCCTCTTCCGGCTCAGAGGGGTGCCCCCTCCCTACAGCCCCTGAAACTTCGGAGGGCGTTTCTCCAGGAACGCCTGCATCCCCTCCACCTTGTCCTCGGTCGCGAAGAGCAGGGCGAACGCCTTGCGCTCGAAGTCCAGCCCGACGCTGAGCGGGGTATCCAGCGCCTTCAGGATGCATTCCTTGGCGGTCCGCACGGCGATGGGGGACTTGGCGGCGATCTCCCGCGCGATCCGCCTGGCCTCGTCCAGGACAAGCTCCGGGGCGACCACGCGATTCACGAGTCCCATCGCCTCGGCCTCGGCCGCGGTCATGTGCCGCCCGGTCAGGATCAGCTCCATCGCCTTGAACTTCCCGGCTACCCGGGTCAGCCGTTGGGTCCCGCCGGCCCCGGGGATGATGCCGATGTTGATCTCCGGCTGGCCGAAGCGCGCCGTGTCGGCGGCCACCACGATGTCGCAGCACATCACCAGCTCGCAGCCGCCGCCCAGGGCGAAGCCGTTCACCGCGGCCACCACGGGCTTCCGGAGTCGGCGCATCCGCTCCCAGCGCGCCGGCGCGGGACTCCGCATCTGGTCCACGGCGCCCATTTTCGCCATCTGCTTGATGTCGGCGCCGGCCGAGAAGGCACGCCCGCTCCCCGTCAGGATCATGCAGCGGATGGCGGGGTCGGCGTCGAAGACCTCCAGCGCCGTCAACAGCTCCTCGAACATCTCCTGGTTCAGCGCGTTCAGGACCTCCGGCCGGTGCATCTGCACCAGTCCGACGTCATCCTCGGTCCACGCTTTGATGAACGTGAATTCCATGGCTGCCCAGTGCTACTGTGCTGCGGTGCTGCAGTGCTGCGGTTCACTCTCTGAAACAGCAGTCCGCCTCTGGCGGACAGCACGTCCGCACGGCAGCACGCGGTTTAGAGTTTGGCGCCGCAGTTGCCGCAGAACCTGAACGCCTCGGGGATCCCCTTCGCCCCGCAGGCGGCGCAATCCCGGCGTGGGGCGCCCCACAGGAACTCCGGGGAGCCGCCCTCGGCCGCGCGCCGCCGCAGCCCCAGGTAGTCCACCGCCCGCTTCTCGCGAAACGCCTGGAAGCCCTCGTACACCTCGGGCGAGCCCGAGTGGAGGCTCAGCCAGTCCCGGGCGTGGCCGACCGTCATGTGAAAGGAGAAATCCCGCCAGAAGTTGGTCTGCTGCTTGGTGTACCGCATGCACTCGGGAAGCTTCTCGATCAGCTTCCGGGCCATGGCGTCCACGGCGGCGTCCAGCTCCGCAGAGGGGACCACCTGGTTCACCAGGCCCCACTGGAGCGCCTGCGACGCGTCGATCTCCTCGCACAGCCAGAGGATCTGCCGGGCCCGCCGGTCCCCCACCATGAGGGGGAGCCACTGCGTGGCCCCGCCCGCCGCCACGCTTCCCCGGGCCGTCCCCACCTGGCGGATCGTGACGTGGTCGGCGGCGATGGCCAGGTCGCAGGCGATGTTGAACTCGTTGCCGCCCCCCACCACCAGGCCGTTCAGGCGCGCGATCGTCGGCTTGCCGATGTTCAGGAGGCGATAGTGGGCGTCAATGAACGCGCCCATCCACTTCCAGTAATCGCGGGGCCGAGTGAGGAAGTACTCCTCCTGCTCCTTGAGGTCTGCCCCGGTGCTGAAGGCGCGATCGCCCGCCCCGGTGAGGACCACCACCGCGACGGCATCGTCCCACGAGGCGTCCTCGAAGGCCCGGCTCAGCTCCCGCAGCGTCTGGAAGTCGAGGCAGTTCAAGACCTCGGGCCGGTTGATGGTGACGGTCGCCCGCCACGCCGCCTTCTCGTAGCGGATCCGCTCGAACGCAAACGACCCGGCCGGTTGGGCGGGTGGGTACACCATGGCTCGTTCCGCGTCCCTCGCCGTGTCAGAGCTTGCGCTTGTCCACCACCCGCTTCAGCTTCCCCCCCTCGCTCCGGGGGGCGCCGCCGGGCGACAGCAGCGTCACGGTGGTGTTCAGATTCAGCGCGCCGCGCAGCCGCTCGCCGATCCGTCGCCGCAGTTCGTGGACCGCGTGGTCGGCCTGGTGGGTCTCGTCCACCAGGATCTCGCCGCCGATCTGCCGGAAGAACTCCGGGCTGACCTCCACGCGCACCTCCAGCTCGTCCAGGGTCTTCTCGCGGGTGACCACCAGCTGGTAGTGCGGGCTCAACTCGGGGATGCGCATGAGGGCCGTCTCGATCTGCGAGGGGAAGACGTTCACCCCCCGGATGATCAGCATGTCATCGGTCCGCCCCACGATCCGGGACATGCGGACGCTGGTCCGCCCGCACCCGCAGGGGGACGCGTCCAGGGAGGCGAGATCGCCCGTCCGGTAGCGGAGGACGGGCAGCGCCTCTTTGGTCAGGCTGGTGAAGACTAGCTCGCCCCGGGTCCCGTGGGGCAGGACCTCCCCCGTGTTCGGGTCGATCACCTCCGGGTAGAAGTGGTCCTCGTAGACGTGCGCCCCGTTCTGGACTTCCACGCACTCGCAGGAGACTCCCGGCCCGATGACCTCGGTGAGGCCGTAGATGTTCACCGCCTTCAGGTAGAGCTTGGCCTCGATCTCCCTCCGCATCTCCTCCGTCCACGGCTCCGCGCCCAGGACCGCGGCCTTGAGGCCGAGGCTGGCCGCCTCGATGCCCATGGTCCGGATCGTCTCGGCGATGGTCAGGGCGTAGGAGGGGGTGCAGGTCAGGATCTTGGGCTTCAGGTCCTGGATCAGGAGGATCTGGCGCTCGGTGTTGCCCCCGGAGACCGGGATGACCGTGAGGCCCAAGAGCTCCCCACCGGAGTGGAAGCCCAGGCCCCCGGTGAAGAGGCCGTAGCCGTAGGCGTTCTGAAACGTGTCCCCGGGGACGGCGCCGGCCGAGGCCAGGCAGCGGGCACAGGTCTCCGCCCACATGCTGAGGTCCGCCCGGGTATAGCCGGCGATGATCGGCTTGCCCGTCGTGCCCGACGAGGCGTGGATGCGGAGGACCTGATTCATGGGCACCGCGAAGAGCCCGGTCGGGTAGGTCTCCCGGAAGTCCGCCTTCCGGGTGAAGGGCAGCTTCCGGAGATCCTCCAGGGTCCGGATGTCGGCCGGCTTCACCCCGTGCTTGTCGAAGGCCTGCCGGTAGAAGGGCACTCGCTCGTACACGCGCCGCGCCGTCTGCTGGAGGCGCTCCAGTTGCAGCGCGCCGAGTCGCTCCCGCGGCATCGTTTCTATTTCGGGATTCCAGATCATCGTCCGACCCCCTGGAGCGATGTGCGGAGCGCAAGCGGCCGGGCGGCTCTCCCGAGACGCCCGCGCAGGGTGGCCACGAGGGCGGCCTGATCCCGGGGGCGGTCGGGGGCGGCGGCGAAGGCCGCGAGGAAGAACCGCGTGGAGCCTGGGGCCAACAACTCGAAATACTCACGGAAAAGACGCCGGGCCTCGTGGCCGCGCCAGTCCCGGGGAAGCAGCGGTGCGGGCAGGCCGGGGTCAATGAACAGGAACTTCCGGAACTCGTGGACCAGGCGGACCTGGGTGGCGAAGCAGGCGTTGTCGGGCACGGGGGGCCGGCGCTGGCGCGCCGCCACCAGGCGCGGCCGCACGCCGGCGATGAACTGGCCATAGCGCCCGTTGATCGCCTCCAGGTCCCAGCACTTCTCGGCCAGCCGGCGGTCGGCGCCGGGCCCGTGGTGCTCGGCCGTGAAGAGGGCCACGTATTCCTTCAGCCCCTGCGCCTCCAGCACCTCCCGGGCCCGCTCGAAGAGCGGAGCGGGCGTGATCCAGGTGCTGCTGGAGAGCGGGCCGAAGCCCAGCCAGGTGAGTTCCCGCCGGAGCCGGTCCCGGTCCGCACGCCGGCCTTCGGGCACCGAATAGGTCAGCATCCGCCAGCGGCCGTCCCACGTTGGGTCATCCGGGGTGAAGATGCGTGCCGCCGCCTCGTCCAGGCGGCGCCGGCTGCGCTCGGTCAGGGCATAGTAGCTCTTGCGCCCGATCCGCCGGTTGGCGAGCCAGCCATGGGACACCATCCGCGAGAGGGCCACGCGCACCGCCTCCGGGGTGAAGCCCAGTCCCCCCATCAGGCGAAGAAGCGTGCCGACCCAGACCTCGCCCCGGTAATCCCGCAGGAACAGGCCGTGGATATCGAATAATGCGGCTCGGGGACGCATTGGCTAACAAAAAGGAGTGATCTCGTGCGATTTTCGTTAGAAGTAGGCGGACTATATGTGGGCCCAAACGGCGTTGTCAAGGGCTTTTTCCCGGCAAAACCGTCTGTCGGGGCAGCGCGATGCAGGTGAGATGGGTGGTCCGAGTGGCGATCTTGACGCCGTCGGGCAACAGCCTTCCGAACGGCGTTTCCGTCGCCCGGACCACCACGATTCCCGGGCGGCAGCCCGGGTGCATGGCGGGCGGCGGGGATCGGGAGGCGGAGAAGCCTCCTGCCCCAGGGGAGCGTGGAGAGATCAGCGCTGGACGGCGAATTCGAGGCCGAGGGCGCGGAGCTTCTCCGGGGTCGGGATGCCGTCCTTGGACCAGCCCCGCAACTCGTAGTACTCCTCGAGCATCCGGTCCAGCTCCTCGGGAGGGCAGAAGGTGCCCTTGGAGGGACCGTCCGGGATGGGCTCGTGCTGGACCCGCCAGGGGAGCGTGTCGTCCTTCCGGGAGACGCCCTCGCGGACGTTGAAGGCGCGTTCCAGGGTGCAGATCCGCTCGCCGATCCGTTCCAGCTCGGCCAGGTCGAGGTCCCACCCCGTGGCGGCGTTGATCATCCGGACGTAGCTCTCGTTGAGGTACATCCCGTACCCGCCCCGCTCCGACGTGAAGCGGCAGAGGACCAGGGAATCATCCACGGCGGTGAAGTTCTGGCTGCGGATGGCCCAGGCGGCCTTGCCCTCGGGGTTCCGGCGGTCGAAATCGGGGGCGTACTGGGCCGTGGGCCGGGCGTCGTGGTGGCTGCCGCCCCGCGTCCCGGTGGCGTACCCGATGCTCATCCCCTTCAGGGCCCGGGCGGAGTGGGCCGGCATCTCCAGGCCCTTGACCGCGTGGAGGAACTTCCGCGCCTCGGGGCCGAGGCGGTCCGCCAGCCGGGCCGACCCCTCGGCCAGGACGTCGCCGAAGCCCTCGCGCCGGGCGGTCATCTCGACCAGCCGGTGCACCGCCTGGTGGTTCCCCCAGCCCACGGGCACGCCCACCTCCCGCTCGGTCAGGAAGCCCCGCTCCAGGCATTCCAGGACGAAGGCGATCGTCACCCCCATGCTGATGGTGTCCAGGCCGAGCTGGTCGCACAGCTCCTCGGCCTTGATCAGCGAGGCGGGATCCAGGTTGCCCAGCATGGGGCCGAAGGCGTAGATGGTCTCGTACTCCGGCATCTTCCAGACGGTCCCGGCGTACTCCCCCGCCTTCACCTCGAAGGTCTTGCCGCAGGCCACCGGGCACTTGTTGCAGGTGGTGTCCTTCTTGTGGAATTCCGCCTTGTAGCGCTCGCCCCCGACCTGCTCGGCGTCCGGGGAATACTCGAACCGGTTGTTGAAGAAGCCCAGGCCGCCGATGGCGTTGATCCCCTTCACCAGGTTGGGCGTGCCGAAGACGTGGAGGTTGGCGGTCCCCTTCTTCAGCGCCTCCCGGGTCTCGTTCACCAGCGCCTTCAGAAGGTCGGGGTCGGCGAACTGGGCCTTCCGGCTGCCGCGGACGACCACCGCCTTGACCTGCTTGGACCCCAGGACGGCCGCCAGGCCCCCCCGGGCGCCGAAGGCCTCGCGGTTCTTCCAGTAGTGGGCCAGGGCGGCGATGCGGACGCGCCGCTCCCCCGCGGGACCGATGCTGACCACGTCGCTGTCCCAGCCCTCGCGGTCCAGGATGGCCTGGGCCGTCTGGAGCGTCGGCCGGCCCCAGAGTTCCTTCGCGGGCGTGAGCCGGACGCCCCCCTCGTCTACCACGAGGTACACGGGCTCGGGCGAGGTACCCGTGATGGCGATGGCGTCGAAGCCGGTGTGCCGCTGGGTCCCCGCGAAGCGGCCCCCGAAGGTGGA
>JACPAT010000014.1 GCA_016180655.1 Candidatus Methylomirabilota bacterium | reverse complement strand
TCGACCCCCCGGTCCCCTTCGCCGAACTCCTGCGGCGGATCGATGCTGCCGTCGGAGCCGCCATGCGTTTGCGCTTCACCACCTCGTATCCCCCGGATGTCACCCCGGGCCTGGCGGAGGCCATGGCCGCCTTGCCCAGCGTGTGCGAGCACATCCACCTGCCCGTGCAGGCCGGCTCCACGCGCACCCTGCTCCGCATGAGGCGCACCTACACGCGGGAAGCGTACCTGGAGAAGGTGGCCGTGCTCCGGGCGGCAGTCCCTGACCTGGCCATCACCACCGACATCATCGTGGGATTCCCGGGCGAGACAGACGGCGACTTCGCCGAGACCCTGACTTTCATGGAGGAGGTCGGATTCGACGGCTGTTTCGCCTTCAAGTTCTCGCCTCGGAGCGGGACCCCCGCCGCGGACCTTCCGGACCAGGTGCCGGAGTCGATCAAGTCCGCCCGGCTGACCCGCGTCCTGGAGTTGCAGCGACACCTGTCGCTCCAGCGGAACCAGGCCGCAGTCGGCCAGGTCGCCGAGGTGTTAGTGGACCGCGAGCTCTGCAAGCGCGATTCGGGCCTGGCCGCTGGGCGAACCCGCCGAAACAAGATCGTCCACTTCGAAGGAGGAGAGGTGGAGGAGGGACAGCTTGTAAATGTCGAAATCACGGAGGCCACGTCGCATCACTTGAAGGGGGTCCTTATCGCTTCTTTGTAACTATTGAAAAATACATTGACATTCGGGTTTGGCCTCCCTAAGATACCGGCCGAAAACCGATGGAGGGCTCATGGCCAGGTTCAGCTTTCGCAAGCGACCTACCGAAGAGGAAGAGCTTCCTGAAGGGGAGGGAACTGGGGAGGAGGAGGGAGCCGAGGTCAGTGTCCCCGACGAGGGTGGCGAGCGTGCAGGAGGGGGATCACGTCGGCTCCTCATCATTGCCGGAGTCGGTGTCATTCTGATCGGCAGGTGGTACCTGGCGAACCAACTGTTCCTGGCGCCCCCACCGCCGCCCCCGGCTCCGGCGCGTCCGGCGGTCCCGGCACCTGCCGCAAAGGCTCCGGCCCCGGCCGCTCCGACCAAAGAGGCGGCGCCGGCGGCTCCCGCCAAGGCGCCGAGCAAGCCGGAGCAGAAGCCCGCGGCGCCGGCCAAGGCAGGTGCGGCCCCTCCGGCAGCGCCCGCGAAGCCCGAATCCGCCAAGGCGCCGACCAAACCGGCCCCCGCCCCGGCGGTCGCCCCTCCAACGAATTTCAGCCTGCAAGTAGGGGCGATGGTGATGGAGGAGAACGCGGAATCGCTGAAGCGGAAGCTGGATGAGGGCGGCTTCTCATCCGTGATCCGCAAGGGCACGGCCTTCGTCGCGAAGCAGGTCGTGACGGTGGGAGAGCCGACGGGAAAGCGCGAGGCCGAAGATCTCTCCCGGCGATTGAACGTGGACGGATTCCCGTCCCAACTGCTCGCCGTCGGAAACAAGTACACGCCGCAGATCGGGGCCTTCTTCAACCTGGACGAAGCCATCGACCTGGCGCGGGAGCTCCAGAAGAAGAACTACCACCCGAAGATCACCTCCAAGCCGGCCAACACGGTCGTGTTCCAGGTGCGGCACGGCAAGTTCGACTCGCGGACGGCCGCACTGAGGCGCGGGGAAGAACTCAAGGCCAAGGGCTTCAACTTCCTGGTGGTTCGTGAATGAGCGCTGTCTTGGGCGTTCCAGCGGTTGCACGGACCTGCCGACCAGACGATGCTCGGGGGAAGGAGGTGGGGTGAGTGACCAAGGCAGACATCGCCTCACTGGTGGCTGAGAAGGGCCTGACGAAGAAGCAGGCCATGGAAGCCGTCGAGGCGACCCTGGAGATCATCAAGAGTGCCCTTCGTCGCGGGGAGAAGATCCAGTTGGTCGGGTTCGGATCTTTCCAGGTGAAGGCCAAACGCGCGCGCAAGGGCCGGAACCCGCAAACCGGCAGCGAGATCACCATCACCGCGCGGAAGGTCCTGAAGTTCAAGCCCGGCAAGGCCCTGCACCAGACGGTCAACGTCGGCGAGGCGACTGCGCAGGAACATGCCTAGACCCCCCCGGAGCCAGCAGGACCCTGCAGTCGGCACTGCCCCCTCGCGGGAGCGGCCTGCCCCCCCGGCTGCGGAGCTGCCGTCAGAGGTCCCGGACCGTCTCTACTTCCGGATCGGTGAGGTGTCGGATATCACGGGCGTGCCGCCGTACGTCCTGCGGTACTGGGAGAGCGAGTTTCCCGCCCTGCAGCCGCGGAAAAGCGGCGGCGGTCAGCGCCTGTACCGGAAGCGGGACGTGACCATGATCCTGGAGATCAAGAAGCTCCTGTACCAGGAGCGGTACACGGTGGCCGGCGCGCGGCGCCGCCTGACGGAACGGGAGGAGCGCGCGAGGCGCCTGGAGGCACGCGCCACGCTCCAGCGGTTGCGGGCCGGATTAGAGGGCATTCTCAAGCAACTGTCTTGATCCCATAACATCTGAGATTGTCGTCTGAGAAAGTGGTCTCGGGGCGTGGCGTCTGCCTTTGGCGGAGGGGCGCATCCCGCCCGGGGGCGGGAGGGTCAGCCAGGGCGGGACGCCCTGCCAAGGCATCGGAGGAAGAGAGTTTCGGGGCGTGGCGCAGCCTGGTAGCGCACTGGCATGGGGGGCCAGGGGTCAGCAGTTCGAATCTGCTCGCCCCGACCAACGTGGTCGGAAGCACGCGGGATCGACCATCCGCGCAGCAATTGTCGGATCTGCCAATGCCTGACAAAGCAGGGAGGGGGCCATGGGGCGGGAGGAGCGTCCCCTGATCCTGGTGTCCAATGACGATGGCATCGGATCGGCGGGCCTGCAGGCGCTGGTGGAGAGTTTGCGCGGACTGGGGGAAGTGGTGGTGGTGGCCCCGGACCGGGAGCGCAGCGCGGCCGGACATTCCCTGACCCTCAGCCGGCCGCTTCGCGTCTCCCACCTTGCTGATGGGTGGTACAGCGTGGACGGGACACCCACGGACTGTATCACGCTGGCGGTGATGGGGCTGCTGCCCCGGCGCCCGCGCCTGGTGGCCGCGGGGATCAACCACGGCTCGAACATGGGCGACGACGTGACCTACTCCGGGACGGTGTCGTCCGCCATCGAAGCGACCCTGCAGGGCATCCCGGCCTTCGCCATTTCGGTGGCCGGCGACGGGGAGGCGAATTTTCAGAGCGCCGCGCGGTTCGCCCGGCGGTTGGCCGGGGAGATCCTGCGCCGGGGGCTGCCCCCCGGCACGCTGTTGAATGTGAACGTTCCGAACCTGCCCCCCGACGCGATCCAGGGCGTCGCGGTGACCCGCCAGGGACGCCGCGTCTACAGCGAGACGGTGATTCGGAAGATCGATCCGCGGGGCAAAGCCTATTACTGGATCGGCGGCACCGACCCCACGTGGGAGCGCCCGGGAGGGACGGACTACGAGGCCGTCAGCAGCGGGTGGATCTCCCTGACCCCGCTGCACCTGGATCTCACCAATCACCGGGCGATCGACGAACTGAAGGGGTGGGGACTCTCGCTGAACGGCGGCCCGCCTGCCTGAGCCGGGAAGAATTCTCCTCGCATGCGGGAAAGGCGCTTTCCTTCGGAATCGGGTTATGGTATCGTGCACGGCCGAGGCACCGATGGATTTCGCCATCCCCAGAGAGCGCATGGTGGCCGAGCAGCTCGTGCGCCGGGGGATCCGGGACGCGCGGGTGCTGCTGGCCATGGGCAAGGTCCCGCGCCACCTGTTCGTGGACGAGGCCCTGGCCGGCCGGGCCTACGGGGATTACCCGCTCCCCATCGGAGAGCGCCAGACGATCTCCCAGCCTTACATGGTTGCGCTCATGACCGAGGCGCTGGAACTGGTGGGGCATGAGCGGGTCCTGGAGATCGGCACCGGGTGCGGGTATCAGACGGCGATCCTGGCCGAGCTGTGCAGCAAGGTTTTCTCGATCGAGCGGATCAAGGGATTGGCGGATCGGGCGGTCCGCACGCTGGACAGCCTGGGCTGCTACAACGTGCTGGCGCGGGTGGGCGACGGCTCCCTGGGCTGGCGGGAAGAGGCGCCGTTCGACGCCATCCTGGTGACGGCAGCGGCTCCCACGGTCCCCGACGCACTGGTCGAGCAACTGGCGCCCAAGGGCCGACTGGTCATCCCGGTGGGAGACGTCTACAGCCAGGAGTTGCGCAAGGGCGTCTTGGGCGAAGCGGGAATGCGCTGGAGTGATCTGGGCGGGTGCGTCTTCGTGAAGCTGATCGGCGACCGGGGGTGGCCCAGCGAATAGCGAACGTCACGTCTGGCCGCGCGATCCTGACTGGCCGGGGATCCGCATCCAGACCGCAAGAACGATATCGAATGTCGGGGCGTAGCGCAGCCTGGTAGCGCACTTGGTTCGGGACCAAGGGGTCGCTGGTTCAAATCCAGTCGCCCCGACCAATCCTCGGTGAGGCAGCCCGTGAATTCCGCTGGCCTCACCTATCCCACCTTCGCCAATGATGGAACCCCCGCCGGGCGGCCGCTGACCGGGGCGAAGGTTGCGCGAGGGGAGGGCAAGCCAGGGCTGGCTTGCCTTTCGTTTTTCCCTGGACGGAGGGAGCGCCGTGCGCGTTGAAGAGCTGAAGCAGAGAATCCGGGACATCCCCGATTTTCCGAAGCCGGGCATCCTCTTCCGGGATATCACGCCGCTGCTCTCCGACGGCCAAGCTTTCCGTCAGGCCATTGATTACATCGGAGGGCGGTACCTGGACAAGCACATTGACGTGGTGGTGGGGGTGGAGGCCCGCGGGTTCATCATGGGCGCCGCCCTGGCGTACAAGCTCCAGGCGGGCAACATCTTGATCCGCAAGTCGGGCAAACTGCCCTACAAGACCCACCGGACGACCTATGCCCTGGAGTACGGGACCGACTCGCTGGAGATCCACCAGGACGCCATCAAGCCGGGGCAGCGGGTCCTGGTCGCGGACGATCTCCTGGCCACGGGCGGCACGATCTCTGCCGCGGTGGACCTGGTGAAACAGCTCGGCGGCGAGATCGTGGAATTGGCGTTCCTCATCGAGCTCACGGCCTTGAAGGGCCGTGAAAAGCTGAAGGAGTATTCCGTCTTCTCGCTCATTCAATATTGATGTAGCCCGCGTTCACGGGCGTCAGGTTGTGGCCCTGTAGTTCAGATGGATAGAACGAGGGCGTCCTAAGCCCTGCGTCGGGGGTTCGAGTCCCTCCAGGGCCACCACGAAGTTCCTCTCGTGCTGGCACGTTCCCGTGGCCGATGGGGTGCATTGCCGTCTCACGCGGAGAGCATCGGGACCTCGGTATGACGAGCGCGATCAGCAAACAGGAAATGCGGCGAAACCCCCTCGTCGAGTGGTTGGTGGTGACGGTGCGATTCGTCCAGGCACGCCGGACGGCCGTGTTGGCCGCCCTGGTTGCGCTGGGTCTCCTCGCCGCCGCCGGCTATGGCTATTGGTGGTATCAGGAGCGACGCGAAGGCGAGGCATCGCGCGCCCTGGCCGGAGCCCATGTCGCATTGCGCGGCGACCAGCCGGGAACCCCGGGAAGTCGTGAGGACGCGATGAAGCGCTTCCGGGAAATCGCGCAGCAGTACGCGGGCACCCCAAGCGCGGAGGAGAGCCAGATCGCCCTGGGCAATCTCCAGTTCGAGGCGGGGAAGATGGACGACGCCGTTGGGAGCTTCGAGGAATATCTGACGGCACACCCCCGAGGTCGGTTCAGAGTCATGGCGGGACTCGGCAAAGCCTATGCCCAAGAGGCCAAGGCCGATCTCCAGGGAGCGGCCAAGACGCTCTCGGAACTCCTGGACCGGGACAAGGACGACCCGCTTGCGGGCGAGGCGTACATGGCCCTGGCACGCATGTACGAGGGCCTCAAGAAGCCAGACGAGGCCATGCGCGTCTATGGGCAGGTGGTGGAGCGGTTCAGCCAGACTCAGTGGGCGCAGCACGCCTTACAGCGGATGAGTGCCCTCAAGACGAAATAGGCTTTGCGCTTTCCCCGCCCCCCGCTGCCTCCCGGAATCTTCGCCAACCTCCACCTCGCGCCATTTGGCGGAACATCCCTAACGCGAAAGGCGATACTATTCGTATAGGAATAAATTATATTAGATAGTTACGAGTATTACTTCCAGTAAGTCAGAATGGTATGATGGACAAGCAGCAAGCTCAATGCTATTCATAACCCGCGATCTACCTGGTGGTTTTCTCAGGGTTGGTGGTCTACACGATATTGGGAGGTGTGACTGAGGGGCGCTAGTAGTGTGATGGCCGGTTTCGGATATAGGGTATAGGGAGAAGCCAGCGGGGCGGCCTAATGACGGAATGCCGACAGGATTGAGGAAAGGGCAAGATTCCGATGGGGGAGCATTAAAATTCTAAGTTCTGATAAAGAGTATTATGTAAACTACAGATCACCCGTCCCGCCCAACCCACCTTCCGCAGGCCAACCAGCGCTCCCCTTCCGTTGCTCGCTTCCACCTCGAATGGATTCGCCGCACACAGTTCCCTCAGATCTCCCGGATCCCCGGTCCAATCCCATCACCCCGGGGCGCCACCATTCCTAACGGTTCCCATTCTCGCGCGCGGTGCGCCCGAACTCGGACATCGTGAGGAGCACCACGTCTCGCATCCGATCGCGGAGATCTGCGCGCGATGCGGCGCGCCCTGACTGAATTCGATCGTCCAGGATCGGTAGAGGGGGTGACGAAACCAGGCCCCGATTCGAGGGAGGAGATTTGGTGGCGGCGGGTGGACTCGAACCACCGACATAGGGCTTATGAGACCCCCGCTCTACCGGCTGAGCTACGCCGCCATGGACTGCCGGGGCATAAATGTGTTGCTGAGGGAATCGCAGCTCGGGCTGAGACGCATCATAGAAAAGCGACAGAGAGGTGTCAAGCTCACATTGGAGGATTGGGAGGCTACAAGAGGACTCTTCGGGGCGTGCCATGAGGCCAGCGCAGGTTACAGTTACTGTGCTGGCCTCGATCCTTCCGGGCGGCGCTGGAGTTCGAATCGTTCCCGATCGAGATCTTTCGGCTCGTAATACTTGGGGTCGTACGTTTCCAAGCTCTTGCTCAACCAGAGGAATGCATACGCTGCGATGGCGATCACAGCCAGCCCGATGAGGGCGATCAGGCCCCGCCGGAGAAGCCGCCGAAGAATGACCCAGAGCAGTGGGCGACTGTGCACCCCACTCCGATCCAGCGGAACCTCGAATCGGATGCCATGGAGGGATCCCGCCTCCGCATGGGAATGTGACCAGCGCACGCTCCCCCGCCTCGGCTCCGCGCCCTCCAGCGCAACGGTCACCTGGGTGCCTTCAGGGAGCAACGCGGAGAGGCGCAACCGGGTTCCCTCGAGGCTCGTGTTCACAGCCGTCCCCTTCAGCACCATGTCGGGCTCGCCGGGCGTCTGGACGGTGACCACGGCCGGTGTGTGCGTAATCCAACGGGGCGCGCGCCGCCGCTCGGCGGGCAAGCCCTTCTCGCCCACGTGCCGCTTCCGCCGGGGATCACTCAGCGCGAAGGCCAAGAATCGCGTCTGGCACAGACCGCAGCGGAACGGGAGGATCCCGACCCACGTCAGGGGTCCGCGTTCCAGGACACCTCGCCGATGGGATAATTGCAGGGCGCTGGCCAGGCAAACAGGGCAAGTCTTCATACGCCTATCTCAACTTCGGGAGAGACTATCCCCCTGACCGGAAACCGGCCAAACAACCTCCTTCTACCTTATTAGCAAGTCTTTTGCCATATCTTCTGAGAAAGAAAGGGGTTGGTCATCAGACCAACCCCATATAACTGACACGGGTGCAAGAGCCTGGGTTCCTCAAACGGCAAGCCTCCGCTTCGCAGAACGAGATTTTTTCACCTTCACTTGAACAGGGGCACCTCAATTCCGAGCCCCTCGACCCTGGCCCGCTCCAGGACCTTGGACGCGGCGGCCACATCCTCGATGGCCAGGCCGTTGGATTTGAAGAGGGTGATCTCGTCCGGCCGCTCGCGCCCGGGCACCTTTCCGCAAACCACCTCGCCGAGTTCATGCATCTGGTCCCAACTCGTGATCCCCCGCTCCACCGGTCCCACCAAGTCGCCCGACTCGATCTTGGCGTCCTCGAGTTGATCCACAACGATCCGGTGAGCCCGGCGGATCGTCTCGTCATCCACCTCGCGCTTGTTTACCATGTTGGATCCTGCCACGTTGAGATGCTGGCCCGGCTCCAGCAGGTGGCCGTCGAACACGGGGCTTGCGGACGAGGTGATGGTAATGAGGATATCCGAGCCCTTCACCGCCTCTGCGGGATGCTCGACGGGTCGAACGGGGCAGCCCAGCAACGCCTGCATCTTCGCGCAGAACTGCCGGCGCCGATCGGGATCCCGGCCAAACACCCGCACCTCCCGGATGGTCCGGACAGCGCACACCGCCTGAAGCTGCGTCTGGGCCTGCCGCCCTGTCCCGAAGATACCCACCACGCTGGCCTCCGGACGGGCCAGGTACTTCGTGGCGATGCCGGTGGCCGCGCCGGTGCGGATCTGACCCAGCCGGTCCGCCTCGATCAGGGCACGCAACTCCCCCGTCTCCGTGCTGAACAGCAGGACCACAAAGCGAACCTTCCCCTTCACCGCCGCGTAGGCCTTGAGGCCCATGACTCCCCAGGCGGGCATTCCACCCGCCATCACGTGGAGGACGCCGTTCGGGACGAAGACCCGCCGGCGTGGCTGGTTCGGGGCCTGGCCCTGCCCGTGCTGCAACAGCACTTCCTCCACAGCCGCCAGGGCGGTGCCCATGTCCAGCAACCGCTCGACGTCGGCTTCCCGCAAGAGCAATGCCACGGTCCCCTCCTCCGCTTCCCTCAGGGCAGTGGAACGGGTTGCCGGGGTGGCTGCTGGAAGTCGAATGCCTCCAGGGGGGCGCGCGCATTGCGATCGCGCTCCGCCAGCGGCTCGAGCCCGAACCGCCACTCGATAACCCATCGGTCCCCAGCGGTCACCATTGAGTATCCTCCGTGCGCGTTGTGCGGGCCATTCGCCTTCAGGAACGCCACCTGCGGGAGCGTCCCGCTTTGGAGGGCCCGGTGGAAGTCTGGCAGGTCCTGGAGGTGGGCTCGCATGGAGGGATTCTCCATGATTTGCTTGAAGTAAGTGAAGGGATTGTGGTGGGGGATGTACCCCGCATTGCCCCGCACCGGGGGGCTTCCCCCGTTCCACCCCTCATGATACCAGGCCCAGGTGATCCCGGCCGCAGAGAGGCGGTCCCCGATCGTCGGGAAGGTCTGGGGAGGGGCCCGGCGGGCATCCGGAGTGTTGGGCATGTGGGGCTCGTACCAGGGCTGGATCGTGCCAACGATGTTCCCGTGCTTGTCAACCACCTCCTCCGGCAGCTCCTTGGGAGCATTGGGATAGACCGCTGTCCGCGCCGAGACGAGGTAATAGTGGTTCGTGTTGGAGGATCCGTGGATCGCCTGGAACCAGCGGTCGAAGAGGACGAATTCCTCCGCCAGCTTCCACTGGACGGGGTTGGCCTCCCGCCCGTAGTAGCCCATCACCAGCCCGCCCACGTTGGTCTCCGCCACCCAGCGGTCCATCCTGCGCTCCGGTCCGTACTGGC
>JACPAT010000013.1 GCA_016180655.1 Candidatus Methylomirabilota bacterium | reverse complement strand
GGTGAGCAGTTCCTCCAGCGGCGGCTCCGGCGAGGCCTCGGCGAAGCGGACCGCCTCCTCCATGACCTGGTTGATCTCCTTGTCCATCTCCTTGTAATCGGCGTCGCTGATGATCCCGTCGCGGCTCAGGCGATCCCAGAGCTGGACGATGGGGTCGGATTTCTTCCATTCCTCCACTTCCTCCCGGGTCCGGTAGAGCGCCGCGGCAGGGTCCCGCATGGAGTGGCCGCGGAACCGGTAGGTGCGGGTCTCGATCAGGGTCGGGACCTTCTCGCGGCGGGCGCGCTCCACCGCCCTGGTCACCGCCTCCCGCACGGCCAGGACGTCCATGCCATCCACCTGTTCGCCGGGCATGCCGTAGGCCTCCGCCTTCTTGTAGATGTCGGTGACCGACTGGGTCCGACTCAACGCTGTCCCCATGGCGTACAGGTTATTCTCGCAGATGTAGAGCACCGGCAGCTTCCAGAGCGACGCCATGTTCAGCGATTCGTGAAACACGCCCTGGGCAACCGACCCGTCGCCGAAGAAGCACAGGCAGACCTGATCGCCCCCCCGATAGTTGATAGCAAAGCCGACGCCGGTACCGATGGGGAGCTGGCCCCCCACGATGCCCGTCCCGCCCAGGAAGTTGCGCTCCTTGTCGAAGAAGTGCATGGAGCCGCCCTTGCCCTTGGACAGGCCGTCCATGCGGCCGAACAGTTCGGCCATGGCCAGTCGGGGATCACTCCCGCGGACCAGGCAGTGGCCGTGCTCTCGATAGCCGGCGATGACGTAGTCGTCGGGACGCAGGACCGAGATGGCGCCCACGCAGGATGCTTCCATGCCCACGCCCAGGTGCAGGAACCCGCCGATCTTTCCCTGGGCATACATCTCGGCCGCCTTCTCCTCGAAGCGCCGGATGAGGAGCATCTGATAGAGCAGATCCACCATGACCTTCTTGTCCATCGGGGGTTTCCTCGCGATCTCGGGGGCGGTTTCGACAGAGGCTTTGCTGGAGCGCCTCGCCATGGTCTGGTCTCCCTTGAGAGGGCCACGCTGCGCCGTCCTGCTGGGGCCGGCCCTGGAAATCAGCAGCAGCGAAGTATAACCAAACAGGACACGGATGGGAAGGAATTTGGCGGAGGAGCGAGGAAGAGCCGAGAGCCACGAGCCGAGAGCCTCGAGGCCGAGCACGGGTGCAGGGCGGAGGAGCGGGAGGGGGAAAGTGGTTGAGCGGAATCGGGTACGGAGAGCCGCGCAAGGAAGAATACTAACGAGGCGGAAGCGCGCTACCGGCAAAGGGGGGTGCGCCTTACTGGATATTCAGGATGGGGAGCGGCGGGCCAAACCCGGTCTGTGAATTGACGGCCTCAACACTCACCCGGCCGGCGAGGTTCGCCGCCACGCGGCGAATGACCTCGGCGATGGGGGAGTGCGGGTTCCGGATCAGGATCGGTCGCCCGTCGTCGCCGCCTTCGCACACCTCGCCCTCCAGGGGAATCTCGCCCAGGAACGGGACCTCCAGCCGCTGGCTGGCCTTCTTCCCCCCGCCGTGGCTGAAGATCTGGCTCTCTCCGCCGCAGGCAGGGCAGAGGAAGGTGCTCATGTTCTCCACGATCCCCAGGATCGGCACCTTCATCTGGCGGAACATCACGAGAACCTTGCTGGCGATGGTCATGGCCACGTCCTGCGGGGTCATGACGATGGCGACTCCCGACAGGGACAGCGACTGCGAGAGGGTGAGCTGGGCGTCGCCGGTCCCGGGTGGCAGGTCGATCAGCAGGTAATCCAGGTCCCCCCAGAGGACGTCCCGGAGGAACTGGTTCAGCGCCTTGGCGATCATCGGCCCGCGCCAGATGACGGGTGCCGACGGGTCCGGCAACACGAAGCCCAGGGACATCAGCTTCACCCCGTGGGCCTCCAGGGGGAGGATGCGCTGCTCGGGGGTCATCTCGGGCATCCGGCGGATGCCCATCATCACGGGGATGCTGGGCCCGTAGATATCCGCATCCAGGAGCCCCACGCTGGCTCCGGCCTCGGCGAGGGCCACCGCCAGGTTCACGCTGACCGTGGACTTGCCCACGCCCCCCTTCCCCGAGGCGATGGCGATACTGTTCTTGATGCCGGGGATGCCGCCCCGCTCCAGCATTCCCCGGGAGGCGACCACGTTCCACCCCATCCGGATGGCGACCTGGCCGATCCCGGGCACCTTCGCCAGCGCCTCCCGGCACTCCTGCTGGATCCGATCCTTGAGGGGACAGGCCGGGGTGGTCAGCACCACCTCGAAGCCGACGTCGGAGCCATCAATGGTGACGTCCCGGATCATCTTCAGGGACACCAGGTCCCGATGCAGCTCCGGGTCCTGCACGGTGGACAGGGCTTGCAGCACCGCCTGTTCTGTGAGCATTCCCAAAGATCCCTTCCCGAGTATGCGGGTCGTTGGAGGCTGTGGCGGGGTTTCCACCGAGCGACTGCTGTCGCGGTCGGTTGCGCCCGGGAAACGCGGACGCTTTCCAACGCTACTCTACGTACCGATTCAATTCAACGCAAAAATCTCACCGCTGGATATGGGAAGCTCCTTGGCGTCTGTCACGAAAATCCCCCCCTCCCTGCCCCTCCCCCGCGCTGGGGGGAGGGCGGGGGTGGGAGCGCGGGATCAGGTGGACGGCGGACGCCTTGAAGGTGACGATGACGGGCGTCCCGCGCTCCAGGGCCAGGTCATCGAAGGACTGCTTGGTCACCAGGGCGACGACCCCGCCAAGGGCGGGGCCGCAGGCGATCCGGACCCGGTACTGGGCCCCGAGGGAGGTGGCGTCCTCCACCAGACCTTCGAGATGGTTGCGGGCGCTCTCCAGACCGACCCGCTCGTCCCGCCGGCGGATGACCAGGTCCTCCGGGCGCAGGCACACCAGCACCCGCTCCCCGACCGTGGCCCGGCCCAGGGCCTCGATCTTCATTCCGTCCACCTCCACGGTCAGCAGGCCGGCCTGCTCCGCGACGACCCGCCCCGGCAGAATGGTTTCCACCCCGACGAATCGGGCCACCTCCTCGGAGATCGGACGGCCGAAGACCTCCGGGGGCGCCCCGGCCTGGTGGATGCGCCCGTCCATCATCACCGCGATGCGATCTCCCAGGCGCAGCGCCTCGTCCCGGTCGTGGGTGACGAAGACCGTCGTGCATCCCTCCTGGCGGAGGAGGCCGTGCAGCAGCGTCAAGAGCTCGTCCTTCGTGGGCGGGTCCAGGGCGGCGAAGGGTTCGTCCAGGAGGAGGACATCCGGTTGGATGGCGAAGGCGCGGGCCAGGCTACACCGTTGCGCCTCGCCCCCGGACAGGCTGCCTGCCTCGCGTCGCGCGAGGTGGGCGATGCCCAGGCGCGCCAGCCAGGTCTGCACCTGGGTGGTGACGGCCTCGGACGCGGCGCGGCGCAGCCGGAGGCCCAGGGCGATGTTGGCCTCCACCGTGGTATCGCACAGCAGGGGCTCCTGGAACACCGAGGCGAAGTGGCGGCGCGTGGCCAGGAGATCGCCGCTGCCCCAGGCGACCCGGGACCCACGAAAGCGGACGACGCCCGAGGTCGGCGGCTCCAGCAGTCCCAGGACGCGGAGCAGGGTGGACTTCCCCGCCCCGTTGGGGCCGATGATGGCCAGGATCTCTCCGGCCCGGACCTGGATGCGGGGAACCTCGAGGACGGGCCGCCCCGCGTAGAGGACCCGCAAGTCCAGGCCTTCCAGGATGGGTGCGGTCACGGCGTCCGTCCCCGCTGCTGAATCCAGGTGAGCAGGTAGTTCACGCTGAAGGCCAGGAGGAGCAGGATCACGCTGAGGGCGATGGCAAGGTCGAAATTGCCCTTGCTCGTCTCCAGGACCGTGGCCGTCGTCAGGACCCGCGTCTGCCCCTGGAGGTTGCCGCCGACCATCATGGAGGCGCCCACCTCCGAGATCACGCCTCCGAATCCCGCCATGACCGCGGCCAGGAGGGGGAGTCGGGCCTCTCGCATGAGGAGCCAGAGGAGCTGCCACCGCGACGCCCCCAAGGCCAGGAGCTGGAGCCGCAGCCGGGGATTGAGCTGCTGCATCGCGGCGCTGGTGAGGCCGGTGACGATGGGAGCCGCGATGATGAACTGGGCGACGACCATGGCCGTCGGCGTGTAGAGGAAACCGAGAAAGCCCAGGGGACCGCTCCGCCAGAGGAACAGGCTCACGAAGAGGCCCACCACCACCGGGGGCAGGCCCATGCCGGTGTTCACCAGGGCCACGCAGAGGCTGCGTCCTGGAAAGCGGGCCAGGGCCAGGGCCATTCCCACCGGGATACC
Source organism: Candidatus Methylomirabilota bacterium (assembly GCA_016180655.1). Taxonomy (GTDB): domain Bacteria; phylum Methylomirabilota; class Methylomirabilia; order Methylomirabilales; family 2-02-FULL-66-22; genus 2-02-FULL-66-22. The sequence continues at coordinate 10,335 of JACPAT010000013.1, read as the reverse complement.
CACGAGGAGGCTCAGCAGGGTGGCGCTCCCCGAGATCTGCACCGAGAGCCAGGTGATCTGCAGGACGTCGGGATCGCCCGTGGCGATCAACCGCGCCGCTTCGAGCAACCCATTCCACAGCAGTTCCACCTGTCACCCCTATGGCTCGAATGACCAATGAGCCAATGACCGATGCGTTCTCCCCTCACCCCGTCGCTCTCCCCCACCGCGGGGAGAGGGAAAGGAGAGGGGGGATTTGGTCATTCCCGGAGGGCGTCCTCCCGCTTGCCCGCGTCGGGGAAGAAGAGGGGCTCGCCGAAGCGGTCCACCCCGAAGGTGCGGATCACCGCCTGAGCTTCCTTCGACACCATGAAGTCGGCAAAGGCCTTTCCCCCGGCGGCGTTGGTCCTGGGAAACTTCCCCGCGTTGGCCTCTAACACCGAGTAGACGTTCAGGAGGCTCGGATCCTTCTCCACCAGGAGGTCGAGCTGCACGCGCTTCCGAAACGCCAGGGACGTCGCCCGGTCGGTCAGGGTGTAGGCACGCTTCTCCGACGCGATCACCAGCGTGGCGCCCATGCCCTGCCCGGCCTGAAGGTACCAGGGGCCGCCCGGCTCGACCCGCGCCTCCTTCCACAGCTTCCGTTCGAGCTGGTGCGTGCCGGAGTTGTCCCCGCGTGAGACGAAGGCGGTCTTGGTCTCGGCCAGCCGGCGCAGGGCCTCTGCGGCGGTGGCCAAGCCCTCCGGGTCCCCGGCCGGCCCGACGATCAGAAAGTCGTTGTGCATTACGAGCCGCCGGTTGAGGAGGAGCCCCTCGGACACGTATTTCTTCTCCGCGTCCGGGGCATGGACCAGGCACACATCGGCCTCGCCCCTGGCGGCCAGCGCCAAGGCCTGCCCGGTGCCCACCGAGATCGTCTTCACCGTGTAACCGGTCTTCTTCTGGAAGAGGGGCACCAGCACGTCCAGCAAACCGGAGTCCTGGGTGCTGGTGGTCGTGGACAGGATGATCGTCCGGTCGCCCTGGGCCGATCCGGGCCAGGACAGGCACGCCAGGACGAGGCACAGGACGCGAAGCGCGCTTGCCCAGGTCGACCCGTTTCCCACTCTTCTGCGGTCCGGCCGGTTCATCAGTGTGGCTGCTCCGGGTGGCCAGAGAATCATCACGTCCCCCGGGAAACCCGTACGAGCCCGAAAGCGGAATGTGCGGCCCGACCGACCTTATCCCGTAGCAGTCTCCACCTGTCAAATGGAAAGTGCGCCCTGCTCCGACGCTCGCAGGCAGCCTCGGGGGCCAATTTCCAGTCCGGTCTTCTCGGCACACGGTGAGTTGATGCGGGCCTCTGCGGCGCAATTGCCGGCGCTCAAGCCAGGGGAATATCCCGAAGAATTGCCGGCGGACTCGATCAGATTGCTTCGGCGTCCTCCCAGGCATATAATCACCGCGCAAACCGAACGGCTGGGAACACCCAGGAGGAGGATCATGGAGAAGGGAACCTGGACGGTGAAGGTCGGGCTCGCCCAGATGCTGAAGGGCGGGGTCATCATGGACGTGGTCACACCGGACCACGCGAAGATCGCCGAGGAGGCCGGGGCCTGTGCCGTCATGGCTCTGGAGCGGGTTCCGGCCGACATTCGGGCCGCGGGGGGCGTCGCCCGGATGGCCGACCCGACGGTGATCGAGGCCATCAAACAGGCCGTGACCATTCCGGTCATGGCCAAGTGCCGGATCGGCCACTTCGTGGAGGCGCAGATCCTGGAGGCCCTGGGGGTGGACTACATCGACGAGTCCGAGGTCCTGACCCCGGCCGACGAGGAGCACCACATCTACAAACACGCCTTCACCGTCCCCTTCGTCTGCGGCTGCCGCGACCTGGGTGAGGCGCTCCGCCGGATCGGCGAGGGCGCGGCCATGATCCGCACCAAGGGCGAGGCCGGAACCGGCAACGTCGTCGAGGCGGTCCGCCATGCCCGCGCCGTCCTGGGCGCCATCCGCCGGCTGCAGGGGCTCCCTCCGGATGAACTGATGGCCGAAGCCAAGAACCTGCGGGCACCCTACGAGCTGGTGGTCGAGGTGGAGCGGACGGGACGTCTTCCGGTCGTCAACTTCGCCGCCGGCGGGATCGCTACCCCTGCCGATGCCGCCTTGATGATGCAGCTCGGAGTGGACGGGATTTTTGTCGGCTCCGGCATCTTCAAATCGGCCGATCCCGCGGCGCGCGCCAGGGCGATCGTTCAGGCGACAACGCACTTCAAGGACGCGACGATCCTGGCGGAGGTGTCCCGTGGCCTGGGGGAGGCCATGACCGGCCTGGACGTCCGCTCGATGAAGCCGGAGGAGCTCCTGGCGACCCGAGGCTGGTAACAACCTAAATCTCAATGACCAATGAGCCAATGACCAATGGGGTCTCAGGACTCATTGGGATTTGGTCATTGGTCATTTGTCATTTCCCATGACAACGATTGGTGTCTTGGCCCTCCAGGGCGACTTCCGCGAACACCGGGAGGCGGTGGAGCGTTCGGGGGGAACTGCCGCGGAAGTGCGGCTTCCCAATGACCTGGAAGGCCTGGACGGTTTGATCATCCCTGGAGGCGAGAGCACAACCATCGTTCGTCTCATGCGGACCTCGGGCCTGCTGGAGCCGCTCCGGAAGCTGGTCGGCCGCGGCTTCCCCGTGTGGGGGACGTGTGCTGGAATGATTCTCCTGGCCAAACACCTGGATGCCACGGGGATCCCCGCGTTGGAGGCGATGGACATCGGCGTCCGCCGCAACGCCTTCGGACGCCAGGCAGACAGCTTCGAGGTAGACCTTCGCATCCCGGTCCTGGGGGATCCCCCGTTCCATGCAATCTTCATCCGCGCCCCGGTGATCGAGGCCGTGGGCCCCGAGGTCGAGGTGCTGGCGCGCCTGGCGGACGGCACCCCCGTTGCAGCCCGGCAGGGCCGCCTCCTCGCCACCGCCTTTCATCCTGAACTCACCCCCGACTCCCGCTTCCACCGGTTCTTCCTCGACCACGTCGTGCGACGCGCGTAGCGCGGGCGCCTGCGCCGATCCCGAGGAGCCAACGACTCTGCACGCAGGCAGGGCAGACTCCGTGCCCCTTGCCAGCGCTGGGGATTCGCCTGCCTTCAGACGGAAAGGCTAGCCTTCGGCGGGCTTGGCCCGGCGAGCTGTGAGGCGGGCGGCGAGGATGCCGACCTCGTAGAGCAGGCAGAGGGGGAGGGCCATCAGGCTCTGGTTGAAAATGTCCGGGGTGGGGGTGAGGATCGCCGCGATGATGAAGTTGACCAGGATGGCGTACTTCCGGTTGCGGGCCAGGAACTGGGGCGTGACTAGACCCAGGCGGGCCGCGATGGTCATGGCCAGCGGCAGCTCGAAGATCACGCCGAAGGCCAGGAGGAACTTCAAGGTGAAATCCACGTACTCGCTGAACCGGGGCATCTGCTGGATCGAGGGGTCGAAGGTCAGGAGGAACTGCAGGGCCAGCGGGAGAACGATGAAGAAGCAGAACGCAGCCCCCGCGAAGAAGCAGATGGTGGACAGGATCACGAACGGCAGGGCGAAGCGTCGCTCTTTCGGCAGGAGCCCCGGCTCGATGAACTTCCAGAGCTGGTACAGGACAACGGGGAGGGCCACGAACAGCCCGGCGATGAAGGCGACCTTGAAGTGGGTCCAGAGCGTCTCGGCCGGGCCGAGGGCGGTGAGTTTTGCGATGGCCTCCTTGTGGCGAAAGCCGATGAAGGGAAATTGCCGCCCCATGGTGACATCGGTCGTGAGCGGCCGCTGGAGCAGCTGGAGGAAGGTCGTCCGGAAGTTGAAGGTGAGAATAAAGGCGATGCCGATGACCGAGAAGCACACGATCAGTCGCTTCCTGAGCTCCTCCAGATGAGCCAGGAAGGGCATTTTTGCGTCGTCAGGCATTCCGCGTCTCGGCCGGTTGGGCAGCAGTATGGGAGGCAGCCTCAGCCTGCGGCGGGGGCTCGCCGGGTGTCTCCGGCGGTGCCATTGCCTCGGCGGTTCCAGGCGAGACCGGGGCCGCGGTGGTGGTCGCCTCCTCCTCCGTGGTGGTCTGGGCGGGCTGCTCTTCCGTGGCAGGCGGCGTCACCTCGGCCGATGCGACGGGAGGGGTGGGCTCTGCGGGTGTCGGTGCCGCCTCCGGTTGATCCTCGCGCTCCGCGAGCTCGATCTCCCGCTGGATGCCCTCGCGCAGATCGTCCGAGGCGCGGCGGAATTCCGCCATGGCCTTGCCGATCGTCCGGCCGATCTTGGGCAATTCCTTGGGTCCGAAGACCAACAGGGCGATCACGAAAATGATGAGGAGTTCCGGCATCCCGATGCCGAACATTCACATGACTCCTGGCACTCGTCTCAAGCAGTCCGACGTCCGGCGGTCGTCGGATCGCGAGCAGGGCAGAGACTACAATCGGGGTGGGGCAAAGTCAAGGCAAATGGCCCCGCGGAGAACATGGAGAAAGCGCACATCCAATGTGTTGACTAGGGGATGCGCGGAGGTGGCGAGGGCTCGTCGCGAGTGGAACAGGCGGCTCCATCAGACGTCCGGAGCAGGCGAGGAGGAATCCGGGGGATGAATGGGGGGGCTAGCCGGGGATCTTTCCGCAGAGGTGGCAGATCAATCCTGCCGACTCGTGCTTCACCCATTCATGGCGCCGGCAGGTGGCCTGGCGGTTCTGTCGGACTTCCTGGGCGTCCCGGCGGTTCAGATACATCAGGCTGTGGGCCATGAGAACCGCCGCGAGGCAGATCAGAAGCGTGAGCAGGCTGATGTCTATCCAGGAGAGCGACATGGGGGGGGTTCCTTTGGTGTCGTACGCGCCCTTGACTTCGGTGCTGAGCGTCTCTGTGTAACTCATCGAAGAGCAAAATCTATGCCATGTTCCGCTTTCTGCCAGCGTCCAGCCATGGCGTTCAGCGGCCCGCCTAACACCTTGAAATCTCAAGGTCGAGTCTTCGGCCCGGACGCCACGACAGGGGTTGTCCCCCCACGTTGTGCCTCTCTCAACGTGGCGCAATGGGCGCGCATGGGGATTTTTGAGACACAGGAGTCTGCAAATCGTGCAACTCGCAAGGGCAACCTGTTCCAGCCAGGTGGGACATTCCCCCTCCTCCTGGAGAGCGTCAAACGATGTTCCGCTCCGGTCCGCCTATGGCTTGAGCGGTGGCTGTTCGAATCCGGCGGCCTCGAGGTCCTTCAGGATGGGCTGCGGATTGATGGTCTTGATGCGGATCACGGCCAGCCGCTTTCCCGGCTCCCAGTGGGGCATGGTGACGATGCTCGAGATATTCACCTCGTGCGTCTTGATGATCCGGGTGACCTCCGCCAGGGCGCCCGGCCGGTCGGGGAGGGTCAGCTCGAACCGCGTGCTCGGCTCGCGGATGCCCATCACGTCCACCAGCACGCCCAGGATGTCGGTCTCGGTGATGATGCCCACCAGGCGATCCGCCTCCGTGACGGGCAGGCAGCCGATCTTGTGCTCGATCATCAGGTGGGCGGCCTCTTCGACGGTGGTGTAGGGGCTCACGGTCCGGACGTCCCTGACCATGGCCTCGGTCACGGGGATCTGGGCCAGAAAGGCCACCGTCCGGTCCGGGCTGATTCCGGCGGCGCTGCTGGGGGAGGCCTGCCGGATGTCGCGGTCGGTCAGGATCCCGAGCAGGCGTTCCCGCTCCACGACGGGCAGGTGCCGGATCCGGTGGCTGTGGAGAAGCTCGCGGGCCTGGGCCAGCGTGGCGTCCTTGGTCACGGTGATGAGGGACGTGCGCATCCGTCGGCCGACCAGCATGATCGCCTCCCTGGAAAATCCCCGTCCCGGGTTCCGGCCCGCCGTGGTGGCAGGCCGGGAGGTTCCTGGCGTCCCGGGGGAGGATCCTCCGCAGTCGTGGTGTCCGCCGGTCCGCCGTCCCTCTCCGGGTGGACCCGGCGGCGAGTCGCAGTAAGACCTCCGTATCAGTACGGGCAGTCCGCGAAGGTGGGGAGGGCTGTGGCCCGCCCCAGGATCTTGTAGAGTCGCGGCACCCGCCAGGGCTCTCCCAGGATCCCGTCGTGAATGGCCCAGCTTCGGCCGCGGACCGTCGCGGACGCCTCAGGCATCCGGAACGGGGTGGAGCCGTCCAGGCGGCCCCGCAGCAGGCCGCCGGGCTGGAAGCCCCGGTGGACCTCTTCCAGGCGATCCCGCCCGGTGAGATACCCGAAGCCGTGGCGCTCGTACAGGAAGGCGTGGTGGTAGGAGAGCGCCTCCACGGAGATCTGCTCCTTGCCCAATTCGCCGGCGAAGGCCTCGACCAGCGGCCGGACCTGCCGGAAGAGTCGCAGGCCCCGGCGCACCTGCCCGGGCGCCAGACCCGCCCGCATGGCCTTGAATTCCTCGCCGGGATTGCGGATGCTGGAGAGGATCCCCACGGGATTGCCCCTGGGATCCCGGTCCACGTCGAACCGCTCCGCCTGCGGGTCATTGGCGATGATGAAGGCGATCTCCACCAGCTCCTCGGCCGGCTGGGTGAGCTTCAAGAGGAAGACGCAGTCCTGGTCGGGCGGATGCTGACGCACCTCGATCCGGACGAAGCCCTGATCGGGGGGGCAGACGTAGGTGACCAGGCGGTCTCCCCGGGGATCCCGACCCGTGGCGGGGTCGAGGGTCAACAGCTCGACCACCCGCCGGGGGATCAGCCGCCGGTAGATCGCCTCTTGCTCCTCGGGGGGCAGTTGGTTGATCTGGCGGATGGCGGTGAAACCGGGCCCCAGGTATTGCTGGTGGCGATCGGCCTCGGCCGCGCTGACGCGGGGGGAGACCTCGCTGAGGAGGGCACGGAAGGCCTGGTAGAGGCCGGGCGCCGCCGCCTCTCCCACGCGCACCAGCAGGCAGTTCCTCGGGTCGGCGGTCACCAGGGGGTCGTCGGTGACGAAATCGGCGAACCCGTGTCGGCGGAACAGGCGGTGGATCAGGTGCCGGTACTCGCGCCACTGGAGGCCGGAGGTCTCCAGGTCCCAGTCGCAGGCATACAGGGGGGCGATCAGGATGGCCGTGTCCAGCTCACCCCCGGCGAACGTTGCCTGGAGCAGGGCCCGGGCCAGTCCACGCCTCCGCCACGCGCGGTCCACCTCCAGGGCCCCCAGTTCCAGCAGGCCGGGAATCGGCCGCTGGCCCCAGCGTTCTTCCGGACTCGGTTGATACAGGGCGAGATACCCGACCAGGGTCCCTCCCGCCAGCGCGGCCACCAGGCGGCCCTCCGGCGCCTTGAGCACGCGCCGCAGGATCGCCAGCGTCTCTCCCGCTCGATACCGGGAGTAGGCCCCGAGCCCCTGGCCCGGGAGGAGCCCGTCCAGGGAATCCGGCGCCGTCAAGACCCGCAGGACGATGTCCCCGGCCGATGTCGCAGGGGTGGGGAAGCTCTCGGCAGGCTGAAGCGCGGGCGACATGAATCGGATCTCTCGCGGCCCTGGGCGGCGGGGGAGAGCGGCCACCGGTGCCCCCCGCCCTGGCGGGGTCAGGAATGCTTCAGGGCGATCTCCTCGAGGAGGTTGGCCACGTCCTCGCACCGGTCCGTGGCCGTCTCCATGGTCTCGTAGATCTCCTTCCACTTGATGACCTCGATGGGCGGGGCCTCTCCCATGAAGAGCCCCGCGATGGCCACCCGTGAGACCTCGTCCGCCTCGTTCTCCAGGCGATTGATCTCGATGCAATGCTCCTGGATGTATTCGAAGTTGGGGAGGGCCGTCACCCCCCGGACGATCTGGTCGGTGCAGCGCACGATGATCCCGGCCAGGCGCAGGGCCTCGGGGGTCGGCTTGCCGATCCGGTACATCGCCATGCGCGCCGCCGAGGCCTCGATCAGGTCGATGACATCGTCCAGGGCCACGGTCAGCTTGTGGATGTCCTCCCGGTCCACGGGGGTGATGAAGGTCTGGTGGAGGGTCCGGAGGATGCGATGGGTGATCTTGTCCCCCTCGTGCTCGTACTCCTCCACGGCCCGCCACTGTTCGTCGGTCCCCTGGAAGTCCTCCAGCATCTGCTGGAACGCGCGCGCGCCCTGATGGATGTTGCGCGCCGCCTCGATGAACATGTCGAAGAATTTCTCGGTGCGGGGGAAGAATCGAAACCGAAACATGGTGGCACCCTACTCCTCTTCCGGCTGCGGCACCCGGCGCGGCCAATGGCGCCAGACGAACCAGGCCGCGCCCGCGACCAGCCCGAACACGATCACGACATCCAATGAGTGCAGCAGGCCGCCCACCCGGTCCCAATGCTCTCCCAGCAACATCCCCACGTAGGCCAGGGCCCAGCTCCAGGGCAGGGAGCCGAGGAAGGCGTAGAACAGAAAGCGCCCGACGGGCATCCGCGCGATGCCGGCCGGCAGGGAGATGAACGTCCGGATCACCGGGAGCAGGCGGCTGATGAACGTGGCGGCCATGCCGTAGCGGGCGAACCAGCGGTCGGCGCGATCCACCTCGTGCGGGGTGATCAGCACGTACCGGCCGTACTTCAGGATGAAGGGTCGCCCTCCATAGGCGCCCACGGCATAGGCGACGGCGGAGCCGAGGGTGCATCCGAGGGCCCCGGCCAGCGAGACCCCCCACAGGCTGAAGCGTCCCCGGCTCACCAGGTAGCCCGAGAAGGGCATGATGACCTCGCTGGGGAGGGGGATGCAGGCGCTCTCGATGGCCATGGCCAGGACGATCCCCCCATAGCCCAAGGTGCTGATGATCCAGATGACGAACGTCGAGAGCAGGACGAGAATCTTGTAGAAGAGATCCATATTGGTCATTCCCGCGATTATTCGCGAGCCGGTTCGCGAATGATCCGGGCTAGGGGCGCGCCCCGCCCGGCGGGCGCTCGGTGATCAGCCCAACGGTTTCGATCCCCGCGGCCTTGAGCGCGTCCATCACCTCGATGACCAGGCCGTAGGGCACCTGGGTGTCGCCCCGGAAATGCACCACCCGCTCCCGGTTGCGGGCCAGCGCCACCAGGCGATCCCGCAGGCTGGCCCGCGGGATCTCCTGAGTGTTCAGATACACGCGCCCCTCGCGGGTCAGGATCAGGGTGATGCGCTCTTCTTCCTTCGGCTCGGATTGCTGGGCCTGGGGAAGCTCGACGTCGGTCCCCCGCTGGAGCATGGGCGTCGTCACCATGAAGATGATCAGCAGGACCAGCGTCACGTCCACCAGCGGGGTGACGTTGATCTCGGAGAGCATGCGCCGGTCCGCGGCGCGCGACGGCAATGCCATGGCCATCGGGGCACCTCTACCTGTCAGCCGTCAGCCCTCGGCGTCCGGCCGTTCTGTGCAGCCAGGGCGGTGCGCTGCACCCGGGTGAGGAATTCGGAGGCGGCCCCATCCATCTCGACCGCGTAGGCCTTGACCCGCGAGACGAAGTGGTTGTAGGCGGTGACGGCCGGGATGGCGACGAACAATCCCGCGGCCGTGGCCACCAGCGCCTCCGCGATCCCGGCCGAGACGGTGCCCAGCCCCCCGCTGCCCGTCCGCGAGATCGCCTCGAAGGCGCGCATGACCCCGATCACCGTCCCGAAGAGCCCCACGAACGGGCTGATGTTCCCCAGCGTGGCGAGGGAGGTGAGGCGGTGTTCCAGGCGGCCGATCTCCGCGCCCGTCACCCGCTGCATGGCCTCCCGTGCCGCTGCCGTGGCCCGATCGAAGGCGGCATCGGCATGCAGGCCCGGGTTCCTCGAGGTCAGGGGCTGAAACTCCCGCAGGCCCGCGGCCAGGACCGAGCCCACGTGCCCGCCCTCCTTCCGCTCGCAGAGGAGCAGCGCCTCCGGCAAATGTCCCTGGTCCACCGACTCCAGGACCCGTCGCAGCAGGCCGGCCGAGGCCAGGCGACACCGGCGGAAGGTCCACCACCGCTCGCCGATCACGGCCAGCGAGTAGACCGAGAAGAGGGCCAGGGCGGCCATGGTGAGGGTCACCAGGGGCCGCCCGGCGTGCATCAGCGTTTGGATGAGAACTTGGTCCACCATGAGAGCCCGGCACTCGCCTCGCTCAGGGGAACTTCAGACAGGCACAGGAGAACATACTATACCACCCCCCCCGGACGCCGCCAAGGCAAACGGAAATTCCCTTGCCGCCGCCGGGGGGGTTTGGTATGGTACCGCGCACATTCGCGTGCAACCCTCATGATTCCAGGCCTGAACAGCAACGTCAGCCACGACGGCGTCGAATATCACGTCCAGACCGAGGATCTGGGGCGGCAGAATCCGTGCATCCTGACCCTGGTCTTCCGGGCCGGCGCCATCATCGCCCGGGAGAAGGTCAACTACCGCGACGCCCTGGGGGAGGGGGCGCCGGAGGCCCGGATCAAGCACTTCATGGACCAGCAGCATCA
>JACPAT010000012.1 GCA_016180655.1 Candidatus Methylomirabilota bacterium | reverse complement strand
ATGGCGAAGACTCCCCAGAAGATCACCACCGGGAGCAGCAGGTTCGCCAGCGGCCCGGCCAGGATGATCCGGGCGCGCGTCCCCACGCTCTTCCGGGAGCAGGACCGCTCCGCGTCGGCCGCTTCGGCGGATTCGTCTCCAGGGTCTTCCCCGATCATCTTCACGTACCCGCCCAGGGGAAAGGCCGAGAGCAGATACTCTGTTTCCCCGCGTTTGATCCCAATCAGCTTGGGACCAAATCCCAGGGAGAACTTCAGGACCCCCACCCCCGAGCGTTTGGCCACGAGGAAGTGGCCCAGCTCGTGGACGAAGATCAACACACCCAGCACAACCCCCGCTGCGAGAATCGTCATGCGTTCTCCATGCATGTAGCGCCGAGTCCCGAGCGCCTAGCGCCGAGAATGCACGTGTCGTCTCGGCGCTCCAAGCTCGGAGCTTGGCGCTCAGTGTTCCTCGAGCCGGCGGCGGACCTCCCGGTCCACCTCCAGAATTTCCTCCACGCTCCCGACGGCCCGCCGGGGATGGGCATCCAGGGCCTTCCGGATCAGGGTCGGGATCTCGTCAAAACCGATGCGGCGGTTCAGGAACCGCTGCACCGCCACCTCGTTGGCGGCGTTGAGGACTGCCGGCGCCGAGCCGCCCGCCAGCGCCGCCTCGTACGCCAGGTCCAGGCAGGGGAACTTCTCCCGGTCCACGGCCTCGAAGGTGAGGCCGGTCAGGGTCTCGAGCGCCAGCCGCGGCACCGGGGTAGGGCGGCGCTCGGGGTACGTCAGGGCATACTGGATCGGCACGCGCATGTCCGGCACCCCGAGCTGGGCCAGGAGCGAGCCGTCCACGTATTCCACCAGTGAATGGATGATGCTCTGGGGATGGATGATCACGTCCACCCGGTCCACGGGCACGCCGAACAGCCAGTGGGCCTCGATGACCTCCAGGCCCTTGTTCATCAGCGTGGCCGAGTCGATCGTGACCTTCTTCCCCATGGACCAGTTGGGATGCTTGAGGGCCTCCTCCGGCGTGATGCCGGCGAAGGTCGCCCGCGGCCGCGTCCGGAAGGGCCCGCCGGAGGCCGTCAGGATGATCCGTCGCACCTGGCCTGATCCGCTCTCCGCCAGGCACTGGAAGATCGCGGAATGCTCGCTGTCCACGGGCAGGATCCGGCCCCCGCGGGCGCGGGCCTCGGCGGTCACCAGGTCCCCGGCCATCACCAGGGATTCCTTGTTGGCCAGGGCCACGTCCTTGCCCGCCGTGACCGCCCGCATGGTGGGGAGCAGGCCCGCCGCGCCGACGATGGCCGAGACCACCAGGTCCGCGCCGGCGTCCCCCGCGGCCCGCAGGAGACCCGCGGTCCCCCACCCTACCTCGGTCGGAGTCCGGCCGAGCCGTCGCTGGAGCTCCCGGGCGCCGGCCTCGCTGCCCACCGATACCAGCCGGGGGGCGTATCGCCGGACCTGCGTCTCCAGCAGGTCCAGGTTGTCGCGGGCCGCCAGGGCCGCGATCTGGAAGGCATCGGAATGGGCCGCCACCACCTCCAGGGTGCTGGTGCCGACGGACCCCGTGGACCCCAGGATGGCCAGTTGCCGCATCACGCTTCTCGCGTCGCTACGCCGTCCCGGGATTTGGTCTTGATCCGATACATGGCCTGATCCGCGACGCGGATCATTTCTTCCTGGGAGGACCCGTCATGGGGGAACGTGGCCACCCCGAAGCTGGCCGTGAGGCTCACCGTCCATCCCTCCGTGGCCAGGAAGCGATAGGTGCGCACCGCACGCCGCAGCCGGTTGGCCACGCGGAGGGCCCCCCCCGCGCCCGTCTCGGGCAGGGTCACCACGAACTCGTCCCCCCCGTAGCGGAAGAGCCGGTCGCTCTTGCGCAGCTTGTCCTGGATGAGCTGCGCCACCTCGCGCAGGACCCGGCTGCCCGCCAGGTGGCCGTAGCGGTCATTGACGGTCTTCAGGTGGTCCATGTCGAAGAACAGCATGGAGAAGGTGCGGCCGTAGCGTCGGGACCGCTCCAGCTCCTCCCCCAGGTAGGCATCCAGGTGCCGGCGGTTGAACGCGGTGGTGAGATCGTCCTGGAGCGTCGTTTGCTTGAGCTGGGCCATCTGCTTCAGGAGGCGGGACCGCTCCATGCAGTTGCGCAGGACGCCATCCAGCACCCCCTGTTCCACCGGCTTGATCAGGTAGTAGAGCGCCCCCCGCTTTACCGCGTTTATGCTGGTCTCGAGGCTGCCATCTCCCGCCATGACCACCACCGACAGGTCGGGCCGGAGCCGGAGAATCTGTGGAAGCAGCTCCACCCCGCCGACCCGGCGGAGCATCAGATCCAGGAACACGGCGTCGTACGGGTTCCCCTCGACCTTCTTGCGCGCCGCCTCGGCCGAAGCGGCGACCTCCACCTTGAACCCGCACCCGGCGATGAGCTTGGAAAGCTGCTGGCGGACCAGGCGCTCCTCGTCCACGACGAGGACCCGGCCCGTCGCCAACAAGAGTTCCGGCATCGGCTCGCGGACCTTGCCCCGGGCCGGCCGTCCTCCCGTTCGCTTCGGAAGAAGCGCTGCACGGCGATCTCCCCGCCTCGGCATCACAGACACGCCTTGGACCTCCGGCCCGTCGCAGGCACTCCGTCACTGGCCCCTAGTCGGCAAAGAAGAGAGATGGATTGGACTCCCCGTAAAGCCCCTGACCCGACGAGGGACGTAGTATAGTGAAAAGCCACCGGCTCCGCAAGGAGTTTCGATCTCCCGGGCGGCGTCAACCGCCCACCGGGACTGAAGTTAGCGGGCCTCGATGGGCACGGACGGCCGTCGCGTGGCCCGGAATTCGTAAACCAACTCCTCCGGCTTGACCAGACCCAGTTCCTCCCGCGCGATGGCCTCGACCCGGGCGGGATCGGTGCGCAGCGCCCGGACCTCCTCCGCCAGGGCCGCGTTGGCGGCCGCCAGTTCGCCGATCTCCCGCGTGAGGGCCGCCCTGGCCCGGCGCATCTCGTACAGCCGCAGCAGCCCCCGATTCCCCATCACCGACGCCGCCACCAGGGCCAGGAGCAGGATGACCACCAGCCGCAGGCGCGGGCGGAGCGGCGGCCGATCGGGGTTAGGCAGCGCGACCATCACCCGAACTCACTAACCGCCAAGGCGCCATGAACGCCAAGGCCGCGAGGTGCCATTTGGGCAGAAAAACGGAGACTCTGAAGCGCTCATCAATCCGGTTTCGTATTCTCCGGTCCAAAGAAAGGGCAGTCATTTCCTTGGCGACCTTGGCGCACCAATCCGCCTTCGGCGGATGCCGTTGGTACCGGCGGTTCAAGTTCTTCGGAACCGGGCCAGGGCGTCCCGCCCCGGGAAGACGGCGGCGTCGCCCAGGTCCTCCTGGATCCGGAGCAATTGGTTGTACTTGGCGATGCGATCCGTCCGCGACGCCGAACCGGTCTTGATCTGGCCGGCATTGGTGGCCACCGCGAGATCCGCGATGGTGGTGTCCTCCGTCTCCCCGGACCGGTGCGACACGATGGCCGCGTATCCGGCCCGGTGGGCCGTCCGGATGGCGTCCAGGGTCTCGCTGAGCGTCCCGATCTGGTTGACCTTGATCAGGATGGCGTTGGCGATCCCCCTGGCGATCCCCTCCTGGAGGATCTTGACGTTCGTGACGAAGACGTCGTCGCCGACCAGTTGGATCTGGCCGCCCAGTCGCGCCGTGAGCGCGACCCAGCCGTCCCAGTCGTTCTCGGCCATGCCGTCCTCGATGGAGACGATGGGATACTGGGCCACCCAGCGGGCGTAGAACTCGACCATCTCGTCGGGGGTCAGGCGCTTCCCGCCCTCCCCCTCCAGGACGTAGCGACCCTCGGCGTAGAACTCGCTGGCCGCGGGGTCCAGGGCCAGGCAGATATCCGCTCCCGGCCGGTATCCCGCCTTCTGGATGGCCGTCAGGATGAGCTGCACGGCTTCCTCGTTGGACTTCAGGTCGGGCGCGAACCCGCCCTCGTCGCCCACGGCCGTGTTGTAGCCCTGCTTCTTGAGCACAGCCCGCAGGTGATGGAAGACCTCCGCCCCCATGCGCAGCGCCTCGCTGAACCGCTCGGCGCCGAGCGGCATGATCATGAACTCCTGGAGGTCCACGGTGTTATCCGCGTGCTTGCCCCCGTTCAGGATGTTCAGCATGGGGACCGGCAGGATCCTGGCGTTCACGCCGCCCAGGTACCGGTAGAGGGGAAGGCCGGCATCGTCCGCCGCGGCCTTTGCCACCGCCAGGGACACGCCCAGGATGGCGTTGGCGCCGAGCTTCCGTTTGTCCTCGGTCCCGTCCAGCTCGCACAGGAGCTGGTCCAGGAGGACCTGGTCGGTGGCCTCCAGTCCCACGACCTCCGGCCCGATGGTCTGGTTCACGTGCTCCACCGCCTGGGTGACGCCCTTGCCCAGGTAGCGGCCCGCGTCGCCGTCCCGGAGTTCCAGGGCCTCCCGCTCGCCCGTGGAGGCCCCCGAGGGAACGGCCGCCCGTCCGAGCGCCCCGCTCTCCAGCAGCACCTCGACCTCCACCGTCGGGTTCCCCCGGGAATCCAGGATCTCGCGTGCGCGCACCTCGCTGATCTCGCTCATCTCCAGGCTCCGATCATGGAAGACACCGAAATCTACAATCGTCCATCAAAAATCGACTGTCAGTGGTCGGCTTTCAATTTTCAGTTCCAACGCCGATCAGGCGTTGGCCTTCGGCGATCAGGGCGTCGAGTTGCCGCTCCGTGGAGGCCTCGGCGTACAGGCGCACCACCGGCTCCGTCCCCGACGGCCGGAGGAGCAGCCAGCTGCCGTCCTCCAGGATCAGTTTCACCCCGTCCAGGCGCTTCACCTCCGTGACCGCCCGGTCCGCCAATCTCCCCGGCGGCTCCTTCAGCCGCTCCCGCAGTCCCGCCACCAGGCGGGACTCGAGGCGGAAATTCAGCCGCCGGGCCAGGACCGTCCCCACCTCGGCGTACAGTTCCTGCAGGAGCGCCTGGAGCCGCATCCGGCCGCGCGAGGCGGCCAGCTCCGCCGCCAGAAGACAGGCCAGGATCCCGTCCTTCTCCGGGACGTGGCCTTTCACCGAGAGGCCCGCGCTTTCCTCGCCGCCCAACACCACCTTGTCCTGGGCGATGAGTTCGCCCACGTACTTGAACCCGACCGGCGTCTCGTAGGTCGGGATGTCCAGGCGCCGCGCCACGGCGTCCACCAGGTGGCTGGTCGCCACGGACCGGGCCACGCCCCCCGTCCACCCCCGGGCCTTCACCAGGTGATGGAGGAGCAGGCCCAGGAAGTAGTTGGGCTCCAGGAAGCTCCCGTCCGCATCCACGAGGCCAAACCGATCCGCGTCTCCGTCCGTCGCCAGGCCCAGGTCCGCGCCGGTCTCCACCACCCGGGAGGCCAGCTCTCGCAGGTGCGCTTCCGAGGGCTCGGGCGAGCGGCCGCCGAAGTACGGGTCGCGCCAGTCGTGCAGCACCGTCAGCTCGCACCCGGCCTCCCGGAGGAGCGAGTCCAGGTACCCCTGGGCGGATCCGTAGAGGGGATCCATCACCACCCGCAGGCGCGCCCTACGGATCGTCTCGAGGTCCAGCAGGCCCCGCAACCGCTCCAGGTAGGCCGGCCGGGGATCGATCCGCTCCAGCAACCCCCGATCCTGCGCCTCCGCCAGCGACAGCTCCGGGACCGGGTCACCCGCCAGGATGGCATTCGCCCGCTCCTCGATCTGCCGGGTGGCCGCGGGAAGCGCGGGCCCACCCCAGGCCGCGGAGAACTTGAGGCCGTTGTACTCGGGTGGGTTGTGGCTGGCCGTGACGATGATGCCGCCCGCGGTCCGCCGCCGGAGGATCTCGTGGGCCACGACCGGGGTGGGCGTGTCCCGCTCGCACAGGAAGGCCCTCACCCCGTGGGCCGCCAGGACCCCGGCCGCCCGTAGGGCGAAGACCTCCGACAAAAACCGGGTGTCGTAGCCGACGACCAGCCCCTGACCCCCGGCTCCCGGCCCCTGGTCCTTCACATACTCTGCGATGGCCTGGCTGACCGCCCGGACCCCGGCGAAGGTGAAGTCATCCGCGATGACGCCCCGCCAGCCCGAGGTGCCGAACGCGATCCTGTCCACGGTGGTCCCCACGGCGCGATCCGCCGCCGGATCGCCGACGCCTGCGATGCCGCTCAGGCCGCCGCCCCGCGCGCCAGCCACTCCTTGACCTTGTCCCGGTAGGTGCCCGCGATCTCCTCCGCGCGGGCGCGGGTGGCCGCCTCCACCAGGATGTGGAAGGCGGGCTTGTCGTGGTCCGGGTAGATGGCGGCCCAGTCGTTCCCCAGGTGGATCTTGACCCCGTCCACCAGCTCGACCTGGTCGTCCTTGGTCGCCTCGATGAGGGTGCGCATGAGCGTGCCCTTCATCTCCCAGGGGCAGGGGATCTGCTCGCGGGTGCTGGCGCGCTTCGGCACGGACCGGATGGCCTCGTGCAGCGTGAGGTCGCTGAGCGCGAGCATCTCCAGGATCTTCAGGGTGGCCAGCATGCCGTCGAAGGCGGGCTGGAAGCGGGGGAAGATGAAGCCGCCGAAGGCGTCCCCCACGAACACCATGCCGTCCTGGTCCGCTGCCTCCATCAGGGCGCGGGGCGCCATCTTGGTCCGCTTCACCTGGAAGCCGTGGGGCGCCACCAGCTCTTCCAGGACGGCGCTGGCGGTGATGGGGACGCCGATGATGCCGGGGGACTGCGTCCGCGCCACCAGGAGCGCCACCACGGCCAGGGCCAGCTCGTCCGACAGCAGGTCCCCCTTGTCGTCCACCAGGAAGAGCTTTTCCGCCCCCGTGTCCAGCAGGATGCCCACGTCCGCGCCCAGGATCCGCACGATCTCGCAGAGCTGCTTCAGCGACCGCTGGAACTCCTCTGCGCTCTTGGTGATCTTGCTCTCGTCCATGTAGGCGTTCAGGGCGATGATCTCGCATCCCAGCTTCCCCAGGATGGCGGGGAAGATCGTGGCGGCGCTGCCGCAGGAGTAGTCGATGACCACCTTGGGGGCCCGGGCCCGGATGGCCTCCCGGTTGATGAAGCCCAGGATCCCCTCCTGGTAGTATTCGACGTCGTACTCGGGGAAGCCGAGGACCCCGGTCCCGTCGATCTTGGCGCGGCGGAAGTCCTCCCGGAAGAACAGGCGCTCGATGCCCTTCTCCCGGTTCGCCGAGATGTCCATCCCCTGCTCGTCGAAGAACTTGATGTCGATCAGCTCCGGATCGTAGGGGGACTTCCGCACGTGGACTCCGGCCACCGCCCCGTGCACCCCCATCTGGTAGCGCACCACCGGGATGGGGGTCACCCGCAGGTCGTGGACGTCCACCCCGGCCGAGAGGAGGCCGCAGATCATGGCCCGGTTGATGATGCGGGAGGTCCGGTGGGGATCGCGGCTGGTCCGCACCACGGCATGTTCCCGCAGCGTGGCGCCGAAGGCCGCCCCCAGCTTGGCGGCGAATTCCGGCGAGATCTCGATGTTGCCCAGGCCCGTGACCCCGTAGGCGCCGAAGAGGGAGCGGGACCAGCGCTCGCCCCACACCAGGCTGGTGGACAGGGTGGCCCCGTCCTCCACCACCTTCTGGGGCCAGACCTTCACGTCGGCCTTGACCACCGACCCCTCGCCGATGCGGCAGGCGTCGCTGATCAGGGCGCCCTCGAACAGGTGGGCGCGGGCCCTGATCTCGCTGCCCCGGCCGACCACGTTCTCCTTCAGGATGGCCCCGCGGCCCACGTACACGCCGTTCCAGAGGATGGAGTCGGCGACAACGGCCCCCTCCTCCACGATGCAGTTGTCCCCGATCACGCTGTTGGTGATGCGGGCGTTGGCCTCCACCCGGGTGTTCTGCCCGATGAGGACCGCGCCCCGCAGGCCCGCGGTGAAGTCCACGCGGGTGCCGCTCCCCAGCCAGATCGCCTTGTCCAGACCCTCCACCCTGCGTCCGGGGATCTTCACCTTGACCGTCCCGGCCAGGATGTCCTGGTGGGCCAGGCGGTACTCCAGGAGATCCCCCACGTCCCGCCAGTAGCCGGCCGCGATGTGGCCGTAGAGCTTCTTCCCCTCCCGCATCATCAGGGGGAAGAGATCGCGGCTGAAGTCGAACTCGCGCCGCGGGGGGATGAGGTCCAGGACCCACGGCTCCAAGAGGTAGATCCCGGTGTTCACCGTGTCGCTGAAGACCTCGCTCCAGGTCGGCTTCTCCAGGAAGCGGCTGATGCGCCCGTCGGGCTCGGTGATGACCACGCCGTACTGGAGGGGGTTCTCCACCCGGGTGAGGAGGATGGTCAGGTCGGCGCCCCGCTCTCGATGGAACTGCAGGGCCGCGCCCAGATCGAAGTCCGTCAGGAGGTCGCCGCTGATGACCAGGAACGTTCCGTCGAGATGGTCCTGGGCGTTCTTCACCGCGCCCGCGGTCCCGTAGTCCTCGGTGGCGGCGACATAGGCCATCCGCACGCCGAACTCCGCGCCGTCGCCGAAGTGGCCCTCGATGAGTTCCGGCTGGAAGTGCAGCAGCGTCACCAGGTCCGTGATCCCATGCTCGCCCAGCAGGTCCACGATGTGCTCCATCATGGGCTTGTTGGCCATGGGGATCATGGGCTTGGGCAGTCTGTGGGTGAGCGGTCGCAGGCGGGTCCCGAAGCCCCCGGCCATGATGACGCCGTTCATGGTGCCAACTCCCCGGCGAGCCACAGAGGTGGGGCGGCGCGCAACGTACGGTGAACGCTGGCACTATAGGCGTCGCCCGCGAGGCTTGTCAAGGCCGTTCCCCATGAACGCGAGCCAACCTGGGAGCACTGGCACAACGGAACGAGGCAGACGCAGCCCACGTTCGGGGCCCATCCCTTCGGGATCCGAGCGACGAGTGTAAAAGCGACGTTCCCGCTTTTGTCGCCTTCCGAGGGCGGGTCTCCGGCCGTCCCTCCGGTGGCAACGCAGACACCTCCTCGGAGTCTGTGCATCGCCGCACGCAGACAGGCCTCCGAAGCCCGGACAGATGAGCATGTTCGGCGAGGAGGTGAAGTGATGAGGCGTGCGAGCAAGACGGCGCCGAAAGCTTCGCCCCTCTACGCGCGGATCCGGCAGATCCTGGGGGACGGGATGTTGCTCGAAGCGTTCGATTTCTTTAGGCTGCCTCGGGGTGCGCGCGCCTTCGGTCGGGGAAGAACCGCCTGCTTCTTCGGTGGCAATGCAGAGCCCTCCCCTCGACGTCAAGGGTGGCCCAAGTCCAAGAGGGCCCTGACCGACAAAGCGCCATACTACACACCAATAATGATGTTGCCATGAGCATGGATTTTACAGTAGAATTCTATGAGACCGGGTCGGGGGCGTGCCCTGTGGTTTTTCATGAAGAACCGCCGGATCGTCGCGGTGCACGGCATCCGCCATAAAGGCCAGGCCATGCCGGCCCGCGATGTGGCGACTGCACGGGAACGAATGCGTGACTGGCGGAAGAGAGCGGGACGATGGTTCGCCGCCCGTTTTGAGCGCGCCGGAGAGGCCTGGGATGTGGCGCTGCAAATCGCCGCGCTCCGGCAACAGGCCGGGCTTTCCCAAAAGGATCTGGCGAAGCTTCTGAAGACTTCCCAGCAGCAGATCAGCCGGCTGGAGTCGCCCGGTTACGAAGGCCACTCCCTCAGCACCCTGCGGCGTGTGGCCGAAGCGCTGCACGCCCGCATCCGGGTTGTGTTCGAACCGGTGGAAGGAAAGTCTAAGATGCGCGTTGCCGAATCGTCTCCATCGTATCGCTCTAAACGTAGCGTGGCCGATAGGACATGAGCAGTACACTGAACCATCTTCGCCGGCTTGCCAAACAGATTGCTGCCTTGCAGGACTCCGTTTTCAGGAACATCCCGGAAACCGATTCCGTTGTCCTGCCTGCGGCTCGATGGTCCACGAGGCGTGACCATGCCGCGCAAGAAGGCCCCGTAATTGGCGTCCTAATTGGGGTCGTAATTGGGGTCGGGCCTTGATAATTTGCCAATCGGTGGAAGACCACGCTGGCAGGCTGCCATGCGGGGCGGGGGTGCGGGACCCGGCCGGTTCTGCGGTGGCAAGGCAGGATCCTCTTCTCCGATCGCGGATTGCGGAGTGTGGAATGACCGCCCGGGCCTGTGTTTGTCCTTGGCGCGGAAGGAAATCGTGGGCTATACTCCCGGCGCAACCGGGGTGCGTTTGGTGGAACGTCGTCCTCAGGTGACGGACGAGTCCTCGCTGGAGTTGCCCAGGCGAGCCGGTTGATGGGAGGACCAAGCCTGATGAAGACCCTAGCGCGAATGACTGTCGAGGAATTCCGGGAAGTCGTCGAGGAAGCCGTCGAACGCAAGTTGACGGAACTGCTGAGCGACCCGGATAAGGGGCGGTCCCTTCGTGCGACTGTCGAACGACGGCTTCGCCGGAGCCTGCAGGCAAGCCGGCGCGGCCAGCGCGGGATTCCTGCAGGTGAGGTGGCCAAGAGGTATGGGCTCAAGTGGTGAGCGCCCCATACGAGGTCGAATTCCGGCCCGAGGCGGTTAGCGACCTCGATCGCCTCGCCCCGGATGCCCGAGAGCGTGTTCTCGACCGGGTCCGGTGGCTTGCTGCACATTTCGACGAGATCACGCCAGAACCACTCCGGGGAAAGCAGTGGCGAGGCGTGCTCAAGCTGCGGGTCGGCGACTATCGGATCCTTTACGCAGCCGACCGGCGTCAACACCTCCTTACGATCCACCTCATCGGTCATCGCCGCGAGATCTACCGCTAATGCCTGCCCCTGACCTCGTGTTGGCCAGGACGCAAGCTCGCCGCCTCTGACGCATCCCCCCGCCCCGCCAAGCCGGCGCAGACGAGAGTCCGGCGGCGTTTCGAGCAGACGGGCTTCTCTGTCTAGGGTAAGCTGGCCATCGGGAAACCTGCCGAGCCGGAGAACAACCAGAGCGCCAGATTCTGTGGTCATGAACACGAACAACAGAGCAGGTGATAAGAAAATCCTCTTGACATGAGTTAACTGGGATGTTAACCGTAGGCCACAAGGCTAAGCCTGCGTGAAGCCTCAAAAGACTCCTCTCACCAAACTGATACATGCAGTGCCTGGTGCCAAGATCCGGGTCGAGGCAGTTGTGCTCGATGATGGTTCGTGTCCCGCCGAAGAGTTCCTTGGCCAACTCGGTGAAGTTGACACTGCCAAAATGAAGGCGCTTTTCGACATGTTTGTTCGCGCCTACCCCAGTTTCCTGAGTGAGCAAAAAAATTCAAGAAAATCGAAGGAACAGATCTGTATGAGTTCAAGTGCTTCCAGATTCGTCTGCCCTGCTTTTTCTCTCCTGGTGGCCGAGTTCTATTGACACACGGATTGAATAAGAAGGCAGACAAATTGCGACCGAGTGAGATCAAGACTGCAAAGCAGATTAAGGCCGACTTTGAGAGGAGAGTGAAGTCGCATGGCTAAGAGTTGGTTCGAAAGTAAGCATGTGACGCCTCGCCAGCGGTTGCTGTTCGAGCAAGAAAGGGCAGTGCTTTTGGCAACGGAGGAGCTCCTGAAGCTGATGGAACGGGAAGGTATCAGCAAGGCTAACCTGGCGAAGGCGCTCGGGAAGTCCAAAGCCTATATCACCCAGGCATTGTCGGGCGGACGGAACATGACGATCCGCACGCTGGCCGCGTTTGCTTGGGCGTGCCATCACTCCCTGCGGGGGTTCGACCTCGCCCGAATCGAGATTCCGGACGTGACGATGGCAGTAGAGCGACGGGTTCAGCGAATGCGTTTGACCCTTCCGGAGAATTTGCGGAATGTGTTGCCGATGGAGGCTCCGGTACAGGACCTTCAGTTGGCTGCGTAACTATGCCCAAATCATCGAGAAACATCTCGCGCCTGAAATTGGTGGCACAGATCACCCCTCATGTCGAGATTGACGACGTGCGTTTGCTCCGCCTGTCCGCTCGGCTCTACGCAAACGGCGACGCTGACGCAGGGCGGAAGGTCCGCCTTCACCTGAGCACTAGCTCACATTGCTGCCAGGTTGGAACCAAGCTCGCGGCAGAAGTCAGATTCGGCATGAGGGGTGTTCAGGAGCAAGATGCCACGAAGAGGGTAGTGAATCTGTCGGCGGTCTTGGAACTGTCTTATCGTCTCAGCAAAGAGATTGAGCTTACGCCTCAACAACTTAGAGCGTTCGGCAAGGTGAACGCTCTCTACAACGCTTGGCCATATTGGCGCGAAATTGTCCAAACGACGGTGGCGCGCATGGGGTTGCCGCGTTTGATTGTCCCGGTTTTTCGAGTTGCCCGCCCCAAGATGGAACAGGCAAGGTCGAACGAAGGCACCAACAGCGGTGCTTCCCCCCGTCAAGACGAACCCGGCAACATCACTTCATAAAGGTCTGCTTCCCAGGCGGGGATTGGCACCTCTGCCGGCACCAACTCGCTCATTGGCAGCCTCGCGAGCGGCACGGCGAGTGCCCCGTCCGCTGATTTCCCTGCCGGCCCAACGATCCTGATCACTCCCGCCATCCTCCCCGTCGTGGCGGGTGCTGGGACCGGCCATATCTACGACGAGGGGAGGAGGTGACCCACGTCCCGGTGGCCACCACCTTCAGCCACCAGAGCCTGCCTGGCATCCCCGGCATGCTCTGTGTTTCAGGAACAGACGTTCTGATCCGGCGGACGGATCTCTCGGAACACTTCAGGGGTGGAATCCTGGCCCAGCAGAATGACGGCTGGGGGTCAATGAATGTCCGGTCCGCCCTTTAACTGCACGCGCCTCTCCGATGGGGGATGAGCTTACACGTCGGGGGAGGAAGGCGGCAGGTACACCCGCGGGACGCGCGGGCCGATGCGGCAGAGGATCTCGTAGCTGATGGTGCCCTGGAGCGCCGCCACCTCGTCGGCGGTGATCTCGCCCGCGCCCTGGCGGCCGATCAGGACCGCCTCGTCGCCCACCCGGACGTCCGGGAGGCGGCTCACGTCCACCATGGTCATGTCCATGCACACCCGCCCGACGATGGGGACCCGCTGCCCCCGGATCAGGACCTGACCGCGGTTACTGAGCAAACGCCCGCACCCGTCGGCGTAGCCCACGGGCAGCGTGGCCACGCGGAGATCTTGCGGGGCCACGAAGGTGCGGCCGTAACTCACGCTCTCGCCCTGCGCCACGTCCTGGATCTGGCTGATGACCGTCCGGAGGCGGAGCGCGGGCCGGAGCGGCGGCTCGGGCCCGCCCCGCGGGCCGCGGGGATGGTATCCGTAGAGCATGATCCCCGGCCGCACCAGGTCCAGCCGGGCCTCGGGGAGGAAGAGCAGGGCGGCGCTGTTCGCCGCGTGCCGGAGCGGCGCCCCGCCCTGCGGGACGGCGGCGAGGTCCCGTGCGGCCTCCGCGAAGCGCGCGAGTTGCTCCCCCGCAAAGCGGGGGTCCTCCGCCTCCGCGTCGGCGAAGTGGGTCATGAGCCCCGCCAGCCGCACAGAGGGGAGGGCCCGGATCTTCTCCGCCACCCCGCGGACCTCGCGGGGCCGGAGGCCGACCCGGCCCATGCCGGTATCCACCTTCAGGTGAAGCCCCAGGACGCGCCCGCGGGCCCGCGCCGCGCGGTCCAGCGCCTCGGCCTGCCCCTGATCGCTGACGCACTGATCCAGGTCGTGCGCCGCGACGAGGTCCGCCTGATCCGGCGCGATCGGGCCGAGAACCAGCATCCCGCACGCGATGCCAGCCTCACGGAGCGGGACCGCTTCCTCGGG
>JACPAT010000011.1 GCA_016180655.1 Candidatus Methylomirabilota bacterium | reverse complement strand
GCCCTGAAGTGCCATCCGGCGGTCTTGGTCTTCCCGGGATGGGAGGTTGCCCGCGACTCAGCAGCCTAACCGGCGATGGAGCAGAAACCGCCTACGGCGGGGGCCGCTCACCGCCCAGCCATTCGCCGGCCTCAGAAAGGTATCGGCAACCTTTCACGACGTAACCGCGTGATTTCTCAGGGGCGCGTTCTGGATTCTTCGAGGGGGGCGGGTCCGAGTCGGAGCGAGATGAAGCCGTCGACCGGACGAGGTCGGCAAACCAACCGGATCCAACGCCCGCAGCCTCAATCCCCCCGCCACCGGTACAAGAGGTCCTTGATTCTGTCGGCGACCATCGGTCGCGCTTCAAACGGTTCGAGCCCCTGGGCAAGCAGTTCGTCGTAGCTTGTGTACTGGTGGCGTATGTACGCCTGGACGGCGAGCGTGATGGCCCTGGCGTTGAACTGCTTGGCCGCGGCCGATCGGCCAACCCGGCCGCTATATTTCTCGCAGGCATGGCGGGCGATGGCATCCACATCGGCGCGGGGACAGGCGGGATAGAGTTCGAGGATCCTCTCGGCAAACCGGGCAACATATTCTCGATCTGCTGCCTCATCTCTGGCGCGACGGCGTTCCCGCGCCTTTTCCCGGCGCACCGCGTCCCTCGTGCATTCCTCCTTTGCCTTTTCGATGGCCGCCGCTTCGGCAAGAACGCCTTGTCGCTCGCTCCGCTTGCGATGTCGGGAGAACTTGACGACGATGGCGGAGAGCGGGGACGCGGCCAGGGCACGCCGGGTCAGGGCGGGATCCCCTGCTGGGAGGAAGACCAAGTGGGCCAGCCCAGCGCAAGTCATGCACCGAATGCCCTCCTCTCGGGTGATCTGTAGGAAGTTGCCCTTGAAGCACTCCGCCCCGCATCTCTCACAGCGTTCACCGCTCTTGTGGCTGATCCAAACGACCCGCTGCCCTTCTGCCATTTGGCTGTCACTCGCTACCTGAAGACCCCTCCCACGGAATCGCTCACGTGAAAAGCTTCAACTTTCGGCCTCCGCCCCAATAGTTATCTCCAACTCTGCGATCAGCGGCGGCAAATCCTCCGTCACAGCTTTCCAGACCTGGTCCAGGTCGAGGTCAAAGTACGCATGGTCCATGGGCGGAGTGGACCGCCTCCCGTGCGGCGTCCAGCATGTGCCGCAGTCGGATCCGGTCAGCCGTGAGCATACTGAATCTCGCTATCGCGCACGACATCGTCGCGGAAGTACCGGCTCAGTTCCGCGGGTGTCCGCAGGTCGACCTTTCGCCCAAGGAGCTTCGACAGTTCCAGCTCCAGGCCGGCCATCCGTAGCAAGCCAACCGTGTGTTCCGGCTCGAACTCCACTAGGATGTCCACGTCACTGTCTGGCCGGAAATCCTCGCGGAGCACAGAGCCGAAGAGCGCCAGCTTGCGAATGTGATGCTTCCGGCAAAACTCCGCGATCCTGTCTTTCGGGATGTCTACTTGTGTCCGCCTCATGGCCCTTGTCTTCAGATTATGACCAAGTCCTGTGCACTTCCTGGTTTCCCGCCAGGCGAGGGGCCAGGAAGCTGTGCCTGGCTTGAGCCCATCAACCGGGCGAATTTGGTGCCGAACGATACCTCTATACTGATCTCCCGTGGTCAACGCAAGGCCTTTTTCGAGGGAGGCCCATTGGACTGCTCGACACGCCTCGTAAGTCCTTCTGGCCAGAATTACGGTGACGTATTGTGCCCGCGCATCCTTTCGTTCCCTCTCCCCACCGTGGGTTTGGTGGGGGGACCCTCGGGTACCCCCTGGGTGCGGCCCCGCCTTGCACCCTTACCACCGGCCCTCTCCCATCCAGGGAGAGGGCGCAGAAATGAGTGTCACAGTATTTGCGTTCCGCAGCACTAAATTGGCCGCGCAAAAGTCCTTGCTCCGCATCGAGGCCTGTGGCATCCTCCGACCGGGATCGCGAAGGCTCCATGTCGCATTGACGAGGTCCTCTTTCCGTTGTGCGTGAGTGGAGGTGGAGATGATCGAGGATCCGAAGACGGCCGTGGCGATGCACCGGTGGATGGTGCTGAGCCGCGTGCTGGACGAGGCGTGCTGCCAGGAGTCGGCGCACTGGTTCCCGTCCCGGGGGGAAGAGGCGGTGCCGGTGGGGACCTTCTACGGGCTCAGGCCCGATGACGTGTGTGCGCCGGGCTACCGCGGGTCGCCCATCGTCTTCGTGATGCGCGGGGTGAGGCTGGAACAGGTATGGGCGGGGGCACTGGGCAAGCGAACCAGTTTCGGGCGAGGCCGCCACTTCAGCTTCACGGCGCCCATCGAGCTGCGGGTCTTGCCATACATTGCCGGTGACCTGGGGCCCATCATCTCCCAGGCCACGGGCACCGCCTTTGCGCAGAAGTATCGGAAGAGCGACGCCGTGACCGCGGTCTCCTTCGGGGACGGGACGAGCAACCGGGGCGATTTCCACGAGGCTGTCAACCTGGGGGGAGCCTGGCGGCTCCCCATCGTCTACGTCATCCAGAACAACCACTGGGCCATCTCCATGCCCATCGAAAGGGCCACGGCGGCCAAGCGGCTGGCCGATCGGGCCGCCGGCTACGGCATCCCCGGCGTCGCCGTGGACGGCAACGACGTGCTGGCCGTGCATGCTGCCGTCCAGGAGGCGGTCCGCCGCGCCCGGGCGGGCCACGGCCCGACCCTGATCGAGGCCGAGACATTTCGCATGCGGGGTCACATCGCGGCCGACACCGCGTCCTATCGGTCCGCGGCGCAGGTGGAGGAGTGGCAGGGCCGGGACCCGATCCGTCGGCTGGAGGAGCGGCTCTTGGCGGCCGGGGTGCTGTCGGCTGAAGAGGCGCAGGCCGTCTGGGCCGAGGCCGCCCAGGAGGTCGGGGAGGCCAAGGCGGCGGCCCAGCGGCACCCGGACATCCTGCCCACCGACCTGGGGCTGGATGAGATCTTCTCGACGCCGCTGGGAGGGGCCTGACATGCCTGCCAGGCGGATGACGTTCGTCGAGGCTCTCGTCGAGGGGATCCGCGAAGAGATGCGCCGGGACCCGAACGTGTTCGTCCTGGGTCAGGACATCGGGCCGTTCGGCGGATCGCTCCGCTCGACGCTGGGGCTGTGGGAGGAATTCGGGCCGGCGCGGATCTTCGACACGCCCATCTCGGAATCCGCCGCGGCCGGCCTCTGCATCGGGGCGGCCCTGGAGGGCCTGCGCCCGATCCTGGACATCTCCTTCGGAGAGTTCCTCCCGTCGGCCATGCCGCAGCTCGTCCTGCATGCCCCGGTGGTCCACTGGCTCACGCTCGGCAAGGCCCGCGTCCCCCTCACCATCCGGACCAAGGTCGGGGAGGGGCCCTACGGAGGCCACCCGCAATGCTTCGAGGCCTGGTTCACTCACGTCCCCGGCCTCAAGGTGGTGATGCCCTCCACGCCGGCCGACGCCAAGGGCCTCATGAAGAGCGCCATTCGGGACGACGACCCGGTCCTGTTCTTCGAGCACATGTACCTGTACCACGGCGTGCGGGACGTCGTGCCGGACGGCGAACACCTTGTCCCCATCGGCCGGGCAGACGTGAAGCGGCCGGGGAAAGACGTCACGGTCGCGGCAACGGCCTGGATGGTGCACCGGGCGCTCCAGGCGGCCCACCAGTTCGCGGCGGAGGGAGTCGAGGTGGAGGTCCTCGACCTTCGCACGCTGGCGCCGCTGGACGTGGCAGGACTCCTGGCCTCGGTGCGGAGGACGGGCCGTCTGGTGGTGGCCCACGAGGCGTGGAAGATCGGCGGCCTGGGGGCCGAGGTGGCGGCGACCGTGGCCGAGCAGGGCTTCGGGTATCTCAAGGCCCCCGTTGTCCGGGTGGGGGCGCCGCATGCCCCGGTGCCGGCGCATCCCACCATCCGCCGGGCCTTTCTCCCGGATGCCCAGGACGTCACCGATGCCGTGCGCGCCGTCCTGAAATACTCGGCGTGATCCGCGAAGCCGTCAACCCGCTCGGCAAGAGCGTTCGGCTGTTTCCGCCTCTGGCGGATTCGGCTGTACATAACGAATCCGAAAGCGGACGGCCGATGGCGGATGGCTGAGGGCGAAGATGGGAGCGTGAAGGGTGGCAGAAGGCGTCCGGGTGGATCGGGGGATCCCCGTCCGGGAGGTCATCCCCCTCAAGGCGATGCGGAAGATGGCGGCCGACCATCTGGCCAAGAGCCACGCCCAGGTGGCCGCCGTCACGCATCTCGGAGAAGTGGACGCGACGGAGCTGGTTGCCCTGCGCGAGCGGCTCGCCGCAGAGCCGGCGCGCACGGGCGGCGTGCGCCTGACCTACACCCCCCTTCTCGTCAAGGCCCTGGCCCAGGCGCTCACCCTGCATCCCGCGCTCAACGCCGCCCTGGCCGAGGACGCCCCCGAGATCCGCGTGTACGCCGAGGTCAACGTCGGAGTGGCGGTGGCGCTGCCGGATGGGAACCTGATCGTGCCCGTCGTGCACCAGGCGGATGGCAAGACCCTGGCGGAGGTGGTCGCCCGCGTGGCGGACGTGACCGAGCGGGCCCGGCGGGGGGCCCTCAGGCCGGAGGACGTGCGCCGGGGCACCTTCACGCTGTCCAATGTGGGGATGGTTCGCGGTGTGGGGTGGGCCACGCCCATCGTGCACCTGCCCCAGGCGGCGATCCTGGCGACGGGCCGGATCGAGCCGAAGCCGGTCGCGCGGGACGGGGCCATCGTGGTGCGCTCGATCCTGCCCATCAGCCTGACCTACGATCACCGGATCGTGAACGGCGTGCCGGTGGGGCAGTTCCTCGAGACCCTGATTGATCTGCTGGAGCACCCCGACAAACTCGAATTGGGCCTCTGAGGAGCACGGAAAATCCGTCAGCGTTCAATCCGCCAGAGGTGGATGAGGTCCGCGCTGATGGCTGAGGGCGGCCTGTGGAGTGAAGCGACCATGATCGAAGTGCGAATGCCGAACCTGGGCGAAGGAGTGACCGAGGGGACGATCGTCCGCTGGCTGAAAGCAGAGGGCGAATCGGTGGGGGAGGGGGAGCCCCTGGCCGAGATCATGACCGACAAGGTCAACGTGGAGTTCGAGTCGCCGGCCGCCGGCGTCGTCCGGAAGCTGCACTTCCCCGAGGAGGCTGTCGTCAAGGTCGGCACTGTCATCGCCCTGCTGGAGCCGTCGGCGAGGTCCTCCTGATTTCGCCCGATCAACCCCCAGGAAGGCGGGGGCATGCCGCCGTGACGCCCGAGAATGTCGTTGACAGCACCCTTGCATGCTGAATAGACTCCCACCACATCCGGTTGTTCCCCCTTTGCGCTCGGGAAGGGGGCCGTCGCTGGATTGCCCTTCCTGTGTGTGTTCCAGGACCCAATCGCCTGGGGCGCGGTCCGTTGAGCCCGTACCAGGCCGACCATCCTGAGGAGGTGCCGATCATGTCGCAGAAGCGAAAGAGGATGACACGGCGTGAGTTCCTGCGTGACGCGGCCCTGGCCACGGGCACCGTCGCCCTGGCCGGCATGATCCCTACCCAGGCGCGCGCCGGGCAGGCCTCCGAGCCGAAGCTCGGTGCCCGGCTTATCGGGAAGCTGGAGGGGCCGGAGCTCGTCCTGGATCCGGCGAAATGGCCCAAGAAATTCAACGAGGCCCCAGTGCTGGCGGAGCTGGTCAAAGCGGGGAAGCTCCCTCCGGTGGAGAAGCGGATCCCCGAAGAGCCGATGGTGGTGAAGCCGGTGCACAGCATCGGGAAGTACGGCGGCACCTGGCGCCGTGGCTTCACCGGGCCGGGCGACGGCGAGAACGGCAACCGCATCGTCTCCACGGACAAGATCCTGTTCTGGGACTACACGGGGAACAAGGTCATGCCCTGCCTCGCGTGGGACTGGAAGGTGAGCGACGACGGCCGGGTCATCGCCATCCTGCTGCGGAAGGGGCACAAGTGGTCCGACGGGCAGCCCTTCACGGCCGATGACTTCATCTTCTGGTACGAGGACGTCTACCTGAACAAGGACCTCCAGCCGACCCCGAATCCCGACTTCATGGTCAACGGCAAGCCGGGGACGCTCCGGAAGCGGGACGACTACACCGTCGTCTTCGAGTTCCCCGACCCCAACTACCTGTTCGTGGACATCCTGGCGGGGAGCACCGCCATGGGCGGCGGCCAGGCCACCCAGCAGCACTTCAACCGGACCATGGGCGCGTACATGCCGGGCCACTACCTGAAGCAGTTCCACTCCAAGTACGTCTCCCGGGAGGAAGTGGACCGGAAGGCCAAGGCGGCCGGCTTCGACGGCTGGGTAAGCTATATCAAGAACCGGTGGGACTGGCGGCTGAACCCCGAACTGCCGGTTCTCGGCCCCTGGAAGACCGTCAGTCCCATCAACACTCCGAACTGGGCCCTGGAGCGGAACCCCTATTACTACGGGGTGGACACGCAGGGGAACCAGCTTCCTTACATTGACCGGATCAGCATGACGCTGGCGGAGAATCTGGAGGTGTTGAACCTCCGAGCGATCGCCGGCCAGTACGACCTCCAGGAGCGGCACACCGGCCTGACCAAGTTGCCGGTCTTCCTGGAGAACCGCGGCAAGGGGAACTACGATGTCCGGCTCGACCCCGCGCTCAACGGATCGGATGCCACCCTGCAGACGAACCAGGCCTACGAGGCGGATCCGGAGATCGCAAAGTGGCTCCAGACCCGGGACTTCCGGCGGGCCCTCTCTTTGGGCATTGAACGGGACCAGCTCAACGAGACGTTCTGGCTGGGGGTAGGCACTCCCGGATCCGTAGCACCCGCGGAGAGTCTCCCGTACAGTCCGGGGCCGGAGTGGCGCAAAAAGTGGTCCACGCACAATCCGAAGCAGGCCAACGAATTGCTGGACAAGGTTGGCCTGAGCAAGAAGGACGGCGAAGGCTATCGCCTGCGGACGGATGGGAAAGGACGGCTGCGTCTGGAACTCTTGACCGCTGCCGGGGCCTTCATCCCCCACACCCAGATCGCGGAAATGATCAAGGAGCAGTGGAAGAAGATCGGCATCCAGGGCGACGTCAAGGAGGTGGAGCGGAGCCTGTTCTTCACGAAGATCAAGGGCAACGAGCACCAGATCTCCATTTGGCTCAACGACGGGTCGGAGGTCCTGTACCTCTTCCCGCGGCACGCCCTGCCCGTGGATCCTGTGGAGGCCATGCTGGGCCATCCCATTGCCGACTGGTATGCCAGCGGCGGGGCCAAGGGCAAGGAGCCGAAGGACGCACAACTGAAGAAGGCCCTGGAGCTATTCCGCACCGCGGCCGGGAAAAAGACGCAGGAGCGGTACAAGATCGCCCAGGAGATCTGGAAGATCATGGTGGACGAGCAGTTCAGCATCGGCACGGTGGGCCAGTCCCCGGCGGCGATGGGCGTGCGGATCGTCAGCAAGAAGCTCGGGAACATTCCCTCGCGGCAGGTCAACGCGCAGCATGCCCGGACCCCCAACAGCTCACACCCGGCCACCTTCTACTACAAGGCCTAGCCAGGAATAAGCGAAGATCCGGCGGCCGCCCCGCTTCGGCGGGGCGGCCGCGTCCCCTTGCCCGGGGGAAGGGCCATGCTTGCCTATCTGATTCGCCGGCTGATCCTTGCCGTCCTCACGATGTGGGCGGTGTCCGTCCTGTCCTTCGTCATCATCCAGCTCCCCCCGGGAGATTACATCACCACCTACATCGCGCAGATGTCGGCGTCGGGCAGCTTTGTCTCCGCCCAGGAGGCCGAGGCGCTGCGCCAGCAGTACGGCCTGGACAAGCCGCTCTATGTCCAGTACCTGCGCTGGATGGCCCTGATCCTCCAAGGCAATTTCGGCATGGCACTGGAGTACAGCCGCCCCGTGGCCGAGGTCATCGGGGACCGTCTGTGGCTCACGATGGTGGTCTCCGTGGCGGCCATCGTATTTACGTGGCTGGTCGCCCTGCCGATCGGGATCTATTCGGCGGTGCGGCAGTACTCCCTTGGCGACTACATCGCCACCTTCGTGGGGTTCATCGGCCTGGCGGTGCCAAGCTTCATGCTGGCCCTGATCCTGATGTACCTGGGATTCACCCTGTTCAACGCCAACATCGGGGGACTGTTCTCCGAGGAGTTGGCGGAGGCGCCGTGGAACCTGGCCAAGCTGTGGGATCTGGTGAAGCATCTGCCACTCCCCGCCCTGATCCTGGGCCTGGCCGGGACGGCCCAGTTGATTCGCATCATGCGGGCGAATCTTCTGGATGAGCTGGGCAAGCCGTACGTGGTGACCGCCCGGGCCCGGGGGCTGCCGGAGACCCGCGTGATCGTGAAGTACCCGGTGCGAGTGGCCCTGAACCCGTTCGCCTCCACCATCGGCTACCTGCTCCCCTACGTCGTGTCGGGGAGCATCATCGTCTCGCTGGTGCTGAGCCTCCCGACGGTGGGGCCCCTGCTGCTCAAGGCCCTGATCGCCCAGGACATGTTTTTGGCCGGGACCATCGTGTTGCTCCTGGGAGTCATGACGGTCATCGGCACGTTCCTCTCCGACCTCCTGTTGCTATGGATAGACCCCCGCATCCGGTTCGAGGGCAAGCAGTAGCCAACGGACACGAGGAGCCCGGCGCCGTTCCATCGGTCGCCGAGGAGCGCATCTCCGTCGCCACCCAATGGCAGTTGATGTGGTGGCGCTTCCGCAAGCACCGCGTGGCGATGGTGAGCACCGTTGTCGTCTTCCTCTTCTACCTCGTCGTCATCTTTGCGGACTTTTTGGCTTACTCCAACCCCTTGGCCTCCGAGGCACAGCGGTCGCTGCTCCCGCCCCAGCCCATTCACTGGTTCGACGGGGGACGGCTCAGCCCCCACGTGTATGGGCTTGCGGGGAGGCGCGACCCGGTCACCTTCAAGCGGGTCTACACGCCGGATCCGGAGAAGAAGATCCCGGTGCGCTTCTTTGCCAAGGGATTCGAGTATCATCTGTTTGGACTCATTCCCACCAACCGGCATTTCATCGGCGTCGAGGGGGCGCCTGCGGAGGAGACGCTCTTCGTGTTGGGCACCGACGAGCAGGGGCGGGATCTTTGGTCGCGGCTGATGTATGGAACCCAGATCTCCCTGATTATCGGCCTGGTGGGTGTGGCTATGAGCCTGATTCTGGGGATCTTCCTGGGCGGGATCTCGGGACTCTATGGCGGGGTCTTGGATACCATCATCCAGCGCGTCATCGAGATTCTGCGATCCATCCCGACCATTCCCTTGTGGATGGGGCTGGCGGCGGCCCTCCCCAACGAGTGGAGCACCATGCAGGTCTACTTCGCTATCACCATCATCATCTCGCTGGTCGGCTGGACGGAGCTAGCCCGGGTGGTCCGAGGGCGTTTCCTGTCGCTCCGCGAGGAGGATTTCGTGATGGCGGCCGAGCTGGCCGGATGCGGCCAGATGCGGATCATCTTCACCCATCTCGTTCCATCCTTTCTCAGCCATATCATCGCGGCAACGACGCTGGCCATACCCGCCATGATCATCAGCGAGACCTCCCTGAGCTTCCTGGGTCTGGGTCTTCGTCCACCGGCCATCAGTTGGGGGGTCCTGTTGCAGCAGGCCCAGAACGTCCCAGAACGTCCAGGCCCTGGCCATCTCACCGTGGCTGCTGATCCCGTCGATCCCGGTCATCATCGTGATCCTCGCCTTCAACTTCATGGGGGACGGCCTCCGGGATGCGGCGGACCCGTACGGACACTGAGAGCCGAGAGCCGCGAGCCGAGAGCCGTGGACGAGAAGTCATCAGCCATGAGCCGAGCTGACGGATCGATTTTGTCGGTGCGGGATCTGAAGACCCATTTCTTCCAAGACGAGGGAACGGTCCGGGCCGTGGACGGCGCGAGCTTCGACGTCCCTCGGCGCAAGACCCTGGGCATCGTGGGGGAGAGTGGGTGCGGGAAGAGCGTGACGGCCAGATCCATCCTGCGGATCGTCGAGCGCCCCGGCCGAATCGTCGGGGGATCCATCCTGCTGCGGCGTGATGCGGGAGATGGGGAGGCAGGCGAGGTGGACCTGGCCGGGTTGGATCCGGCGGGATACGAGATGCGCCAGATCCGGGGCGGCGACATCGGCCTCATA
>JACPAT010000010.1 GCA_016180655.1 Candidatus Methylomirabilota bacterium | reverse complement strand
GTCCTCCTGGCGGCGGGGACGGTCTGCAGCACAGCCCGCCTCGTAGTGGACGAGCGGCGCGAGGCGGGCGAGGCGGTGGGGTTGGTCAAGCTGCGGGCGTTCCGCCCCTTCCCGAGCGAGGAGATCCGCGACGTGCTGAAAGGGGCGCGGCGCGTCCTGGTGATTGACCGGAACATCTCCTTCGGCCACGGCGGCATCCTGGCGCAGGAGGTGCGATCCGCCCTGTATCCGCTGGAGCGGCGCCCGGAGCTCTACGGCTTCGTCGCCGGGCTGGGCGGCCGGGACATCACCCGGGACGTGATTGCGGGTCTCCTGGATCAGGTGCGGGGCACGCGCCCTGAGGGGGAGATTCACTGGGTGGGAGTACGACTCTGAAGAATAACCAATGACCAATGGCCAATGACCAATGAGCAGGGAAATGAGCGAGCGACTGCCAGGAACGGAGCTGCTGCACCCGGGTCACATGGCGTGTGCGGGGTGTGGGGAGCGGGTCGCCATGCGCCTCGCCCTCCAGGTCCTGGGTCGCGATACGGTGTTTGTGGTTCCTGCCTGCTGCGCCGCCGTCGTGGATGGGGTCTTCCCGTACTCCGCGATGGGCGTGCCGATGCTTCACACGGCCTTCGAAACCGGCGCCTCGGTGGCCACCGGGGTTCGGGCCAGCCTGGACGCCCAGGGCCTCCACGAGACGACCGTGGTGGTATGGGCGGGCGATGGCGGCACGTTTGACATCGGCTTCCAGGCCCTGTCTGCCGCGGCCGAACGCGATGAGAACTTCCTCTACGTCTGCTATGACAACGAGGCGTACATGAACACCGGGGCGCAGCGGAGTTCGGCCACGCCGCTTGGCGCGTGGACGACCACGACGCCCGCGCTGAGCCCGAAGGCACGGCCCAAGAAGGACATCCTGGCCATCCTGGCAGCGCACCGGATCCCGTACGCCGCGACCGCCTCCGTCGCCTTTCCGGAGGACTTGATGGCCAAGATCGTCAGGGCCAAGAGGATCCGGGGCACCCGGTTCCTTCACGTCCTGGCCCCGTGCCCCTCGGGCTGGAAATACGAGCCCGACCTGACCATCCGGCTGGCGCGGTTGGCGGTCGAGAGCTGCGTCTTCCCGCTGGTGGAGATCGAGGCGGGCGCCGGCCCGAAGCTGAACTACATCCCGCCAGCTCCCCGGCCGGTGGCCGAGTACCTCGCCGCCCAAGGGCGGTTCGGTCATTTGACTCCGGAAGCCGTGGAGTCCATCCAACGTGCCGTGGAGCAGGAGTGGGCCAGGTTCCAGGCCGTTGCGTGTGCGCCCGTATCGGGCTGACACGATCACACAAAGGCACGTTGCCCACCGGCATGAGGTCCTGGACGTCCTGACCGACCATCCCCCCGTCCTCCTCACCATCCCTCGGCAGAAGGCCTGGCGTCCACCGCCTCCCGTGACCTGCGCAGCGACCGCCCTGGATGCGTTCTCCTGAGGACCCCTCACGCCCCCCGCGCCACCTGATCCCCCAGCCTCTCCGTTGGCAGCACGCGAATCATAATCGCCAGGATAACGAAGGGCAGCGCCAGGAGCACCAGGGCGGTGAGCAGCCCCTCGATACCCATGACCTCCATCTTGTATCCCATCAGCCCCCGCAGGCTCTTCGAGAAGAGCTGGCCGCCGATGACCACGTTCCAGCGGGTGCTGAAGATGCCGACCTGGATCAGGATGGCGGAGGTGAAGTAGAGGAGCTTTCGCATGTCCTCGTTGAACTTCCAGGCCCGCGCCACCACCAGGATCCCCAGTGGGATGAACATGCCGAGCAGGATCTGCAGCACCAACAGGCTCATGAACAGCTTGTTGGTGATGAGGGTGCCGAGGATCTTGACCGACTCCTCGCTCTGGTAGAGCCGGTGGATGAAGTCGAGCGCCTCCAACGAGAAGTCCACGATGACGGCGTAGAAGAGGTAGGACACGATCGTGTCGAGACACCGCATGTCTATCGGCTGGTTCCGGATCGCCGTGAGCACCATGTACAGGAAGACCACCAGGGCGATTCCGGACACGATGGCGGACATCAGGAACACGATCGGCATGAGCACGCTGCTCCACCACGGATTCGCCTTCACCGATCCGAAGATGAAGCCCACGTATCCGTGGAGCAGGAAGGCGGACGGAATGCCGACGATCGTGATCGCCCGGATGGCCTTCCGATCGAAGGCCAGCGCTGCCTCGCTGATATCCGCGGAGAAGAGGGACAGGGCGCGGTAGATCCAGGCCATCCGGGAGGCCGTCTCCCTTCCCAGGATCACGAGATCGCGCCGGTATTCAAACCACAGCTCGAGGAGCAGGACGGCCATGAGGTACCAGGCGTACACGAAGCCGAACATGGCCATGGCGGAGGTGAGGTTGGGGGTCAGGAAGATCTCGTACGAGCGCAGGGGCTGGCCCAGGTGGAATAGGAGTGGGAGGGGGGCGACTAACAGGAACGCGAGGGCGGTCAGCAGGGACAGCCTGTAGGTTGGCTGCACCTCCTTGACGTTGAAGACCTTCACCAGCGAGGCCAGGATGAAGGCGCCCGCGACAAGCCCGGTGACATAGGGGTAAACGACGATCAGGATGGACCAGTGGATCTCGATCTCGTTGGGGTAGATGAAGCCGGTCACCTGTTCGAGAAGCTCGTACAGGGCCTGTATCCGCTCTGCGTTCATCGCACCTCTCCATCGAGCTGGGCGTAGTAGACTTTCGGCTCCGTGTTGAGTGACGGCTTGAGGACGTGGATCTTGTTCATCCGCTTGAAGCGCACGAGGCGGCTCGCCTTGCTCCTGAGATCGCCGAAGATGCGCGCCTGGGTCGGGCAGACCTCGACGCACGCGGGGAGTAGACCCTTTACGACCCGGTGATAGCACTGGTTACACAACTTGGGCACGAAGAAGCTCCGGAGCACCTCCCGATCGTCCTGGGTCGTTTCCCGCGCCGTCTTGCTCTTGACATTGATGCTCTCGACGACGGCCTCGCCCTCCTTCGTGATCAGGTACCGTTCCATCCAGGTCCGGAAGAAGAACGGCTCCCGCGGGACAGCATTTTCCGCCTTGCAGGCTTCGACGCACCGGCTACAGCCGATGCACTTGTCTATCTCGATGCCCATCCCGTAATAGTGGCGCTCAGGATCGTAGCCTCCAGTGGACCGGGCCTTCGCCTCTTTGTTGCCCGGCGCCTCTGGTCCTTTCACGGCGCCGCCCGCTTCTCCGCCACGCGCGCCTTTGGTGAGGATGGTCGCCAGGCCGCCGGCGGGAAAGAAGAAGATGAGGCCTTTCAGGAATTCCCGTTTGTTCATCCGCGCCCCTCCGGGAGATGCGGGTAATGGCACTGCCAGCAGAGATAGGTGCTGCCGTGGTTGGTCAGATCAACTTTCGGTGCGTCCTTTTGCGCGGACTCCTTTCCATGGCATGATCCGCAGAAGGCCCGGCTCTCAGGCTTGGAGGGAAGGGCGCTCCTCGGCGTCTTCCTGTGCTGCGCTGGCACGTTATGGCACGTCGTGCAGCGGAGGAGGGCATGGCTGGACACGGCCGTCGTCCGCTGGATCTGCGCGTGGCAGGCCGAGCACGACTGGGGCACCTGGCGCGGCACCGGATCATGGGGGTTGTGGCAGGTGATGCAGGGCTTGATCGGGTTGTGGACCGTCGGGTTGATCTGGGGGAAACCCGTCGGCCGCGAGGCGTCATAGCCGTGGCAGAGCGGGCAGAATTTCCTATCGCGTGGCGCGGGCGGCTTCACCCCCATGGGATCTTCCGTATGGCGCACGGCGGGGCCATGACATCCCTCGCAGGAGAGGTTCTTGTGGTAGCCCTTTCGCATCTGACTGGTTTTGTCCTCGTGGCAATCCTGGCAGGCGCTGGAGCCCGCAAACTTGATGGGCCTGGCGTTCTCCCGCTGGATGGTGGAGGCGCGGTGCAATTCGTCCGAGATGAGCGAGCGCGGTATGAGAAGGAACCTCGCGACAAGGACGCCGACGATGATGACGGCGGTGATGACCGCGAGCCTTTGTATCTGCTCAGGGATTCTCACTCAGGATCTCCTTCTGCGTGGGATGCCTGCCGGCGATCGCCTCCGACCCATTCATGGGTCGCTCGTCGCATCCGGCCCACTCCCAGGGGCGAGGGGCCGCGTCCCATGGGATGCCAGCGCATGGACGCTCGTCAGTGTCCGGGAACGGTCGTCTCCTGCCGGGACACCAGGACGCGCCATTCCTGGCGTGCCAGAATGGGGGAGCGGTAAAGGTATTCGACCTCGGCGTGCACGCGGACCGCCTCGCCTGGGGGAATCGAGAAGGTGAAGGTCTCGGTGCGGACCTCGTGGGGGGCGATGCGATTGTCCGACACGTTCCGGGCACGCATCAACTCCGCGTCGCGGACGAGGACCCGGCCGCTGCCATCCAGAAGCTGCTTCTGATAGGTGCGGGTTG
The DNA here is from genome assembly GCA_016180655.1 of Candidatus Methylomirabilota bacterium. Lineage (GTDB taxonomy): Bacteria > Methylomirabilota > Methylomirabilia > Methylomirabilales > 2-02-FULL-66-22 > 2-02-FULL-66-22. Next base: position 8,141 of record JACPAT010000010.1, on the reverse strand, counting down.
CTTCCCCCAGGATGGAGCCGCTCCCAGCCGAACGGACCTCCACCTTGAGAAGCAGGCGCCGGGAGGGGTGGCCCGTGGGCACCGCGTGCCCCGAGCCCGTGTTGCGGATCGCCACTCGCACCACGGCGCGGTCTGCTTCGCGGATGACTTGCGGGACATCCAGCTTCACCGCATCGCGGAGCTGCTCCTGGCTGCGCTGGAGGCGGTGATCCGGGATCCTGGATCCGACGGGGTTGCCGGTTTGCACGGTGCTCCGGCCGTTCACCGGGAGAAAGTGGCAATCCTGGCAGGCGCGCAGCTCGGCCGGGTAGGAGGAGGCACGCCATTCCGAGAAGGTGCTGATGGTGGTCAGGCCCTCCGGGTTCCGGAACTCGTGACAGCCGCCGCAGAGGCGAGAACTCTTGTGGAGGATGGAGGGCTGGATCGCATGGGCCGCGGAGCTCGCCCCCACCTTGGGCCCGCGCTTGGGGCCGCCCACCTCCACGACGAACGGGGAATCGGTATCCCGGATGGCCACGCCGGCCACTGAGTGGCAGAAGTCGCAGGTCACTCCCTCGCGGGTGATGATCTGCTGCGCCTCCAGGTCGCCGGTGATGCCGGCGATAGGGGCGTGGCAACGGAGGCACAGCCGCCTGGCGTCCCCTCCCTCGCGCTGAAGATCCCGGTAGGCCGCGGCGAAGATGGGATTCTCGAAGGCGCGGGCATGCTTCGACCCCTTCCACATGGCAAAGATGTCCTGGTGGCAGGTGCCGCAGACCTGGCTGGAGGTGAATCCGCTCGGGTTCAGATGGGGCGTCTCCGCTGCCCGGGCGGTCCCGGCCCCCAGGAGGATCAGAACGCCAAGACCCCACCACCCGATGTGTCCGGCCACGACCGCCTCCTATGGGCTGGCTGCCCGCGGGGAGACTCCGGGTTCCCGGATCGCCCGCTCGATCTCCTCCAGCCGTATCGGCTCGAGGAAGCAGTGGATGAAGTCGGTCTGCTCGGTCGGATGCGGCTCCGGCTCGGCATCGGCCGGAAGGGTCAGGATGACCCGAAGGTTCGGGTGAATCTTCTTCAGGATGGGGATCGTCTCGTAACTGGAGAGCCCGGGGAGCGAGCCCTGGATGACGATGGTGTCCACGCGATGCTGGATGATGTGGGCGATGGCCTCCACGCCGCTGCGCGCCGCCAGGACGTCGTACCCCCGGCTCCGGAAGTACTCCAGGGTCTGCCCTCGCCGATCGGTGTGGTCGTCCACGACCATGATTCGGGTGGCCTCACCGGGCTGTGGGCCATGCAAGACCGCCATGCCGCCGACCTCCCTCTGGACCTCGGCTGTCGAATGCTGCTTGAGCAAACGACGTTCCACAGGGACGGCAAGTCCGCGCACATGGCTGGGGGCCTTGCCTTTCAGGGGTTTGGAGATGCGAGATGAGCCGGGGCTCAGTTGCGCCGGTCGGTGGGCAGGGCTTTCAAACTGGAACGGAGGTCAAGAAACCCTGTTGTTATGCGGACATCCAGCAGCGTTTCAATTTGCAAGGGAGGATTTCAATGTGAACCGCCAAAACGCCCAAGGCCAGATCGCGCGAGCCAGTAGGCCTTCTCGTCCGACCCCTCGTGGAGGCGAGCCCACGGAGAAGGCGCGTCGCTCAAGCCGGACGGAATCGCACTTGGACATGCGATCACTCCCAGGAAAGCGGAAGTGGAGACGGTCATACTTCAGGGCGGCATTGCCCCGCCTAACGTATCAAGCTAACCGGCCGGTGCGGCGAGGCCGAAGGCCCGCCGGCGAAGGTCCGGTTGAGCGCCGGGTTAGGCGGCATGGCGACGAGTCTGTTGTTCAGGTAGCAGCAATGGTGAGGCCATCGCGGCTAGGCTTCCATGGTGCGTCTGTATTCGACCCACAGCAGCCGGTCGGACTTCTCCAAAGCAGACGTTCAACGAATCAGGTTAATTGGCGACCGCGGCGAGTGCCGCGAACCCTGCGATTGACGCGCAACGAGCAATCACTGGATCATCGCGTCCGCACGCAGCAGGAGCGACTGCGGGACCGTGAGGCCAAGCGTCTTGGCGGTTTTGAGGTTGATCACGAGCTCGAACTTGGTCGGCTGCTCGATGGGCAGGTCACCGGGCTTCCTGCCCTTGAAGATCTTGTCGACGAAGCTTGCGAACCGGAAATACAGGTCGGGATAGCTCACCGCGTAGGCCATCAATCCCCCGGCCTCGACGAACTCGCGGGCCGGATAGGCGGCAGGCAGCCTATGGCGGGCCACCAAGTCAACGATCGTTTGTTGATGCATTTGGGTGAGACCGTCTGCCCCGATGAGAAGCGCGTCGACATGCCGTCGGACTGCCAGTTCGAATGCGCGGCCTAGGTCGTCCTGGCTCCGCACGTCAAGCAGCTCAGCCTGGAGACCCAGGGAGCGCGCCGCCGTCTTTGTCTCTTCCCATTCGGGTGGGGCAGCCGGATTGCCCATATTGTGAAGCAACGCAACTCGCGAGAGACTCGGAACCAGCTCTTTGAGGAGTTCAATCCGTTTCCCTGTCAACTCCGTGCTGAAGGTAGTCACCCCCGTAATATTGCCACCCGGGTGCGCGAAGCTCGCCACGATGGCATGCGGGTCGCCCATCGTCGCCATAACCACTGGAATTGTTCCGGTCGCGTTTTTGGCCGCCCTGGCGGCTGGCGTCCCCCTGGTCACGATCAGGTCGACCTTGAGACGAACCAGTTCGGACGCGAGGTCCGGGAACCGCTCGGCGCGACCATCCGCCGACCGATATTCGATGACCAGGTTTCGCCCTTCGACGTAGCCGAGGTCCCGCAGCCCCTTGCGCAGGGCGTCGAGATTGGCGGCGTTCCGTGCCGCGGGTATCGTCTCCAGAATCCCGATGCGATAGCCCTTCCCCACTTGTTGCGCGCGCGCAGCGAGCGGCGCGGCGAGGAGGCCCCCCGCAACACGGCCGATGAACGTTCGCCGATCCATCACTGAATCATCTCGTTGACGAATGACAGTCCGACAATACTACGCCTCACCAAGGTGAACGACTGAATGACCGCTCGTGGCCGATACCGGCCGTTGGCCGCGGGTTGCCGCCTAACGACAACGCATCACCCGCGGCGCTTCAGCATTCGCGAGCGCCGTCGGGTGCATGCGATGTTAGGCGTCAGGTGATCCCGCGACATGCCAAGTCTTCTCCCACACGTTCGAAGTGATGATGGATAGCGCACGCTGTGTATCCTCAAGGGACGGTGGCTTGCCCTGATCGACAGTTGAGACGAGTCTGGCCGTGTAGGACGCGAGCGCCTTAAATGAGGCGTACTGAGGATAGTCCGAGCTGCCCCAGTCGAGCCTTTTCCGGTCCCGAACCATTTGGCGCAACGTCTGAAAGCCCTGTCGAAATTTGCCGTGCGCCTCCATTTCGCTCTGATTCAACACCCTTTCGGAGGCGAGCTTAACCAGCAGTGCTTCAACACCGGCCTCGGCGGCCGCCGCCCTCTCAAGTAGCTCCCATCGCCTGTTTTCCCAGCCTGCACCTTCTGGCTGCTGAAGCGAATAATTCCACAGCTTCCACGTAGCAAAGAATTCGCCGTAGAGACGATAGAAGTCGTTCGCCGCGGCCTGAGTCTGTTCGCGTCGCTTCTGCCACCAGACCCACCTCGCACTGAGCCTATTGCCAACAGCCCACGCCAAAAGGATCCCTGCGATTGGGCCCGCGATGACCTTCAGTAAGTCCAATGCTGATTGATTCATAGCTAAAGGGAGCCAGCTCTTGCTACGGCCTGACGCCTGGCCAATAAGCTTTTATCCGGCGGGCCCCCTTCGCACGACAGGCCGACGACCACGGAAGCCGGCCCGCCGGGTAAAACTGGTTGAACTGAACCGCTGGCCTGCAGACTATGGGGATTGTATCTGACCCGGGGGGCCAGGGGAAGGGATTTGTGACCGGAGGCCAGGGAGGCGCGTCACAGACGCAGGGGCGGGTACGGGGGCGAGGGAAGCGACACGACCCGCCGGAGGGCCGAGAAAGACCTGCGGGGGGCACAGGCCCCCGTCCCTCCGCGCGCAGCGGGCGTGGGCGCGATGGACAGGCGGACCGCAGCGAGCGGGCTCATGAGGTGTCCGGCGCGAGGACCGGGCGGGCGCCCGGCCCGAAGACGGCCACGACCCGCAGGCGACCTTGCCGACACACGGGACACCGGGTGAGGTCCACCCCGGTCAACCGCTGCAGCAGGGTGGCCACCGCCTCGGGCGGGCCCGGGGGTGGTGCCGGGGGCACAGCCAGGAGCTGGCGGCAGCGCGCGAGCTTGGCGTTCCGGAGAAGGAGGTTTCAGCGCTTTCCTGGGGAGGGACCCATCTCTCGATCTCCAATCATCCTCTCATCTCCCTTCGACTCCGCGGCCGGCGAGGGGGATTCCTGAACGATCGGACATCGCCTACATCATCCCAAGCTGGAGCTTCGCGGCGTCGGACATCATCGACTGGGTCCACGGCGGATCGAAGTTGACGGGGATCTCCGGGTCGTAGCAGGTCTTGAGCTGGTTCCAGATCTCCGTCGCGACCGCCTTCGCGTCGGTGTGGGCGGGGACGGGCTCCGCGAGCGGCTGGGCCGCCTCCCGGCCCAGCGCGTCCGCGTTCTTTCCCTCGATCCGCATGAGCCCGAGGTCGGTCAGCACGGTGAAGCTGCCGCCCAGCTCCTGCGTGATCTCGACCGGGCTGCCCTTCGGGAGCTTCGTCTTCTGGCCGTACGGAATCTGGATCGCTTCAACGTCGCGCTTCAGCACGACCGGTTCGTAAGACATCTTGAGGCCTCTGCATCAACCCATCCGCGGGATGCTCGACCCGCAGATTTTCAGATGTTCCAGTTTGGCAAACGTCTCGGGCGGAATCGAGGGGCCCGGCCGCGTGCAAAGCTGGTCGAAGGCGCCGACCAGCATCTGGGCGATCTCCTGCGGCGCGCGCCGTTCGATATGGCTCCGCTCCAGCATCCCCGCGACTTTTCCATCTTTGAAGAGGACGACGGACGGAGACGAAGGAGCGGCGGCACCGGCGTGGAGTTCGCGGACGCGATCCACCGCTTCTCTTTCCATTCCCGCGAACACCGTGACGAGACGGTCGGGGATGACCGTGTGCTGAAGGGCGAGGCCGATGCCCGGTCTCGCGCTTCCCGCCGCGCAACCGCAGACGGAATTGATCACGCAGAGGACCGTGCCTTTCGTCTCTTTCACTACGCGATCCACGTCCTCGGGCGTCTTCAATTCCTCGAATCCCACCGAGGTCAATTCGTCGCGCATCGGCTGGACCGCTTCCGGCGGATACATGGATGGCATCATGAGCGATCTCCTATTCCTCTGTGGACAGCGTGTCCTGTTTTCCCTGAATCGCCGCGCGCAGGGTGTGCCAGGCCAGCGTGGCGCATTTCACGCGGACCAGGAATTCCCCCACTCCCGCGAAGGCCTCGAGTTTCCCAAGGTCGCCGCCGCCCCCTTCCCCCGTCACCATTTTGTGGAAAGCGACAGGAACTTGGAAAGCGCCGGTGGGTGGGCGGGCGAGAAAAATCGACGCGTCAGGAGGTCCGGAATCCGCGTCAGGGTCGCTTCGCCAGGAAGACGCGCCCACATCCCGCCCACGACGGGCGACCGTACCAGTGGAGGGACGGGAAGTCAACCGGAAGCTGCGCCTCGGGGGCGTGCTGGGCTGCCCGCCAGGGGAGCCTCCGGGTAGACGTCGGCCGTCCTGGCCCGTGGGCGGGGTGACAGGCGAGGGGCTATGCGGGGTCCGGCCAGGGGAGGTCGTCGGAGATGGGGACGGAGGTCAGCTCCCTGAGACCGACACTGGCGGGGGGAGGCCCTTCGACAGGCTCAGAACGGGGTGGGGCCCCCGGGCCGTCCCCTGTGGGGAGGGGGATGTTGCGGCTTTGGTGGCTTTTCGGTAATCAGAGTGAAGGCCGCGAGAGCGGTGGTGAACTGCATGCCGCGGGGAAGCAAGGTTCACGACTCGGGGCGCTCGCCCTGGACCTTCCGCCACAGGGTCACGGTGCTGATCCCCAGGATCTCCGAGGCGCGCTTCCGGTTCCACCGCGTGGCCTGGAGGACCTCCATGATGTAGTCGCGCTCCACCTTCTCCAGGCTGGGGAGGTCGGTGAAGTCCCTGGCGTCGGTGACCGGACGCCGGGTCCGCGTGGACCCAGCGCGGGCGCCGGGTACCCCGGCGGGGGAGGGGAGGAGGTGGGCGAAGCTCTCCCAGTCCAGTACCTCCCCCTCGGCCAGGATGATGGCCCGCTCGATGGCGTGCTCCAGTTCACGGACGTTGCCCGGCCAATCGTAAGATACGAGGAGGTCCAGGGCAGCCGGGGCCATGCCCCGGACCGGCGTCGGGAGCTTTCGCCGGAACTGCGCGATGAAATGGTCAGCCAGGGGCGGGATATCCTCCTTGCGCTCCCGGAGGGGCGGGACGTGGATCGGGACCACGTTGAGGCGGTAGAAGAGGTCGTCCCGGAAGGCACCCTGCCGTGTCGCCTCGGCCAGGTCCCGGTTCGTGGCGGCAATGATCCGGACGTCCAGGCGGATGCCGTGCTCGCTTCCCACGGGGCGGACCTCTCCCTCCTGGAGGGCGCGGAGGAGCTTGGCCTGCAAAGCGGGGCTCAGGGCGCCGACCTCGTCCAGGAACAGCGATCCGCGGTGGGCCAGCTCGAAGCTGCCGCGCTTCCGGCGGATGGCCCCGGTGAAGGCGCCGCGCTCGTGGCCGAACAGCTCGCTCTCCAGGAGGTCCGACGGGATGGCCGCGCAGTTCACCGTGATCAGGGCTGCGGAGGCGCGCAGGCTGCCGGTGTGGATGGCGCGGGCCACCAGCTCCTTGCCCGTTCCCGTCTCCCCCAGGATCAGCACGGTGGAGTCGGTTTCGGCCACCCGGGCGATGAGCTGGTGGACGCGCTGCATCGCGCCGCTGTCGCCGACCAGCAACTGGTCCCGGCCGCCGGACAAGCGCTCGCGCAGGTCGGTGTTCTCCCCCACCAGCTCCTGGCGTTCCAGGGCGTTCCGCACCACCAGCCGCAGCTCGTCGGGCGTGAACGGCTTCGGGATGTAGTCGTAGGCCCCCTCTTTCATGGAGGCCACGGCCGTTTCCACGGTGGCATAGCCGGTGATCATCACGACCGCCATCTCCGGATCGACGCGCTTGATGGCCTTCAGCAGTTCCAGGCCGTCCACCTGTGGCATCTTCAGGTCGGTGATGGTCAGATCGAAGGGGCGGCTGCGCTGGAGCTGGATGGCCTCCCGGGCGGAGACGGCGGTCTCCACCTGGTAGCCATCCTTCCGGAGGATCTGCGTGCAGGCATCCAGCGTGTCCGCCTCGTCGTCCACCAGCAGGATCCGCCGGCCCCGCAGGACTGCTCCTCCATCATTGTGACTGCCCATGACCCCTCCCATTGCGGCCCGGCCTTCAGCCCGCGGGCAGCTCCACCGTGAAGACCGCGCCAGTGCCGTTGCCGGCCGGTGCACTCTCCGCCCAGATCCGGCCATGATGCCGCTCCACGATTCCGTAGCAGATGGAAAGTCCCAGGCCCGTTCCCGAAGGCTTGGTGGTGAAGAACGGGTCGAAGACCCGCGGCAGGAGCTCGGGCGGAATGCCCGGCCCGTTGTCCATCACGCTGACCCGGACGGCGCGCCCGTCGGCCCCGGGGGTCGTGGCAACCTGAATGAGGCCGCGGTCCTCCACGGCCTGGATGGCGTTCTGCATCAAGTTGACCAGGACCTGCTGGACCTGGTTCCGGTCACAGGAGACGCGGGGCAGTTCCGGCGCGAGGTGCAACCGGCAGGCGATGTCGCGCAGGCGCATCTCGTTGCCCAGCATCTGTACTGAGGTGGTGGCGATCTCGTTGAGGTCCTGAAGGGTCATGTGCAGCTCGGACTCCTTGGCGTAGTCCAGCAGGCTCTTGACGATCCGCTTGCAGCGGAGGGTGTTCTCCACGATGTGCTGGAAGTGGGCAGCCCGCGGATCGGCGGGAGACAGGTCCTCCAGCAGCAGTTTTCCGTAGAGCAGGATGTTGCCCAGCGGGTTGTTCAGCTCGTGGGCCACCCCGGCCGCGAGTTGCCCGGTGGCCGCCAGCTTTTCGGATTGCATGAGTTGCTGCTGGAGGCGTCCCTTGAGGCGCTCCTCGGT
>JACPAT010000009.1 GCA_016180655.1 Candidatus Methylomirabilota bacterium | reverse complement strand
GATCTGCAACTGCTGAAGGCGATCCGCGGGAAGGGGGAGTGCCACATCCTCCACGCCCACGGGGAGAAGCTGTACCTCGACCACCTGCTGGAGTACCCGGTCCACGCCCTCTCCTGGGCGGACCTGAACGGGGGCCCCTCCATCGCCGAGGTCCAACGGCGGACCCCCCTCACCCTGATGGCCGGCCTGGACCACCTCAAGTTTCCCGACGTCTCGGTTCGGGTGATCCGTGAGCAGGTCAGGACGGCCCTCGCCCAGGCGGGCGACACGAGGTTCATCCTGGCCCCCGGCTGCTCGGTGCCGACCTACAGTTACCCGCCCCTGATCAAGGCGGCGCGGGACGCAGCCCGGGCCTGACCTTGGCGGACCCCCCGTGGCCGCGCATCGGGACGGGAAGGCTTGGCGCGGGGGCAACGAAATGCTATGATCAGGCAGGTGGTTCGGTGCCGGAGGCACCGGCCGGGATCGGGGAATTCGTTCCGGCCCGGAGGTCGCCCCCCGCTGTCGCGGCGGTCCCCCGCCGACGGGAGAATGGCCATGGCAGGTATTCCAGGAAATGCGCTCGGCTACTGCCGCGATATCGCCGATGGCAATGCCCCCTTCACACTTCTGCAGCTCAAGTTGATGACCCCGGAGGAGCTGAAGAAGGTCTTCGCCAACATCAATATCGTCCTCCGCGAGGTGCGCACCACGGCCGTCGTCGCCCACGACATCGAGGGGATGCGCCGCCGGGCCCACAAGCTCCAGCGCCTCAACACCGCCCTCCTGCTCCTCGGAACCCACGCCAAGAAGCTGCGCATCTCACTCTAACCGCTTGACACCAGACGCCTTTCAATGCAACGAGGGGCGCCCCGGCATTACTGTTCGGTTATGCTGCGATGGATTCCGGAGGGGGACTTGTGACGGCCACAGCCCGAGGTGGGTCAGGACCTTTTTAGTGCCGGGGCTGACGCGGGAGGCGAGACCTCGACGGGCGGGTCGGCCGCAGGGTCCTCCACTCCCAGCCCAAACCTGCCTACCGCCTTCCTCCACGGTCTATCACCGGCCTCAGCGCCAGCAGCCGCATTCCGTTGAGGGTCACCAGGACCGACGCGCCCATGTCGCCCAGGACGGCTAGCCAGAGCGTCAGCCAGCCCGGGAACACGGCGGCGATAGCCAGGGCCTTGATCACCAGCGCGAAGGCGATGTTCTGCTGGATCACCCGCACCGTCGCCCGGCCCAGGCCCATCACGAAGGGGAGCTTCCCGAGGTCGTCGGACATCAGCGCGACATCCGCCGTCTCCAGCGCCACGTCGCTGCCCGCCACCCCCATGGCCACGCCGACCGTCGCCGCGGCCAGGGCCGGCGCATCGTTCACCCCGTCCCCCACCATGACCAGGTCGCCGTAGCGCTCCCGAAGATCGCGCACGGCGGCGAGCTTGTCCTCGGGCAGCAAGGGGGCGCGGACGTCGTCCGCGCCGATGGCCCGGGCGATGGAACCGGCCACGGCGGCGTTGTCCCCGCTCAGGAGCGCGACGTGGGAGACGCCCGCCGCGCGCAGGCAGGTCACGGCGTCCCGGCTCTCCGGGCGGAGAATGTCCTCCAGCCCGATCACACCCAGCGGCCCCTCCCCCGTGCCCACGATCATGGCGGTCTTGCCTTGCACCTCCAGCCGGGCGACGACCCCGGCGGCGCGATTATCCTGCGGCCACACTTCCTCCGCCAGCCGGCGGTTCCCCACGTACACCGCCTGCGTTCCCACGCTGGCCCGGGCTCCCTGTCCCGGAATGGCAGTGAACTCACTCGCTGGTTGAAGAGGAAGATGCCGCTTCTCCGCCGCCCGGAGAATGGCGCGGGCAAGCGGGTGCTCCGACCGGACCTCGACGGCGGCGGCCAGGGCGAGCAGCGCCTCCGGCCCGGTGTCGTCCAGGGGCAGGACGTCGGTGACCTCCGGTCGCCCCGTGGTCAGCGTCCCGGTCTTGTCCAGGGCCACGGTGCTGATCCGGCCGAGGGCCTCCAGATGGGCACCGCCCTTGATCAGGACCCCCTGCCGGGCGGCGTTGGCAACGGCCGACAGGATCGAGACCGGCGTCGAGACCACGAGCGCGCACGGACACGAGACGATCAACAGGGCCAGGCCGCGATAGATCCAGGGACCCCAGGGCTGTCCGAAGAGGAGGGGTGGCAGGAGTCCCAGCGCGATGGCCAGGCCCAGGACCGCCGGCGTATAGACGCGGGCGAACCGATCCACGAATTGCTGCGACGGGGCGCGCTGGGCCTGGGCCTCTTCCACGAGGTGGATGATCCGGTGGAGCGTCGTGTCCGCCACGCGCCGGGTCACCTCCACCTCCAGGGCGCCGAAGCCGTTCAGCGTTCCCGCAAAGACCCGATCCTTGGCAGCCTTGTCGCTGGGAACCGATTCCCCCGTGATCGCCGACTGGTCCACCGTCGAGATGCCTGCCCGGACGATCCCATCCGCGGCGATCTTCTCTCCCGGCCGGACCAGCAGCAGGTCGCCCACCCGGACGTCCTCCACCGGGACGATCAGCTCCTGCCCTCCACGCCGGATCCGCCCCTCGCGCGGCGCCAGGTCCATCAGCCCCCGGATCGTGCGCCGGGCCCGATCCAGGGTGGTGGCCTCCAGGAGATTGGACACGGCGTAGAGGAACGCGACCGCGGCCCCTTCCTCCCACTGGCCGATGAGGGCGGCGCCCGTCACCGCCCCCGTCATCATCACGTTCATGTCGAACTGGAACCGAGAGAGGGCACGGAGGCCCCGGCAGATCGTGGCATACCCGCCGACCAGCGTGGCAGCGGCAAACAGCAGGATTGTCAATGGGCCAGGCCGCGCGAAAAGCTCCATCCCCCAGCCCGCCAGGAGTGCCAGGCCGGAGACGGCCGTGCGCCACGCCTGAAAGTTCCGCACCCAGGTGGGCCGCGTCGCGACCGTCTTGCCGTCGGGACGCGCCACCACCCCGTCATGGGCGGCCGCCTGGCGGACGACCGCCCTCGGGTCGAAGCGCCCCTGGACGGTGAGCGTCGCCGCGCCGAAATTCAGGACGGCCCGGGAGACCCCCGGGAGCGCTGCCACGGCTCGTTCCAGCCGCGCCGCGCAGTCGGGTCAGGTCAGCCCTGCGAGGCGAAACCTCACCCGCGCAGCCGATCCGGGACTGAGCTGTATGGGCATGGGTTCCTCGATGTGGGACGTCCTCTCCCGGTGATCGCGCACCCGGATCACGAGGGAATGGCGATACGGTAGACGGATTGTCCCAGAGAGTCAATCCTGACCCCACCTTCCTCCCCAGGACATCCGGGTCGCCCGAGATGGAAGGTCGAGATCAAGGTTCGCCGAGGGCAGGAGTTCCGGGCAGGGAATCCGGGGGAATGGGCCGGGATGACGCCTAAGAAGGTTACGTCGTGAACCGCTTGACGATGAACCGCCGGATCGCGTTCCGCTGGTCCTGGGCCATCCGAACGAAGCACAGGCCGTGACAATACACCTGACCCACGCCTTGCACGGTCTCGGGTGCACCGGTCCACACCACCTCCGCGACGGCGAGTATCCGGGCGTCGTCGGTGCGGAAGCTGATCTCGGCCAACACTCCCCTGGGATGCATCTGGGGCAGTTCCAGCCTGAGGCCTCCCTCGCTGAGGTTCCGAACCAGACCCGCCACCTTCACTCCTCCGCCCTGCCGTGCGCTGCCGCGGAAGCGGCAAAGCGCGCTGATCTCCACGTTGAACCTGGGGTGACGCCGCTTCGGATGGTCGTCCGCCAGGGCCACCGCCCTGGCGATCTTCGCGCGGGGTCGGCCGATTCGGAGAAAGAGGGCGACGTTCTGCGCCAGACGATCCAGACCCACCGGCTTCGGGATGTACCCGATACAGTGTTTGTAGACCTCCTCCGCTCGCTCGCCGGAGATCTCCTCCGCGGTGAGTGCGGCCACAACGATGCCGGTCGTCTGGGGCTTCTCCCGGAGCTTCCTGGCGACGGACAGCCCGTCCAGGTCCGGAAGGCCGAGGTCCAGCAGGATGAGATCCGGGACGCGGCGGGACGCCAGGGCGAGAGCCTCTGCACCCGTCCCTGCCTCGATGATCTCGTAGCCCAGGCCGGCCAGCGCGTCTGCCAGGGCCACCCGCAGGGAATCATCGTCTTCCACGATCAGGACCGTCTCGCCGGGCATGTCCGCCTCCGTCGAGGTCAGATCGGACCCTAGCGATCGGTTCGGGACGCGTCAACAGCTTTCAGGGGACTTGTCCGGCTCGACGAGAGACAGCGTCTCTCGGCTGTCGGAGGATGGGACATTGCAGAGAGGGACTAGGGGATGGGTCTGGCAGACCGATCGGCGAGGCGGGGGGAGGGAGAAGCTGCCCGGCTACTTGCGGCGACCGGGGCCGGGATCGCGGAAGGTGTTCCGCACCATCGGCTTCACCGACGGATCCTGGGGAACGTGACACTGGAGACAGTTCGGCCGATCCGGATGCGGGACAATGGTAGCACCTTGTGCCCCCTCCAGGTGGCAGCCGAGGCAGAGGCCCTGAAGGCCTGCAATGCTGTGCGGGATCTGGGGCGGCGCCCCGTCGTACATGCGGGGCAATCGCTTGGAACTTCCGGGCGGGGGATTCTCGGCAGCCTCCGCAGACGGGGGTTGGGGGCTGGGGACTGGGGGCCAGGGGTCCAGGCTCAGGAATGCGCCTGCCACGAGAAATCCAATCCCCCATTGAGCGATTCGTGGTCCTGGCTTCTCGCGCATGGCGTGCCCCCTCGTAGGGTGCAAGAAGCACCCTGGTAGCCCAGGCTGCTCAAAAAGGCTCAGATGCAAGGAAGGCGCGAAGCTGCGGTACGAGGCGTACATCGGTGCGTACGTCGCAGTGCCGCGGGGAGCGCCGGGGTACCCACCGAAGGTGGGTCTCCGCAGATGGGCCTTTTTCAGCAGCCTGCTAGACCTTCTCGACCCGGACCGCGCACTTCTTGTAGTCCGGCTGCTTGGAGATGGGACAGAACGAATCCAGCGTCACCAGGTTGACCAGGACCTCCTGGTCGAAGAAGGGGACGAAGACCAATCCCTTCTGCGGGACCGTCCGCCCCTCGATCTCCGCCACGCCCGTGATGGACCCGCGGCGAGACGTGACCTTCACCCGATCCCCGGGGGTGATCCCCAGCGCCTTGGCATCGTCCGGATGCAGTTGGATGGTGGCCCGCGGCACCGCCCGGTGGAGTTCCGGAACCCGGCGCGTCATGCTGCCCGTGTGCCAGTGCTCCAGCACGCGCCCCGTGCTCAACCAGAAGGGATACTCCCTGTCGGGAACCTCGGCGGGTGGCTCATACGGCCGGGCCCAGATGACGGCCCGGCCGTCGTCCGCCTTGTTCAGGTAGAACTTCACCCCCTCGCCTTTCTTCACATAGGGGTCGTAGCCCTCGCGGTATCGCCAGAGGGTCTCCTTGCCGTCCACGACCGGCCAGCGCATCCCGCGCACCTTGGTGTACAGGTCGTAGGGGGCGAGGTCCTTCCCCTTTCCCTCGCGCCACTTCCGCAGTTCCTCGAAGAGGCCCTTCTCGAGTCCCTCTTTGTAGTCAAAAAGATGGCCCAGCTTCATCCGCCTGGCCACCTCCACGATCTGCCAGACGTCCGGCTTTGCCTGTCCCGGGGGCGGGACCGCGGGGAACCAGTGCTGCGTCCGCCGCTCGGTGTTGCCGAAGACCCCCTCCTTCTCCACCCAGCAGGCCGACGGCAGGATCAGGTCCGCCAGCTCCGTCGTGCGCGTCGGGTAGATGTCCGAGACGATGATGAACCGGCCGTCGCCCCCGCGCGCCCCCTTGCGGTACCGGTCCACCTGGGGCATCGTCTGGAACGGGTTGGTAACCTGGATCCAGATGACCTGGATGTCGCCCCGCTCCAGCGCCCGGAACATCTCCATGGTGTGGTAGCCAACCTTCTTCGGGATCTTCTCGTCCGGGACGTTCCAAATCTTGGTGGCAATGGCCCGATGTTCGGGATTGGCGATCACCATGTCGGCCGGCAGGCGGCCCGCCAGCGTCCCCACCTCGCGCACGGTCCCGCAGGCGCTGGGCTGTCCCGTGAGGGACATGGGACTGTTCCCCGGCTCGGAGATCTTGCCGGTGAGAAGGTGCAGGTTATAGACGAGGTTGTTGATCCAGGTGCCCCGGCTGTGCTGATTGAATCCCATGGTCCAGAACGACATGCTCTTCCGCGTGGGATGCGCGAACAGCCGGGCGACCTCGCGGATAGTCTCGGCCGGGACGCCCGAGACCTCGGCCGCGTACTCCGGGGTGTATTCCTCCAGGAAGGCCTTGTACTCGTCGAAGGTGATCCGCTGCGCCCGGTCGGTGAACGGCTTGTAGTTGGCCCAGCGGGGCTCCTGCCCGCCGAACTCGTCGGTGTCCTTGACGCCGTAGCCGATCTTCTCCAGCCCCTTCTTGAATACCGCGTGGTCGCGGACGAAGGCCTGGTTGACCAGTCCCTCCTTCACGATCACGTGGGCCATGGCATTCGCGATGGCCAGGTCGGTCTGGGGCTTGAAGACGATGCGGATGTCCGCCGCTTCCGAGGTGCGGGTGGACAGCGTGGTCAGGTCCACGATGCGGACGTGGGGATGCTTCTGCCGCCGGTCCGTGACCCGGGAGAAGAGGACCGGGTGCATCTCCGCCATGTTGCTGCCCCAGAGGAAATACGTGTCCGCGTACTCGATGTCGTCGTAGCAGCCCATGGGCTCGTCGCCGCCGAAGGTCGTCATGAAGGCAGCCACGGCCGAGGCCATGCACAGGCGGGCGTTGGCCTCGATGTTGTCGCTGCCCAGCCCCGCCTTCATGAACTTCAGGGCGGCATAGCCCTCGGCCATGGTCCACTGGCCCGAGCCGTAGAAGGCCACGGACTCCGGCCCGTGCTTCTGGATCGCCTCGCTGAACTTCCGCGCGGTCAGATCCAGCGCTTCCTCCCACGAGATCGGGACGAACTTCCCGTTCTTCCGGAGCAGCGGGGTGGTGAACCGGTCCTCGCCGTAGAGGATCTTGGGCAGCGAATACCCCTTGATGCACAGGAGGCCGCGGTTCACCGGGGACTCCGGGTCCCCCTTCACGGCAACGATCTTCTTGTTGCGGACGCCTACCAGGACGCCACAGCCCGTGCCGCAGAAGCGGCAGGGGGCCTTCTGCCACCTGTCCACGACGACGGCCTGGGCCTGGGCCTCCGGCGGAACCAGGAGATCGAGCCCGAGGGCCGAAGCGGCTCCCGCGGCCGCAGATGCCTTCAGGAATTCGCGTCTATTCCATGCCATGACATTTCCCTCACGCACCTCTGGCCGATGGCATCTGCCTTGGACCCACCCGACGTCACGGCCCGACCTTCACCGCCTTCACGTCCCCATCCACCCCGAGGCCGACGGTGAGGGGCAAGGTCACGTAGTGCCGCCGGTTGGAGACGGTGTCGTCGAAGATCGAGAAGCCGACCGGATACGCCTTCCCAGGCCGCAGGACCTTGTCATCGGCGTTCCCGGTGTTCAGCTTGCGCCGGAGTTCCACCACCCAGTGGCCGTCCGCGTAGCGCCCGGAGGCCTGCACGTCCGCGCCGCTCCCCTGCGGCTCCCTCTGGAGGTATTGCGGCAACAGATCCCCCACGGCGAACCTGGCGTTGGGATCAAGCGGCACCGCGTTCTTGCCCTCGATCAGGGCGGCCTGGCCCATCCGGGCCGGGAGGTCCGCCTCGGGGATGGCCCGGAAACCGACGACCTTCTCGTTGTACATGAATTCCGGCTTGGGGCGACTGAAGAAGGGGGCCCGGCCGGCGTCCCCGTTCCGGTACTCGAGGACCCAATCATCGCTGGTGTAGCCCACCCCGTTGGAGCGGGCCGCCCGCCACTGCCAGAGATCGAGGAATTTCCCCGCGGCCTTCAGCCGGGTCAGCTCGGCCGCCGGCTTGACCTTGTCCCAGGCGCCGGCCTCGTCGCGCGCGGTCCGGCTGATGAGCAGGTATTTCCGGATGTCCCCCACCTTTCGGCCCTGGCGCCCCCAGTATGGGTGGGGCTCGATGGCATTCCGGGGAACGTCCTTGGGCATCGCCCGCATGCTGGTGTGACACGTCATCCAGCAGCCGACCTGCGAGAACGTGGCTGCCGACCCATCGAAGGCGGGGACGTTGTCCGGATCATCCAGCAGGACCGCCAGCCGATCCTCGTAGCTGGGCGGGATCCCCTTCTTGGTCGCATCCGGCTTGGGTCCCCCCCAGGCCACCCACTGCTTCCCGTCATAGCGCCACAGCGTATGGATGGCGTGCGGGGTGGCGGTGGCCCAGCGGAACTGGAAGTAGATGAACTCGGCGTCGTAAGCCGCGCGCACCGTCAGGTCGATGCTGGGCGCCTTGCCGGGGATGGGGTCCGCCTCGCGGGGACCCGCCTGCACCAGCTTGCCCCCCAGGGTCTTCTCCTGGCCCGCGTGACAGCCGGTGCAGCCGGCCTCGAGCGCGGGGGCCCCCGGGTGATCGTTGCTCGTCAGGAACTCCCAGGAGGCCTGGCCGGGATAGAAGAGCGTGACCGTCTTGGCCGGCACCTTGGTCCAATCCCCCGGGAAGGTAAACAGCCGGGGACCCGCCACCTCGGGAGGTGCCAGGCCGAGTGCGGCGCAGCCCCCGAGGATGACGGCGAGAGACACTAGACCCCACACGAAACCGCGCAATCCGCAAGCCTTGCCAGTCATCGCTTCCCCCTCCATGTGATTACGCCTCCGTCGTGTTTCGTTCTGGCCCCACCGGGGCGGGAAGAAGAACAGGATGGTCTACGGAGCCGACTCTAAGCATACCTGGGATGTGGAAGCAGACCACCGAGCACTCCATTTATGATACCCAGACTTCAGCGGAAAGAGAACAAACTCTTCTTACTGGGCCCGGAGTTTGTACGACCTAAGGCACGACATATGCGGCCCCCATGACCCAGATCCCCTATCCTTTCCAGGGAGGCCAGCGACCGTGACATCGCATCATTCCAGCCACGTCTGATCAGAATCCCGAGCATCCCCCATTTCCCGTGGCAGCTTCTGTCGTGGTCGCCCAGGCGTTCATCGCCCACGGTCCAGGACACTCCCGTGGGAGATATCCTGTTCGATCCGATTCACCTGGGTCCCGGCGTTCCCCTGCCTCTGCTGGACGGGGTAATCAGGTGGCGCATTTTTGCCCGGATCGCAGGGTCCCACAATGCCTTTCTGCCGCATGTCCGGGAATGCGGATAAGTATCAATCGGCTGGGGCGCCCAGGAGATCGCCCCACAGCCAGCCTTGCAACTGGACCTTCATCGAGTATAATGACCCGGCCCAAATGGGCGGGACACTTCACCCACAGAAGGAGGATTAGATGGGAGCGATGAAGGAGTTTGCGGGCGTGTTCTACCGCGAGGGGGCGCTGGATCCGAAGACGACGCAGTTGGTCGCCATGGCCGCCATGGCCGCGGCCGGCTGTACAAGCTGAGTGCCAGGACGCTTCGCGGCCGCGAAGCAAGCCGGCGCCACCGAGGATGAACTCATGGAGACCCTGTACTACGCCATGCGGGGCGCCGCCCGCGCCACTTGGAGCACCATCAAGTACATTGACGGCATCGAGGACTTGAACAAGAAGTACAAGACCACCTTCGAACGCGACGGGAAATAGGCCCGCTGACTCACCGCCGTCCCCACGGCCCCTCCGGCTCCCGGGAGGGGCCGTGGGGTTCTATGAAATCAGCCTCCCCAGACGATCGCCCCCAGGCAGAGCCGAGCCAGAACTATTCAGGCAGCCGACTTCTCACGCAACCATTCGGCGATCTCCTCCACCT
>JACPAT010000008.1 GCA_016180655.1 Candidatus Methylomirabilota bacterium | reverse complement strand
CCGAGTCAAGCTGAGAGTCATGACGCGCCCTCCGCCTGATACGGGACCACCTTCACGTCCGGGTTGACGGTGTTGCCACCCAGATACAGTGCCACCATGACGCTGTACGGACCCGGCTTCAATTTCCCCCGGAGGTCGACGGTGAAGAACCCGGCCTTGTCGAATGACGCGCTCCCGGCGCTGACGAGGTCTCCGCCGGGGGTCACGACCACAAAGCGGCAGACCGGAATCTCTTCGGCCTCCCCGTCCGGCGACTGGCTCCGGAGGGGCTCTCTGAGGATGGTGTAGGTTCGCTGATACTTCATGACTCTTTCGACCTCGGCCTGGACGTCCAGCCGGTCATCCCGCAGGGAAACCGTCGAGATGTAGGCCCTCCGCGGGATGGGATACCGGTCGAACGCCCCCATCGTCAACGGATACGTGAAATCCCGGAATGCCTGGAGGACGGCCAAACCCTCGGACCACCGGTCCAGCCGGTACGGCCCGTTGGTGACGAGGAAGTGGCCGTGCTTTTCATAGAACCGTCTGAGGGCGGCCCACCGCGCCCTCGACTCGGCAACCGTGACCAATCCCTTCAGCGCGTTGGGCACATACCCCTGGCGCACAAAATCCTTCAGCAGGCCCGCCAAACGATGCTTCACCGTGCGATCCCTGACTAGGTCCAGCCACGCGACACCCCGACGCTCCGCCTCCTCCCGGGAGAAGGCGGCGACGCCGCGCTTGACCGCCTCCTCCATCAGGACGATGAGATGCCACGGGAGAGTGGACCAGAAAGGAGCCACCGCGGCGGTCTGCTGAGCATCCGGCAATGCGTATCTCAGGTACACCTCGGCGACGGGAACCTGGTAGGTGACGTTCGCCTCCTCGAAGCGCTTGACCTCTGTCTCCACCCGGACGACCCGGACCCCTTGGAGCCACGCCCTCACCAACGCGGTGGAGGCCTCGATGGAGGGATCATATTCATTCCGGTTCTGCGGGTGTCTCACGCCCCAGCGGTACGAAAAGATGAAGGGATAGAGGACATCGGCTACCGTCATTTGGGTCGTGTCGTGAAAGGATGACGCCAGGACGCGGTAGACAATCTTCGCTCTCGCAGTCCTCCCGTCCCCGACCGGTCGGAGCACCCCAGTCCCCGGCTCGGGGATGAGGGCATCCGGCGGAACCTCGACACCTCCGGAAGGCGAATCCCCAGTTGTGAGGGTTGCGGTCACCCGGTTGGCGACCCAGCCTGCGCTATAGGGGGCAGGGATTACCGCGGGGTCGCTCACGGCGGACCAGATCAGACGCCCCTGGACGTCGGAGAAACCGCCCAAGGGGTTCCAGGCGGCTCGATGTTTCCCCGCGACCCCCAACCGCAGCCACCCGTTCCACAGGTAATCTTTCAGCTTCACCGTCCGGATGAAGATCGGTGAGGCGACGCCAGCCTGGGAGTCGTAGGCGACGTTTTCGATCCCCTCGGTGTAATCCGAGTCGTTGAAGTACTCGCGCATCACCGTATAGCCGACGATGATGCGCTCACAGCCGCCGAGGAGGAGGGAGACCAGCCGCCGTTCCAGAGTGAGTTGCTCGGCTGCCCCGCCGTAGGCCCCCGTCACCAGTTGCTGGTAGAGGGCGTCGATGTCCCGCTTTGCGCTCTCGTCGGTGACTGACCGGGCAAGGAGGAGATACGCGTGAAACCAGCCCTCCTTGATCCAGGGTGGACCCAGCCAGCCGTTCAGGCTGATCCGGGCGGAGGAGACGAGGTTCTGGGCGTCGATTTCCTCGACGGTCGCGTCCCACCCCTGCCCGTTTCCTCGCCAGGCCGATGGCACCAGTTTCTCGGCGAGGTTCCCCTTGGGCCGAACCCTCAGGCCGAGGCCCGACGCGCCGACGGCGGGCCGGGATGCATACAGCTTCCTTGCCGAATCGGCCAGGTCGAATTGCTGGAGGTAATCCATGTGGAAAGGGGTCACGGGATAGGGATGAAAGACATAGGGCCCCGGCTCCGTGGCCAGCGCGCCCACCAATTTCCCTGCGCCGGCGCATCGGCTGTCCCGGTCACTCCAGGCCTTCGACCCGGTGTTGAATGTCACCGCCAGGTATGCCCCCAGCGACTCGACGTGCTTCAATCCGGCAGGGACCTCTCCCTTCGCCCACAGATCCCCTCCGACATAGGCGTGGATGGAGTGGGTGGCGAAGAGCTTCGCCGCCGCGGATGGATCGACCGTCTGGATCCGGATCTCGTGCGGGTAGTAGGAGGGAGTGAACGGCAGCGGATGATCCGCTCCCGCACGGGTGGGTAACAACGAACTCAGTAATAGGATGAGGAGCGGGAAGGCCTTGGGCCTCATAACTCGACCGCCGGGGCTTCTCGGTTGAGGGGGCGTCGGCCGCCCGCTCGAACCCGGCGGCCACCCCCTTGATCGTCGTGGAGTTGCGCCCCATCCTGGGGCTCGGTGGTCCCCGAAACATAAACCTGCCCCCCGGGGCAGTGTTCCTGGTACCCGGGGGGCAGATCCTGGCAGCGGGAAGATCGGCTGAACGCTACGCGACCTTCGGCCAGGTTTTCTCGATCCACGTGTACGTCGAGGTCGGCTCTCCCTTCGGCCACCCCGGAGGCGCGGTGATGTTCCGGATCGGGATGGTGATCATCTTCTTGGGATCCAGGATCTGGAACGGGAGGTCCGGCGAGTTCATGCTGAAGCCCGTCACGGCGTCCTTGTACCCCTGGTGATTGTCGGCGCGGATGTGGAGATAGCCGGCGGGACCCGCGATGGACGCGCCTTCCAGCATGGGGATGATCGCCTCATCGTCCGGCCACCCGCCCGCCAACTTGTTCGCCTTCTCAATGGCCTGCTTCAGCAGGTAGAGCGTCGTGTAGGCGCCCTCGGATTGGAAGTTCGGGTACTCCTTCCACCGGTCGTAGTACTTCTTGACGAACGTCTCGTTTGGCGGCCACCTGTTGGATGGCGGGAAGTTCCAGTAGTAGTTGGAGTGGATGCCGCCGATGATGCCCTCCGGGTGGTCCTTCCCGATGGCGTGGGGCGCCACCCCGAAGGCGATCATGCTCGTGAACTTCATCTTCTTGAACAGGTCGTACCGCAGGGCCTGCTTGTACATGGCCACGTAGTCGCCTCCCCAGACCGAGGAGACCAGGAGGTCCGGCTTGGCGGAGATTGCCTTGGTGATGTGAGAGGTGAAGTCGGTCGTCCCCAGCTTTGGCCATCCCTCGGAGACCACCTTGGTGCCGGGAATGAGTTTGTTGGTGGCCACGGTGAAATGATCGAAGGCGTTCCGCCCGTAGGAGTAGTCGGGATGGATGTGGGCGATCTTCCTCACCTTGGGCCAGGTCATGGCGGTGGCGACCGCGGCGGTCACGCCGTCCGCCGACTGCATGTTGGTGATCCGGAAGATGTAGTGGGGATTCGGGACCGCCTTGTCGAAGAGGAAATCCGTGCACCCGTCCACGAAGATGGTCAGGAGCTTCAGTTCCTCGGCGACAGGGCCGAGGGCCGGGGTGTTGCCGCTGGAGATGACCCCGGTGAACAGGTCAATGTTCTCGGACAGCTTCATCCGCCGCATTTCCTTGACGTTGGCGTCGGTGCCGGCCGCCTCGTCCGCCTTGATGGTCTCGATCTTCCGCTTTCCCAGCAGACCCCCTTGCGCGTTGATCTCTTCGGCGGCCAGGATGTGCCCCTTGTACGAGGGCTCCCCGAGCACCGCCGCTGCGCCGGTGAAGAACGTCATGTGGCCGATCTTGTACGGCTTGTCGGGGATGGTTCCCTTCGGCTGCTGGGCCTCGGCCTTTGACGGCCCGGACACGATCCCTGCCGAAGCGGCAACAGCAGCACCTCCAACAGTGACACCCAAGGATTTCAAGAAATCTCGACGACTCGTCTCCTCAGCCATTTTCTTTCCCCCTCCCTGAAAAAAACCGTTTCTCGTCCGGTCCGATCAGCCGAGGCGATGGAACCACGGGCCTCCCCCGAACGCCCCGTGATCCCACGCCATCCCTCCGCCATCCGGCCGATCCTCTTGCCCGAACGATTCTCACGCTATTCGGGATACTCGAAATTGTCAAGCCTTTTTCAGACCGTTTTTGTCCCTAATTTCACCAGGCTTCCCTCGGTGGGCAATGCGCCGCCGCCCTCCAACCCGGGGGTCGAACCGTCCGGGGTGGGACCGGCCATTCCCTTGTCCCCTTTCGCTATCCGCACGAGCCCATTCGGAGAAAGGCAGGCATCCGATGGCGTTGGACACGTGAAAAAAGTCAACCGTTCCTCCGTTCGCAAATGGAACGCGAGGGGCGTCCTCCCGTTTGAGGGCTCCCATGAAATGACTTGACAAATCTGTGAGGGAAATTCCATGATCCGAGAAACCAGAGGTTTTCCGTCCCCTTTCACGCTCTTCGAAAAGGACCCCCCAGGAAAAGCGAAGACTCTGGAGACTCCCATGCTGAAGGACAAAGCACGCATCGTCCGTGAGCTCGGGAAAATCGTCGGGCCGAACGCGGTCATCTGCGAGGAGGACGAGCTGCGGGTCTACGATACGGATGGCCTGACCATCTTCAAGGCCATGCCGGATGTGGTCGTCCTCCCCAATTCGGCGGGGCAGGTGGCCGAAGTCGTGAAGGTCTGCCACCGGGAGAAAGTCCCCTTCGTGGCGAGGGGATCGGGGACGGGCCTTTCGGGAGGTGCCCTGCCTCTGGAGGGAGGTGTCCTGATCGGGCTTAACCGGATGAACCGCATCCTGGAGATCGACTACGAGAACAAGCGGGCGGTGGTGGAGCCTGGCGTGATCAACGTATGGCTCACGAACGCCATCGCCGCCCGAGGCTATTACTACGCCCCCGACCCGGCCAGCCAGCTCGCCTGCTCCATCGGGGGAAACGTGGCCGAAAATTCCGGGGGCGTGCGGACCCCCAAGTACGGCGTCACCACAAATCACATCCTGGGCCTCGAGGTCGTTCTGCCCGACGGCGAGCTCGTCCAACTCGGCGGAAAGACGCTCGACACGCCCGGCTACGACCTGGTCGGCGTCTTCGTCGGCTCGGAGGGAACCTTTGGGATCGCCACGAAGGTGATCGCCCGCATCATGAAGAAGCCCGAGGCGGTGAAGACGCTGATGGCCGTCTTCGAGAACCTCGAGGACGCGTCCAACGCGGTCTCCGGCATCGTGGCGGCGGGCATCGTCCCGGTCTCCATCGAGATGATGGATAACAACGCCATCCAGGCGGTGGAGAAAGGGGTGGGGGCAGGCTATCCCCTGGACGCCGGTTCGGTCCTGGTGGTCGAGGTGGACGGGCCGCGGGCGGAGGTGGAAGCCCTGGTCCACCCCATCACGGAGGTCTGCGAGAAGAACCACGTCCGTGAAGTCCGCCTGGCCAAGGACGACGCCGAGCGGCTACTGCTGTGGAAAGGCAGGAAGGCCGCCTTCGCCGCCATGGGGCAGATCAGCCCCGACTACTACGTCCAGGACGCGGTCATCCCGCGGACCAAGCTGCCGCAGATCATGGCCTACATCGCCGACCTCAGCAAGAAGTACGGCCTCCGCGTCGCCAACGTCTTCCACGCCGGAGACGGGAACCTCCATCCGCTGATCCTGTACGACTCCCGAAACGAAGGAGAGCTGCACAAGGCCGAAGAGATGGGGTCGGAGATCATGAAGGCCTGCATCGGCATGGGGGGCAGCATCACCGGCGAGCACGGGGTCGGCCGCGAGAAGCGGGAATACATGCCCCTCATGTACACCGAGGATGATCTGGAGGCGATGAAGAAAGTCAAGCGGGTCTTCAACCCCGATGGCGTCCTCAACCCCGGGAAGATCTTCCCGACGGGAGCGAAGGACGTCAAGGCCGGGCCGTCGGGGCAGCGCGGCATCGTGGAAAAGGTGCTCGGCCACTCCTAGGAGACCCCCATGCTGTCCGAGGACATCCTGATCCAGCGCCTCGGCGCGATCCTCGGCCCAGAACACGTCGTCGCGGGTCCAGGTGCGTCGGCCCATGCCGTGGACGGCAAGATCCCCAGGGCCGTGACGTTCCCGGGCTCCGTGGAGGAACTCTCGGCCGTCATCGCCTTCGCCTCGGCTGAACGCCTGGGGGTCGCCCCCTGGGGGAGTGGGACGAAGGTCGCACTGGGCGGCGTCCCCGAGCGGTTGGACATCGTCGTCGGCCTCTCCCGGCTGAACGCGCTGGTAGATTACGTGCCGGAGGACATGACCGCCACCTTCCAGGTGGGGATGCTCCTGAAGGATGCCCAGGCCATCCTGGGGCAGCGAGGCCAGTGGATCGCGCTGGACCCGCCGTACGCGGATCGGGCCACCGTCGGCGGGGTCCTGGCCACGAATTCGAGCGGCCCCAGGCGGTTCCGGTACGGGGCCGCCCGCGATTTTCTGATCGCCACCCGGGTGGTCCACGCGGACGGGAAGATCACCAAGGGAGGCGCCAAGGTCGTCAAGAACGTGACGGGGTACGACATCCCCAAGATGCACGTCGGCGCCCTGGGCACCCTGGGGATCCTCGCGGAGGCCACCTTCCGTCTCTACCCGATTCCCCCCGCGGAGAAGACGTACCTGGCCGCCTTCCCTGCCGTCGAGTCCGAGCAGCGGGTTATCACCCAACTCCTCGATTCCAGCCTGGTCCCCAACGCGGTGGAACTGCTGGACCGCGAGGCGGCGCGGCAGATCGCCGGGCAGATCGGGCTCCCGTGGCAGGCGGGACAGTACGGACTGGCGGTCGCGATCGGCAGCGTCCCGGAGGCGGTGGACGCCCAGATCGCGGCGCTGCGAACCCTGTGTGGGAACGGCGGGGGCCTCCACGGACACGTCCTGGACGGGGACACCCACCACGGCTTCTGGCGGGCCGTCCGGAACTTCACCTTCGGCGACGGCCAGCGGGCCGTTCTGAAGGCCAGCGTCCTCCTGGCCAAGGTGTCCGAGGCGGTGAGGAAGGGGGAAGAGGTGGCGACCAGGGCCGGCCTCCGCCTCGGGATCGTTGCCGAGGCCGGGTCCGGTATCCTGCGCTACTCCCTGTGCGGGGATCGGCCCGAAGGGTTCCCGCAGGGGGTGGCCGAGGCCGTGAACACGCTCAGGGCCTTCACCCGGGAGGCGGGGGGAAGCCTCGTCGTCCTGGAGGCGCCCCCCGAGGTCAAGGCCCGGGTGGACGTCTGGGGCCCGGCGGGAAGTGCGTTTTCCTTGATGCAGCGCCTGAAAGAGCAATTCGATCCGCAGCGCATCTTGAACCCGGGGCGATTCGTGGGGGGACTCTGAGATGACTGGGCCGGCGGCGGACACGATCGCTGCGGGGGGATTCGACCGGATCGATCCGCCCGATACCGAGATCTACCTCGACTGCGTGCACTGCGGCTTCTGCCTGCCCACGTGCCCGACCTACCTGGTCCTGGGAAACGAGATGGACAACCCGCGGGGCCGGATCTACCTCACGCGGGCGATCAGCGAGGGGCGGTCGAAGATCACCGATCGCTTCGTCGAGCACATGAACCTGTGCCTGCTCTGCCGCGCCTGCGAGACCGCCTGCCCCTCGGGCGTCAAGTTCGGTTTCCTCATGGAGGCGGCGCGGGGGCAGATCGAGCGGAACTACCAGTATCCCCCGGCCGAGAAGCGGTTCCGCGACCACGTCCTCCGGACCTTCACCGACCTGGATCGCCTGGAGACCCTCACGGGCCTCCTCCGGTTTTACCAACAGTCGGGCCTCCAGAGGCTGGTCCGGGCCTCGGGGGTTCTGAGCCTCTTCGGCCGACTGGGGAAGATGGAGGCCCTCCTGCCCCCGATCCCCGACCAGCGGCTGCGCAAGGAGCTACCGGAGGTGCTGCCGGCCCGGGGCCAAAAGCGGGCACGGGTGGGATTCCTGGCGGGCTGCGTCCAGCGTTTCTTCCTGCCCCAGGTTAATGCGTCAACTACCCGCGCCCTGGCGGAAAACGGCTTCGAGGTGGTGACCCCGAGGGAGCAGGGGTGCTGCGGTTCGTTGCTCGTGCACGAGGGGGAGCGGGAGCATGCGAAGGCCTTTGCCCGCAGGACCATCGACACCTTCGAGCGGGCCGGGGTGGATTTCATCGTCGTCAACGCGGCGGGGTGCGGCTCGGTCATGAAGGAATACTGGGAGCTGCTCCACAGCGACGCGGTCTATCGCACGCGGGCCGAGGCCTTCAGCCAGAAGGTGCGGGACACCTCCGAGCTTTTCGCCCAGACCCCGGCGAACGGCCGCCTCCGCGAGTTGCCCCTGAAGGTCACGTACCACGACGCCTGTCACCTGGCTCACGGGCAGAAGGTTCGGCAGCAGCCCAGGAACCTCCTGAAGGCCATCCCCGGACTCCAACTCGTCGAGCTCGCAGAATCGGACTTCTGTTGCGGCAGCGCCGGGGTATACAATGTCTTTCACCCGGAGGTCGCCCAGAAGTTTCTGGACCGCAAGATCGATCGGATCAAGGAGACGGGCGCCGAGGTGGTCGTGAGTGCGAACCCCGGCTGCACGTTCCAGATCGAACGGGGGCTCAAAGAGCGCGGGTTGGGCATCCGGGTGGTCCACCCCATGGAGCTACTGGACTGGTCCTATCGGGGCGCCATGCCCTCCGGTCTCCGGAGGATCTGAGGAAGGGACGAGGTGTTCAAGGAGATGGATCTCTCGCAGGCCGTGCCTCGGGGCGCGACCGCCATCACGTTTCGTTACCAACTCCAGAGCCGGGGGGACGAGGCGCCCGGCGTGGTCTGGCTGGCCAACAACCCTCAAGGAGAGAACCCCATCCTCCTGAGTGAGCCTTCTGGCCAGATCACTCTCCGCTTTCGGACCTCCCAGAAGCTCTATTTCCACCTCGACGAGCGGCACCTTCACCTGAACCTGTGGATCGTCGAGTACGATGAGCTGAAAAAGCATTCCTGCTGAGGCCCCTCCAGTCCCTGGGGTTCACCTTCATTCGATCCCCCCCTCCCTTCCCGAGGACCTTCCACCTTCGCGCGGGCATTGACCTACGACCACCATGGAGCCGATCGCCACGACGAGGAGGCGGTTTCGTGTGGGCGTCCTGGGCGTGCGGCGGCAAGCTTCCCATTGACCTTTCAAGGTTCCCTGAGTAGAGTGAGCACATCATGAGCCGGGTGAGAGACCGCCGCACAAGGCCACTCCGTCATGCACTGCCGGTCCTGGGTTTGGCCGTGGCGTTTCTGCTGTGCGCCCCGCTCGCCAGCCTGGCCCTCGCGCTGGAAGCCCACGCCTGCCAGGGAGGTACCCAGTTCCCGACCCTCTGCTCCAAGGCCTTTGGGTCCAAAGAATTTTCCCCGGGACTGGTCCTCGAACCGGGTTTCCCCGGCTTGACAACGCTGGTGCCAGATGACCTCACTCCAATCGCTGCCTGGACGCCGGACACGCTCCGTCCTGGCGCCGCCTGGAGTATCCGGGCGCCGCCCCCGATCGCCTGATCCCCTTCCCGACTTGTCGGTTGTGATATCCGACGCCCGAGGTGTCTCGGATTCGCCCTCGGACGGCGGCAGCCCCCGTGATTCCTCGGACTCGGAAGGAGCGTCATCGTGAAGAAGATCCACATCTGACCGTCCACCTGGTTGCTGCTCCTGGCAGGAGCAGGTCTGCTGATCTATCGATGGTTCTTCTGAGGCCATGGACTCCTGGTACATCATCCTGAGTCGGGTCAGTGCTGGGCTCAGCGGCCCTGTCAACGCACTGGCGGATCAGGTCAACGTCCCGATGGTCTCGGTGTTTTTGTTCGGGATCATCGGGGCGGCGGCGCCGTGCCAGCTTACGACCAATCTGAGCGCCATGGCCTTCGTGTCCCGGCGGAGTGGAAGCGAGACGTCGCCCCTGCAA
>JACPAT010000007.1 GCA_016180655.1 Candidatus Methylomirabilota bacterium | reverse complement strand
TTCGCCGAACAGAAATGGAAGGTCCGCCCGCCGTGCTCCCGCTTGGCGTGGGCCTTCCCCTCCTCGATTTCCATCCCACACACGGGATCCTTGACCATGCTGAGCCTCCTTGACACGCTTCGCTCGTTCAGGGCCGGTCCCCAGTGGAAGTCCGCGTCTCCTCCAGCAGCCGTCGCCACTCTCCGCGGCGTGGAACGAACCTGGGCACTTGACGGCCATACGCCAGGTACTCGTCGCCGAACCGCTCGACCATCTGGGCCTCCTCCTTCCGCGCCAGCCGGACGTAGGCCCACACGATCAGGGGGAAGAGCGCCAGCGTGGGAATGGTCGGCCAATGAATGAGCTGGCCGGTTTCCTTGGCGGTTTCCATCAGCGTGGCCCTGTGTGTAAGGGCGAGTTGACTGGTGCTCATGACTTCTCCCTCTCGTGCGCCGGCGCGGCCGGCGTTGGTTCGGTCACCGCTGCCAGAGGATCTCGGCCGCCTCCAGCGGCACCGCGGCGTCCGGGTGATGCGGGACGAGCCGCGGCGTGTAGTCGCCGGCGCTCCGCGAGGCGGGGACGCTGGCGGTATACTCGTAGCCGTTGTCTGGCCCGTCCAGCTTCCGGCCGCGCGCCATCGCCTGGCGCACGAGCTTCCCGCCATCCATCGGGTCGGCGAACAGCTCCACGCGGACCGCCTCCGGGTCCAGGCCGCCGAGGTGGACCTGGACGGTGAACTGGTGCTGGTCGTCGCGCGTCTCGACGCGGACCGCCCCGAAGCGCGCCTCGGGCCAGTGCGCGGCGAGTTCGCGCCGCCAGGCGAGCACCTGCGCCCCCAGCGCCCCCTTGTCGGCCGCCCGCTTCCGGTATGCCGCCGCGGCCGGCAGGTAGTACTGCTCCGTGTACTCGCGCACCGCGCGGTTGGCGGAGAACCGGGGGGTCAGGCGGGCCATGCTCTCGCGCATCCTGGCGACCCAGGCTGTAGGAATGCCCCCGGTGTCCCGGGTGTAGAACGCCGGGACGATCTCGCACTCGAGCAGGGTATAGAGCGCCTCCGCCTCCGCCGCGTCCCAGGCGGGGTCGTCGCCGTGCTCCTGGCCGTCGCCCAGCGCCCAGCCCACCTCGGGCGCGTACGCCTCGGCCCACCAACCGTCCAGCTCGGACAGGTTGAGGCCGCCGTTGACCAGCACCTTCATGCCGCTCGTCCCGCTGGCCTCCCAGGGTCGGCGCGGTGTGTTGATCCACAGGTCCACGCCCTGGACGAGGTGCTCGGCCAGGAGCAGGTCGTAATCGGGGAGGAACACAACCCGCCGGTGCGCCTCGGGACGGCGGAGGAACCGGAACCACTCCCGGATCATCGCCTGCCCGGCCCCATCGGCGGGGTGCGCCTTTCCGGCGAGGATGAGCTGCACCGGTCGCTCTGGGTCGTTCAGAATATGCAGCAGCCGCTCCGGGTCGCGCAGCAGCAGGTTCGGGCGTTTGTAGGTCGCGAAGCGCCGGGCGAAGCCCAGGGTGAGCGCCTCGGGGTCGAGGTGCTCACGCACGCGCGCCAGCTCCTCCTCAGAAGCTCCCGTCACCGCGAACTGCTGCGCCAGCCGCTCGCGGGCGTAGTCGATCAGGGCCTGGCGGCCGGCCCCGCGCAGGGCCCACAGCTCGGCGTCGGGCACGCAGCAGATGTCGCGCTCGACGGTGTCCAGGGTGCCGCGCCAACGATCGGCGCCGCAGGCCTGCGTCCAGAGCGCGTCGGCCTCGGCGGAGTCCCACGTGGGGACGTGCACCCCGTTGGTCACGTGGCCGACCGGGACCTCCGCCTCGGGCCACCGGGGGAAGAAGCCCCGGAAGAGCCGGCGGCTCACCTGGCCGTGCAACCGGCTCACCCCGTTGACCGCGCCGCTGCCCCGGAGGGCGAGGTAGGCCATGTTGAACGGCTCATCCGGGTCCGCGGCGTTCTCCCGGCCGAGCGCCAGGAGATCGCGGAACCCGATGCCCAGGTCCCGCTCGGCGTAGCGCCGGAGGTACCGCTCGATGCTGGCCGGGGGGAAGCGATCGAAGCCTGCGGCCACCGGGGTGTGCGTGGTGAAGAGGTTGCCGGCGCGCGTGACCGCCAGGGCCACATCGAAGGGCTGGCCGCTGTCCTCCATGAAGGTTCGGGCGCGCTCGAGCACGGCGAAGGCCGCGTGCCCCTCGTTCAAGTGGCAGACCTCGGGCTGGAGGCCGAGGGCCCGCAGCAGCCGCCAGCCGCCGATCCCCAGCACCAGCTCCTGCCGGAGGCGCAGCTCCGGTCCGCCGCCATACAGCTCGCTGGTGACGGCGCGGATGGCCGGCGGGTTCGCCGGGTCATTGCTGTCCAGCAGGTAGAGCCTGAGCCGCCCCACCTGCACCTGCCAGGCGCGTAGCCAGACCTTATAGCCCGGCAGTGGGAGGGCGAACCGGAGCCACTCGCCGCTCGCGTCCCGCACCGGGCTGATGGGGAGCTGCCCCGGATCATTGTACGGGTAGAGCGCCTCCTGGCCGCCGTCTACTGTAATGGCCTGGCGGAAGTAGCCCTGCTGGTACAGGAGGCCGAGGCCGGTCACCGGGACGCCGAGGTCGCTCCCCGCCTTGAGCTGGTCGCCGGCCACGTTGCCGAGCCCGCCGGAGTAGATGGGCAGGGCCTCGCTGAGGCCGAACTCCATGCTGAAGTAGGCGACCCCGGTGAGGGGCGCCTGGGGGCGACTGCCCTGGAACCAGGCCGTGGAGGCCAAGTACTCGCGCCTGTCACGCAGGAGCGTCTCGACCCGGTCCCGGTACTCCGGGCGGGCCAGGACCTGCTGGAGCGTGGTCCGCGAGACCGTCTGCAGCACGACCCAGGGGTTGTGCGTGAGGGCCCAGAGCTCCGGCTCGAGCTGGGCCCACAGCTCGTCGGCGCTGTGGTTCCACGACCAGCGCAGGTCCAGCGCGAGCTCCGTGAGGAACTCGGGGTTGATGGTCGGGGCTGACGATGCGCTCTGTTTCCTCTTGGGCATGTGTGATCTCCTGCCGCCGTGTCGAGGGGCTGGCTTGCCGGCCGGCGGGTGAACCTGCCTCTCTCTCATCCTTCGCTCCACACCCAGTCGCGCACCTCCGGCAGGTCCTCGCCGACCCGCTGGATATACTCCCGGTGCTCGATCAGCTTGTCCCGGATCGCCTGTTTGGCATACGCCGCCATGTACCCGAGCCGCGGCACGCGGTCGATCACATCGGCTACCAGGTGGAACCGATCCAGGTCGTTCCGGACCACCATATCGAAGGGGGTCGTCGTCGTCCCCTCCTCCTTGTAGCCCCGGACGTGGAGGTTCTTGTGATTCGTCCGCCGGTAGGTCAGGCGATGGATCAGCCAGGGGTAGCCGTGGAAGGCGAAAATGATGGCCTTGTCGGTCGTGAAGAGGGTGTCGAAGTCTTTATCCGACAGTCCGTGGGGATGCTCGCTGGCCGGCTGGAGCTTCATCAGGTTGACGACGTTCACCACCCGAATCCTCAGGTCGGGCACGTAGCCGCGCAGCAACGAGACGGCCGCCAGCGTCTCCAGGGTGGGAATGTCTCCCGCACACGCCATCACCACCTCGGGTTCCGCTCCTCGATCGTTGCTCGCCCACTCCCAGATCCCGATGCCGGCCGTGCAGTGCTTGATCGCCGCCTCCATGTCGAGGTACTGCAGCGCCGGCTGCTTCCCCGCCACGATGACGTTGACGTAGTCCCGGCTTCGGAGACAATGGTCGGCCACCGAGAGCAACGTGTTGGCATCGGGCGGGAGGTACACCCGAATCACCTCGGCCTTCTTGTTGACCACATGGTCAATGAATCCGGGATCCTGGTGCGAAAACCCATTGTGGTCCTGCCGCCACACGTGGGAGGTCAGCAGGTAGTTGAGGGACGCGATCGGCCGGCGCCAGGGGATCTCCTGTTTCGTCACCTTGAGCCACTTGGCGTGTTGGTTGAACATCGAGTCTACGATGTGGATGAACGCCTCGTAGCACGAGAAGAACCCGTGGCGGCCGGTGAGCAGGTACCCTTCCAGCCAGCCCTGGCAGGTGTGTTCGCTCAAGATCTCCATTACGCGACCCTGAGGGTCCAGGTGGTCGTCTTCGGGGCTCCGCTCGGCCACCCACGCTCGATTCGTGACCTCGAAGAGGGCCCCCAGGCGGTTCGACGCCGTCTCGTCCGGCCCAAACACACGGAAATTCTTGCTCTCCATGTTGAGTTTCATGACGTCACGAAGAAAGCCCCCCAGGACCCGCGTGCTTTCGGCGAAGCCGGTCCCCGGCTTCGAAACTTCGACCGCGTAGTTTCGGAAATCTGGCATCCTCAGGTCCTTGAGGAGAATGCCCCCGTTGGCGTGCGGATTGGCCCCCATGCGGCGGGTCCCCTTGGGCGCCAGTTCCCTGAGGCGTGGGATGAGTGCCCCCGTTTCGTCGAACAGTTCTCCGGGCCGGTAGCTCTTCATCCACGACTCCAGCAGCGTGACGTGACCGGGCTTCGTGGCGATATCGGCCAACGGCACCTGGTGCGATCGCCAACTGCCCTCAGCCTTGTGGCCATCTACCTCCTTGGGGCCCGTCCACCCCTTGGGAGTCCTCAGGATGACCATGGGCCAGCGGGGGCGCGTGGAGTCGCCTGTGCCGCGAGCATTCTGCTGAAGGGTCCGAATTTCCGTGATCGCCCTCTCCAGCGTGCCCGCCATGAGCTGGTGCATGGCCTCGGGATCCGAGCCCTCCACGAAATGTGGCGTGTAGCCATACCCGATGAACAAGCTTTCAAGCTCCTCACGGCCGATGCGCGCGAGGACCGTCGGATTCGCGATCTTGTAGCCGTTGAGATGCAGGATCGGGAGGACGGCTCCATCGTGGACGGGGTTGAGGAACTTGTTCGAGTGCCAACTCGTCGCCAGCGGGCCTGTTTCCGCTTCCCCATCCCCCACCACGCAGGCCACAATGAGGTCGGGGTTGTCGAAGGCCGCCCCGAAGGCGTGTGAGAGGGCGTACCCGAGTTCGCCCCCTTCGTGGATCGACCCCGGGGTCTCCGGCGCCGCGTGACTGGGGATGCCTCCGGGGAACGAGAATTGCTTGAAGAGCTTCGCCATCCCCGGCTCGTCCTGCGAGACGTTCGGATACAGCTCGCTGTACGTGCCTTCCAGGTACGCGTTCGCCACCACAGCAGGCCCGCCGTGGCCGGGGCCGGCGATATAGATCATATCGAGATCGAACTTCGTGATCACGCGATTGAGATGCACGTAGATGAAGTTCAGCCCCGGGGTGGTCCCCCAGTGGCCGAGGAGCCGCGGCTTGATGTGTTCCGGCTTGAGCGGCTCGCGAAGCAACGGGTTGTCCCGGAGGTAGATCTGGCCCACACTGAGGTAGTTCGCCGCCCGCCAGTAGGCGTCTATCAGCTCGAGTTCCTTGGTGGACAGCAGATCGGTCATCGTTGCTCTCCTTTACGCGTTTCCCACCCCTTCACCGCCCCCCGCCGTCTGACGGCCGGACCCGCCGGCGAGGCAGCGGACGGTGTCGCGGGCGATCAGCAGCTCCTCGTCCGTGGGGATCACCCAGGCCTGAAGTCGGGACCCATCGGCGCTGATGCGTGCCTCGTGGCCGACCGCCGCGCCGTTCCGTGCGGGGTCCAGCGTGAGGCCGAACCAGTCCAGGCCGGCGCAGATCTGCGCGCGGATGGCCGGCGCGTTTTCCCCGATGCCCCCGGTGAAGACGATGGCGTCGGCCCCCCCGAGGGCGGCCAGGTACGCGCCGATGTACTTCCTGGTCCGGTAACAGAAGACCTCGATGGCCAGCCGGGCCTGGCGGCCCTCCGGACCGGCCGCCGCCTCCAGGAGCGTTCGCATGTCGGCGCTGAGACCGGACAGCCCCAGAAGCCCGGATGCGGTGTTGAGCATGGTGAGGAGCTGATCCACGGACAGGCCTTCTCGTTGTGACAAGACCTCCAGGATTGCGGGGTCGAGGTCGCCCGACCGGGTGCCCATCACCAGGCCCTCGAGGGGCGTGAACCCCATCGAAGTGTCCACGGACCTTCCGCCCTTGATGGCGGTGGCGGAGGCACCGTTCCCCAGGTGGAGCGTGATGATGTTCACCTGATCGCGCGGTGTCCCCCTGATCTCGGCATAGCGCTCGGTGACATAGCGGTGGGAGGTCCCGTGAAAGCCGTACCTGCGGAGACCGTACCGCCGGGCCATCTCGTGGGGAATCGCGTAACTGTGAGCGTGCTCGGGGATGGTGTGGTGGAAAGCCGTGTCAAAGACGGCCACCATCGGTGTCTTCGGCCCAAGAATCTCCCGGCTTGCCAGGATGCCGCTGACGGCGGGCGGGTTGTGGAGGGGCGCCAACTCGCCCAGGGCCTCGAGCGCGGCCAACACGTCCTCGTCCACGAGAGTTGACTGCGCGAAGCGGGAGCCGCCATGGACGACGCGGTGGCCGACCGCACCGACGTCGTCCGGCTTCGTAATGTCCGGGATGCCAGATGCGGGGGAGCAGACCCATCCCAGGATGTGTTCCACAGCCGCCCGATGATCCGGGGCGGAGGCCACCACACGATGGACCCCACCCCTCGTGCCCTCGAAGACCACGAGCGCTTCCGGCCCGAGCCCGTCCACCATGCCGCGGGCAAGCCGGCATTCCCGGCGCTCGCGGTCCGCCGTTTCCTCGATCGCGATTATCTGAAACTTGACTGTCGCGCTCCCGCAGTTAAGGACGAGAACGTTCATACATATCCTCGTTCACTCCTGGTGAAACCAGAAAAGGGCGGGGCCAGGAAACTGCGCAATGATTATCCACGTTCAAATTGAACCTTGTGGCAGGCAGCGCTATTTTCCCGAGCCGCTGATCAGGGGGTAGCCTTGCTTCCTCCACTCAACCATCCCGCCCTGCAGGTTCCAGATGTTGGTGTAACCCAGGCGCACCAGCGTCTCGGAGGCGATGGTGCTCATCCGGTCACTCATGCAATAGAGGACGATCTTCGCATCCTTCCTGGTCGGAAGCAGGTGGAGCTGCTTCTCCACTTGGTCGAAGGGGATGAAGGCATCCGTTTTGGCGATCTCCCCCTCGTAGGGCACGTGGACGTTCGCGAAGAAGAAGTCTTTCTTCTCCAGCATCTTCTTCAGCGCCGGCGCCGTCACGTTGGCGAAGGCGCCCCCTGGCACCGGCACCCAGGCGCCCCCTGGCACCGGCACCCGGCTCCCCACCTCCGCGGCCACCACCCTTCCAGGAACCGCCCCCAGGACAGCGACTCCGAAAATCATAACGAAGACCAGTCGTCGAATCATCATCGTCTCACCTCCAGATCGCAACAGCAAGCGTCGAACAAGCCGGAGTCCATCTCGGGTCTGGGATTCGATCCCCCTTGGAATACGGATCAAGGCTCCGCAACTAGAGTGCCAAGGGTCTGCCTGTTCCCTGATGGGGCCTGAACTGCCGATGGGGCGGCGCTTTCGGGGCAGCCGCAAGGCGGAGCACATCGACCTCAGGGGTGGTGTTTTCCGACAAAGTGGCAACGGTCAAGGCTATGACCTGAACCGCCCACGACAATTCGTCACATGGAGGGAATGCGCCCCGCGAAGTTCTCTGCGGTGCGTTCAAACCGGCCCCATCGCATCACGCTGGCGACCAGGGTCGCGGGCCATCCGTGGGGCGGAAAGGATTGGAATCCACCTTCAGAACTCCTGACATCCGTAATCAAAGGACGTACGGGGACATGTCAGGAGCTCTGACCTTGGAGCTGGGGTCTATACTCCGACGGCGAGGACGAGCAACAGGACCACCAAGAATCCGAAGATAACCAGGCAGGCCTGCCGCCCCGCGCTCTCAAATGAGCTCATCCTCGACCTCGCGCCACCCTCCTCTGGAGGACGGACCTTCCGTGCCCTCGGCAGTCACCCCGGGACGGAGGAAACACGGACGTCACCGCGCCCGGGGCTGGCCTTGTCCCGCGTCCTTCAGTATCCCCTCGATGATCTCGTCGAACACCTCGTAGGGCTGGGCGCCGATCATCCGCCCGCCGTTGATCAGGAAGCCCGGCGTCCCGGTCATGCCGATCGCGCGTCCGACCACCGTCTCCCGCTCGACCTTCTCTCGCGGGCCTGCGGCATCCAGGCAGGCGCCGAACTTGGCCGTATCCAACCCCAACTCCTCCGCATACCGCTTCAGGTTGCTCTCGCTGAAAGCGAACAGGCCGGCACTGGCGAATAGCCGGTCGTGATACGGCCAGAACTTCCCTTGTTCATGGGCACACTCTGCGGCGATGGCGGCCTGGACCGAGGGCGGACCCAGGATGGCCAGGTGGCGGTACACGAACCGGACACTGCCGGTCCGGATGTGCTTCTCCTCGATCCGGGGCAAGGTCTCCCGCCAGAACTTCCGGCAGAAGCTGCACTGGAAGTCGGAGAACTCGACGATGGTCACCGGTGCGTCCGCGTTGCCCTTGTTGGGCCCGGGTCCGCGCTCCAGCGCTTCAAGGAGAGCCTCGGCCTGGGCGGCCGCCGCTGCCCCCGCAATGCCAAGGGCCAACATGGCCACCAGGCCGAGCACACGCACGAGGGTCCAGACAATCCCAAGGATTCTCCATCGGGTCATGATCACCCCTCCCGCCCCCGTCGGTCCAGGTGACACGTCGCCAACCGCCGCCACCAGGCACGGCCCATAGCTCCTCTCCAGAAGCTTACAGCGCGCGCCACAACGTCTCAGCCGTCCCGCGCCGGGCACCTCAACGAGAGCCCAGCGAGCCCGCTGCCGGCACCGCAGCCCGAGCGGCCAGGAGGCTCAACCGCCGCTCCGGGAGGACAGCCACAACAACTCCTAGCAGGATGACCGCCCCACCCAGCCAGATCCAGGAGATCATCGGATGGATCTGCATCTTGATCGTGGCGGAGCTGCCGTCCCGCTCGAACGCCGAAAGGATGACGTACAGGTCCTCGTTCCAGTGGTAGCGGGCATCCACGCTGGCGAAGGGGCTTTGTTGGTTCGGGTAGAAGCGCTGGCCGGGGATGAGCTCGTGGAGAGGTTTCCCGTCCTTGAAGGTCATCAACCGTGCCCAGACTAGGATGTGGGTCGGCCTTTCGGCGGCGCTGAGGCCGTCCAAGCGGACCGTATACCGGCGAAGGGCGAGTGTTTCCCCCGCCTTGAGCGTCGCCTCCCGTTCCAGCTTGTAGAACGAAGAGACCGTGATTCCGATGACCGCGACCACCACGCCGAAGTGAACGATCAGACCCCCGTAGCGGCGTCGGCTCTTGAGGAGCAGGGTGAAAAAGGCAATCAGGGGAGTCTCCCCCATGCTTTTGGCGCGGGTCCTGGTGGTCACGAAAAACTCATAGGCGATGGTTGCTATGACGAAAAACGATACGAAGAACGCCAGGAGTGGCTCGATGTCCCGTACCCCCAGGCCGAAGAGGATTGCCACTCCCAGCAACGCCACCAACATCGGCTTCAAGAAGTTCCGCCGCAAATTGTTACGCGAAGTGCGACCCCACGCCATCAAGGGGCCAGCCCCCATGAGGAGCAACAGGATCAGCCCCAGTGGCATCACCACCCGGTTGAAGTAGGGCGTCCCCACGC
Source organism: Candidatus Methylomirabilota bacterium (assembly GCA_016180655.1). Classification (GTDB taxonomy): domain Bacteria; phylum Methylomirabilota; class Methylomirabilia; order Methylomirabilales; family 2-02-FULL-66-22; genus 2-02-FULL-66-22. The sequence continues at coordinate 7,454 of JACPAT010000007.1, read as the reverse complement.
TCATCTTGGTCCCCCGGATCGCCTCGGCCAGGAGGGGAAAGATCGTCCCCAGGAACACCGTGAAGCAGATCCCCACCAGGACCAGGTTGTTCAGCAGGAAGGCGCTCTCCCGCGAGACCATGGAGTCCAGCTCGCCGTGCTCCCGGAGCTGGTCCGACCTGTAGGCGATCCATCCGAAGGAGAAGAAGAGGATCAGCGCCAAGAATCCAAGGAAGAGGACCCCCACCGGACCGTCGGCGAAGGCATGCACCGAACCCAGGATCCCGCTCCTAGTCAGGAAGGTCCCGAAGATCACCAGCGAGAAGGTCAGGGTGATCAGGACCAGGTTCCAGACCCTGAGCATTCGTTTTCGCTCCTGGATCATCACCGAGTGGATGAAGGCCGTGCCCGTGAGCCAGGGCATGAAGGAGGCGTTCTCCACCGGGTCCCACGCCCAGTAGCCTCCCCAGCCCAGGGTCCGATACGACCACCACCCACCATAGAGGACACCGCCCGTGAGAAAGAGCCACGCGATCACCGTCCAGCGACGGGTGATGGTGAGCCACTCCTCCGAGAGGTGGCCGGTGATCAAGGCTGCCATGGCGAAGGCGAAGGGGACCGAGAACCCGACGTACCCGGTGTAGAGCAGCAACGGATGAATCAGCATGTCCGTTACTTCCAGAAGGGGGTTCAAACCGCGTCCGTCCTCCGGCACAGGGAAAATCCGGGCGAACGGGTTGAATCCAAAGGTCGTCAGGACCTGGAAGAACGTGGATATGCCCAGGAGGACGGCCTGGACATACGGCATGAGCCGGCGGTGCTTGTCGGCGTAGCGAGCAGCCACCAAGGCGTTCAGCAGGGCTTGGATCCAGGCCCACAGAAGGATGGAGCCCTCCAAGGAGCCCCACAGGCCGGCGATCTTGTACCGGACCAGGCTGTCCCGGGTGCTCGCCATCGCCACGTAGCGGATGCTGAAGTCGCTGGTGATGAGGGCGTACTCCAGGAGGAACATGGCCAGGGTGAGCAGACCGAAGTGGGCCAGCATGGCGTTGCGGGCGCTGCCCAGCCAGTCCTCCCGATTTCCGCGCGCGCCCAGCAGGGATGCCACAATCCCGTGGACGAGCAACAGCAGGCCAAGGAACAGCGTGAAGGATCCAAGGGTCGAAACCATATTCTCTCCTCACCGGCGGCACGAAGTTGCCGGTCCCGGTTACTGCTCTGCCAGCAGCCGCTCCACCACCTGTCGGGCCGCCTTGCCGGACCAGTCTCGCGCCCCAATGTCGGCGCTCACGATCCTCCCCTGGCGGTCCAGGAGGTAACTGGTCGGCAGCCCGCGGACCCCATACTGAGCAAACACCTCCCCGGGCGAGTCCAGCAGGATCGGGAACGTCACTCCTCGCTCCTGGACGAACGATTCGACCACCGATCTCCCGGTCCGATCGCCGGAGACGGCCAGGATCACCAGGCCGCGATCGCGATACGCCCGGTAGAGCTTCTCCATGGAGGGCATCTCGGCCCGGCATGGCGGGCACCACGTGGCCCAGAAGTTCAGGAGGACGACCTTCCCCTGATGATCCGAAAGACGGATCGGGGGTCCGGCCAGGGTCGGCAGGACGAAATCAGGCGCGACCGCACCGCGCTCAGTCGGAATCCTTACCTCAACAGAGGGCGAGGACAGGAAGAACCCCTGGCGGCGCGCCAGAATGAAGGCCAAGACTAGCACCATGACGATAAAGATAGCGTTGTCTACCGTCAGGTGCCGGCGCCACCGGCGGAGGCCCTCCACCGGCTCCGCCGCATCCGGGGTGCCAGCCTCGACGGCCGGGCGTCCCGGCCAGCGGCGCCTGAGAAACCCAATCATCTCTCTCCCTCAGAGGTGAGGCGGCGGAGCGGTTTCATTGCCACCACCAGCCACACCACGTGGGCGAAGAGCGACTTGATCAGGAGCACACGCAGCCCGGCGTTCTCCACAACCTCCACCAGGTCTGGAACCGTTGGAGCGGCCTCGATGGTCCGGGGGAGATACGCGGCCAGCGTCCACGCTGCCCCGCTCAACGCGGCCAGCCCGGCCAGTGGCGGGACGAGCCACCGGAGGTACGCCAGGGCCACCCGCGGAACGACCCCTGGTGGCGGTCGCAGGAACTCCAGCAAGGCCAGGCGGCCGCCGGGGGCGAGGACGCGGCACATTTCACCCAAAGCCCCCTTGACGTCCATGTGGCGAAGGCCCAGGCCGAGCGTGACGGTAGACACCGTTTCGGATCGAAGAGGCAGGCGTTCCACCTCGGCCTGGACCCATGCAAGCCGGGCCTCGATCCTGGAGGCCTTCCGGCGGGCCTCTGCTAGCATCGGGCCACAGGTATCCAGGCCGAGCACCCTCCCCGTCACGCCGGCCTGTTCAGCCGCTGCCACGGCCAACGCCCCCGTGCCGGTAGCGCAGTCCAGAACCCAGCCACCCCGCGCGACTCCGCAGGCTTCGATGCACCGCTGCCGCCAGCGGCGGTCCAGTCCCCCAGAGAACAACCGGACCAACCGGTCGTAATCGGCTGCCACCCCTGCGAACGCCTCGTCCACGAAGCGGCGCCGGTCCCCGCCCGCCCGTTGCCAGTACCGTTCGAGCCCTTCGCCCCTCACAACCTCTCCCATAACCACTGCGGGGTCAGCCGAATGAAATACGCATTCAGGCTGGTCATGGCACCCGTGAACAGGAGGACCCCGACGGCAACCAGCACCACCCCTGCCACCCGGTCCACAAGGGGGAGAAACCGTCGAAAGCGTTCGAAGAACCGGTTGAACCTGTCCAGGGCCAGCGCGCTCAGAAAGAAAGGCACGCCCAGGCCAGCGGTGTAGGCGGTCAGCATAATGATACCGTCGGCCGCCCTCTCGGCCGTACCGGCCAGGGTCAGGATGCTGCCCAGGACCGGTCCCACACACGGCACCCAGCCGGAGGCAAATGCGATTCCCACCAGGAGAGAGCCGGCATAGCCAGCGGGACGCGCCTGCAGGTGCACGCGCCACTCCCGCTGCAGGAACGGCAGCCGGAGAACACCGGCCAGGGACAGGCCAAACGCTATGATCAGAACACCTCCCACCTTCTGCAGCAGGCTGCGAGACTGGAACACGAGCTGCCCCAGCAGGCTGAATGAGGCGCCCAGCGCGATGAACACCAGTGAGAAGCCCGCGATGAACAGACCAGCGTGGACGAGGGTGGCCGCCCGGCCTGGGGGAGTCCTCGGCCTGGCAGCGGAAGCTACGGCAGATCCCGACACCCCGGAGAGGAAGGCCAGGTACGACGGAACCAGGGGTAACACGCAGGGCGACAGGAACGACAGCACGCCTGCGGTCATGGCAATCAGCACACTCAGCCCTTGTGTCGGCTCCACGATACGCTCCTCCGCTCTGGCCTCCACCCGCCTGGAGCGAACATCCGTCGCCTCAGCGCACGGTCACCAGGAACGCGCCCTGGCCCTCCGGCCGCCCGGCCCGCGCAATGGCGACCCGCACAGCCCATTGGCCAGCCATCGGAAAGGTCACCGGGGCCGTGTAGCGTCCGGAAGATTCCATGCGAGCTGTGGCGCGACCCGGTTCACCCATGCCGGCCATCCGTCTCCCGATGCTGTCGGTCTCCATGTCATAGGTCAGCGTCACCTCAGCATCGCTCACAGGGGTCCCTCTTGCGTCCACGATCGAAACCATCACCTCTGCGGGACCCGCCCACGGGGCGCGGGGCTCGATCCCGAACGTAACGCGGACGGAGCCAATCTGTTGTGTCCGTGGCGGGGCCGCCGGGACACGCAGCAGCGCCAGGTAGAGGCCCCCGACCAGCACCCCGATCGCGCCCATCACGGCCAGGCCGATCCCGATGGGACCTGTCCAGAACCGCCGAGGCGTGGAGGTGACGTGTGTTTCTGTCGCGGTCATCCCTGGTCTCTCAACCCATCGCAGGCGCCGCTCATGCCTTGAGGATGCTCTGGGGGTATTGTTGGTCGGGCGACAATCCAGCCGCCATCCGGAAAATCTGCCCCTTGTCCACCACGAGCACTCCCTCTGGGGAGAGGCTGAGCTTGATCCGGTCGAGGGGCCGGGGGGCCGGCCCCTCGAAGTTGGTCCCGTCCCGCTTGAACCCGCTGCCGTGGCAGGGGCACTTGAACTTGTTCTCAGCCATACGATCCTCCGCGATCCTGCATCTCGTCTCTGGATGCGCGCAGTACTCGCTGCGCGTCTATTGGCATCGCGGCCGTTCCCACTACCAAACGGCCACGCCGTGTAGCCCGCGTCCGGCCGGGATCTGGCCGACGACCCGCCTGGTGGCCACGTCAATGACCGTGACGTCTCCGGAGATGTTGTTGGCCACATAGGCCCGGCGCCCATCCCGGGAAAAGGAAATGTGGTGAGGCCCCCTGCCGGCCGGAATCCGGCCAACTTCTTCGCGCCCTGCGGTGTCAATGACGGTCACGTCCTGGGATCGATGGTTCGTGACCCAGACCTCCGTCCCGTCGGGCGTTACTGCCAGGTGATGGGGACTCTTGCCGCCGGTGGGCACGGCAATCATCCGTCGGGACCCAAGGTCCAACCGGAAAACGAGGGAGGACTCCCAATTCGTGATCCACGCCACCTGCCCTTTGGGTTCGAAGGCGACATCGTGCGGGCTGCCGGCCGTTTGGATCTTCTCCGTCACCTGATCGCGCTGGAGGTTGACCAGCCAGATCCGACTTGATCCCTGGCTCGTGAGCAGCGCCACCTGGCCTTCTGGACTCACGGCGACGTTGTGCGGGGCCTCGGGCAAGGAGACCTCCGCCTTGATCGAGAGGGTCGTTGGGTCCACTCGGCGGATCATTGGGACCGCCTCGTAGGTCACATACGCCGTCCCGTCCGGGAGGAAGACGGCGCTGTGCGGCTTCGCGCCAACGGTGATGCGTCCATGAATCCGCGGGCCCTGGAGGTCCAGGACCACGACCTCGCCCGCCGCTGGGGCAGTGGCCAGGAGCAGCTTGCCATCGGCTCGGAGAGCAAGGTTATGGGGTGCCACACCGGATGGGACCCTCGCCTGAATCTGGTGACTTGTGCCGTCCAGGAAAACGATCTCGTGAGAGCCTTCTGCCGTGACGATTACGAGATCGCCGGTTTGTCCTGCCAGAGCCGCGGGGCCTCCGGTCACGAGAACCAGACTTACCAGCAAAGCGCTGAAAAGCGACTGGCCTCCCCGCCCCTGGCGCCTCACTGGGCCAAGGGGGACTCCCGAGGAACTCGCGCTGTCCGCCTTAGAAGCGGTGATTGAAGTCCACACGTTTCACGATCCCCGACGCATCCATCACCACGCGGAGCACCATATCGTTGGCCGTATGTTCGGCCCCGAAGCGGAGGTCACGGTATTCCACGATGTGGTCCTCGCCGCGCTGAAGGTGGCGGGTCCAGGGAAAGCGGGCGAACCCGAGGAAGAGGCGTACTGACTCCACCGCATCGCTCCGCGCGACGAAGCTGTTCCGGGGCGCCTGGGTGAGGAGGCGAATGTCCGGAAGGACTCCCGGCCAGGGGGTCACCACAGCTTGATAGAGGCGGCCGGGTGCCTCCGCAACAGCCATCCAACGGAGGGGGCTGAACAGGCGAGGAAGCACGGCGACACGATCAACGGCGATCACCCGCTGGCTCAGCTCCGAGGCGAACCGTACCTTGGCGATCGCCTTGGCCCCGGCGGCAACGGTGAGGTAGAGGATTGCCACCGCCAGGCCGATCCGGACCGCGCGGGCTGCGAGCTGCGGCCGGCGCCACGCCACGACGAGGGGAACGGCGAAGACGGCGGTGACGATGGGGTCTACGATAAAGGCCAGATCCCAGGCGAAGCGGGCCAAACTCAAGGGATAGAGGACCATGGTTCCGAAGGAGCCGATCAGGTCCAAAGCGATGTGGACCAGGATCCCGAGATAGACCAAGCCCGCGAGGTCCCGGTATCGCTTGTAGCCGCCCCACTGGTAGATCGGCCAGGCAAGCAGCAGGGCAAGGAGGACGCCGCCAAGGAGCGAGTGGGTAAGGCCGCGGTGGTATCTGATGGCCGCGAACTGGTCCCAGAGGGCCATGACGCTATCCAGGTCCGGCGCCAGGGCCCCCGCAGTCACCGCCAGGACCGCGGGCCGACCGATCCGCTGGCGGAAGCCCGCGTGGGCGACGGCAAGGCCGGAGAGGGCGTGGGTCAGAGGGTCCATGACCGATCAGTCCTCCCGCCGATGCGAGTCAATTCCCGAACCCCCCTAGCGCATGGTGGTCAATCCCCCGATGCGCATCGATGAACCGGAGGATGCGCGGCTCGTCAAACTGGTCGAAGGCGTCAATGTAGGACCACGCCGTCAGGGCGATCCGGTTCTTCATCCCGGCGTATGGCGCCAAGATGACCTTGTCCGGATAGCGCCGCACGATGTCTTTCAGGTTGCGGACCAGGTCATCGCAGTCGGTGCAGTTGTACTGGACCAAGACACCGCCATCTTCCAGGTTATGGATCTGGAGGGCCTTGGGGATGGATCGCTCGTGGATGCCCCAGGGGGCTATCCCGCCCGAGTGCGGTCCCGAGGTCGGCGGGTCGCTGGCATAGCGAAACGCGACCGCCTCGCCCACAACGTGGGTGTTGCCCTGCGAGGGAACATAGGTGCCGGGCTTTGGCCGGAAGATCCACCACCCAAGGCCCCCCACTAGCCCAGCGATGATGAGGAGCAAGGCACTTCGGACTACAAGACGCTGAATCCGATTTTTGCGCGCTCCATGCGCTCGTTCAGCCTGCCGGGCCTCTTTGGCAGCCTGGCGGCGCTGGCGCTTCTCCATCCGGGGAGTCCCCACCTGCTCACGTGCCATCACGCGACTCTCTCGCCATGTCTTCCACACATCTCCGGGACGACGGCGCAGCCCCGAGGGGAATCAGTGCTTGGGCATCTCGCCGCCGGGCATCATGTGGCCGCCGGATCCCCTGTCACTACCGGATGGTGCGGCCGCGCCGCCGTGAGCGGGCGCTGCGCCCTCCCCCTTCAGGCCCTTGAGATAAGCGACGAGGTCAATCACCTCTTGCACCGTCACCAGGTCGTTATAGCTGGGCATCTTGGACTTGCCGTCGGGGGCGCGATACCCTCTGCCCTCCTCCACGACAGCGTTGGGGTTGATGATCGCCTCGGCAAAGTACTCCGCAGCATGAAGCAGCGCCATGCCGGAAAGCTCTGGCCCCACCTTCCCGGGATCGTCCCCAGGATCGGGTTTCGGGAACTGCTCTCCCTTCACCTCGTGGCAGGTGTAACACTCCAGCTTGACAAAGACCTCCCGGCCCGCGGCCGGATCGCCCCCCGGCCAGGAGAACTTCCAGCCTTCCGGCGTGCCGTGACCCATATGCATGGGCGCCTTCGGCGCCCAGGACGCGATCGCCGCGGCCGCCACCAGGACCCCGCCGATAATCAGACCCCAACCCCCTACCCACATACGATGCCTCATCATGGGGGACTCCC
>JACPAT010000006.1 GCA_016180655.1 Candidatus Methylomirabilota bacterium | reverse complement strand
GAGGTGGCCAGGAAAGAAGTTGGCAACGAGGTTCGCCGCCTTCTGGTGGGCCGGCCGACGGTGACGGGGGTGATCTGGCTCCTGGCGATTGCCATGGTCGTCGGCATCTCCGGTGGCTATATCGCGTATCGCGCCATGGGACCGGCGACCGCCCCGGCGGGCGGCTCGGGAACGGCGAGCCAGGGATCGGACCCCGCTGCACCCTGGCGGGCCCGCATCCTTTCGAACCCGAAGGACGTGGAGGCAATGCTGGGCCTGGCCCACGTGCAGCTCGATCAGCAACAACTGGATGCGGCCGAGTCCCTCTACCAGCAGGTGCTGGGGCTGGAGCCAGGGAGCGTCGAGGCCATCACTCACCTGGGGACCGTGGTCCTGAATCGGGGCCAGGTGGACGCGGCGCTGGCGCGCTACAATCAGGCGCTGGCCATCAATCCACGCTACGTGCACGCCCTGTGGGACAAGGCGAACCTGCTGCAGCAGGTGAAGAAGGATTACGCCGGCGCCATCCGGGCCTGGGAGGCCTTCATCCAGGTGGTGGGTGCCGAGAGCCAGGACGGCAAGACGGCGCAGAACCAGATCGCCGAGGTGAAGAGAGCCATGAGTGGGGCGCCGCTCGGGAAGACCCCCGGCGGCAAGTCCTAGTATAGGTGTGATATAAATCGTCAAGGCCGCGCTCCGAGAGATCGGGGCGCGGCCTTCCTGTGTCAGCCGCTCTTCGTTGTGAATTGTCCGTTGTCAGTTGTCGGTTTTCAATTGAGCACTTTCCCAGCATGAACCTTCGCGGCCACGCCGAATCCACGCTGACCCAGTGGGCCGACCAGCGCGAGCTGCGCAGGACCGTCTTGCACCTGGCCCTTCCCATCGTCGGCAGCGACCTCCTCCAGCGCGGGGTGAACGTGGTGGATGCGCTGCTGGTGGGGCGCCTGGGCGCAGCGGAGCTGGCCGCCGTGGGTCTCTCTCAGCTCCTGCTGATGTTCATCATGGCCCTGGTGTATGGGCTGGGGGTTGGCAGCACGGTCATGGTGGCCTTCCACACCGGGGCCACGGACGAGAAGCGACGGGCCTGGGCGGCGCGCACCAGCCTATTGATCGGGGTGGTGGCCAGCGTGGGTCTGGGCGGGGCAGGCATCCTGCTGTCGCGATCCGCCGCCGCCTTCATGGGTGCCAGTGGACGGCTCCTGGATCTCACCCTGGACTATCTCCACATCACCTGGTATCTCTTTGCCGCCTACGTCTTCCTGCACCTGGCGTCGGCCATTTTCCAGGGGGTCGGCGACACGCGGACACCCCTGCGGGCCATGGTCGCGGTCAACGTCCTCCATGTCATCGTGGCGATTCCCCTGGTGTTCGGTTTGGTGGGGTTTCCGCGCCTGGGGGTCGTGGGGGCCGCGCTGGCGTCGGGCGTTTCCGAGGGCGTTGGAGCGGCGTGGCTCCTCTGGCAGGCGAGGCGCCGCGGGTTCTTCGGTCAGGCGCGAGGGTTCTGGAGCGTTCAGGAGTTCTGGCGGATCCTGCGGGTGGGTTTGCCGGCGGTGGGGGAGCGGCTGATCACCCACGGGATGCAATTGGTGTTCGCCCGGATCGTCATCGGCTTTGGCGTGGCCGCGTACGCGGCGCACCAGGTGGGCATCAACATCGAGTCCCTCTCGTTCCTCCCGGGCCTCGGCTTTGCCAAGGCGGCCACGGCGCTGGTGGGCCAACGCCTGGGGGCGCGCGATCCCGGTGGGGCGCGCCGCTGCGCCTGGCAGGCCAACCTGCTGGCCGCAGGAATCATGACCGCCTTCGGTGCGAGCTTCGTGCTGTTCCCCCGGACCTGGGTCGTCCTCTTCACCTCGGACCCGGGCGTCCTGGGGTACAGCGTCCCCCTGCTCACAGCCATGGGCCTGCTACAGCTTCCCCTGTCATTCGCCATGGTCACGTCGGGGGCGCTGCGCGGAGCAGGCGAGACCCACGTGGTCTTGGCGGCTGCCATCGTGGGCGGGTGGATGGTGCGGTTGCCGTTCGCCTACGTCGGCGGGGTGGTGGCGAAGCTCGGCATGGCGATGGTGTGGACGACCATGATCCTCGATTGGATCGTCCGCTGCGCGATCGTGACCTGGCGCTTCCGCCGCCTCTCCATGGGAGGCGTGCGACTCTGAAGCTCGCTGGAAGGCTAGGATGCCAGGAAGCTCTCACGCCTGAACGTTCCACGCCCTAGCTTCCCAACCTCCCAGCGTTCCAGCTATTGGTCATTGGTCATTTGTCATTGGTCATTGCTGCTCAGCAGCTTTCATCTGCCGAGCAGCTTCGCCCTCAGTCCTTCAAGCGTAAACTCTCGGCTGTGGGCGTAGTCCCGCAGGCCGATCTCGCGCTCCCGCACTTTCTGGCACTGCGCGTAGAGCTTTTCCGCGATTTCCAGCGGAACCGTCGTGACGCCGCTGGAATCTCCGTGGATCAGGTCTCCGAGTTGGACGCGGGTGCCGCTCACCTCCACGGGGATCCCCACGTCAACGATGTTGAAGGTGCCGTGGGCGACCACCAAACCGGCGGCGAAGATGTGGAATCCCAGCGGGCGAACGCCATCCAGGTCCCGGACCCCTCCATCCGTGACGATGCCGATTGCCCCCAGTCGGCTGGAAAGGCTGGCAATGACGTCGCCCAGAAAGCAGGCGTGCGTGCGCTTCGGGCCGACATCCTGGACCACCAGGACGGCCGGCTTGGGCGAAGCGGCGATCGCATCGAAGAGCCGCATGTGGCCCTTGCGATCCCTGGCACGCCCGGGCGTCATGCTGTCGGCCGTGGCCGTCACGGCATAGCCGACCATCACCCCGAACTCCGGCGTGAGGCACGGGATGTCCATCCCCATGAAGCCCTGCGTATCATCGCGCACCTTGAACGCCTCGATGGCATTGGCCACCGTGGGCGAATCCACCGACCGCAGCTCTTCCAATTGCTCCGCGCTGAGTACCATCCCCATTCGCTCCGCTCCTTTCACTATTGGTCATTAGCCGGACCAGGGTCGTCGCGAAGGCTACTCCCAAGCCCGCTCCCCTGTCAACCGATCGGTCCCGATTGTCCATTCTCGTTCCCATAAGCCAGAACGGCGGCCCTCATTGAAGAAGGCCGCCGTTCTGGTCAAAGCCTGGAGAAATGTCCGGTCAACTCTGCGGGAGAGGCTTCTGTGTGGTGGGCGTCGCGGTGTCCGTGTGGCTTCCGCCGCACTCGGCGAGGGCAGTGCCAACAACGCCTAGCAGAAGGCCGAGCGCTAGCATCAGGGCCACTAGTTTTCGCATCGCCGTCCCCCCTTCCTTGTGATGATTCCCCACCGTTGAACTGGGTCGTTTATACAGGAGTCCGTTGGTCTTGTCAACGAAGTTCTCAGCCCCCCTCACCCTTCTATGCGGCTCCCTTTGCTTGACTTCCCCGGCCCTCCCTCGGCGTTCCTGGTTCCACCCGGTTCGGCCCCTTTCCTTAATTCCGCATTCCCCATTCCCATTAGGTTCGTCCCCGCATCCCCTTGTCTCCCACTCCCCCGGTCTCCCTGTTCCTGGGCCTCACCATTCCACGAATTGACTAATCGACCACCTCGGCTCTTGTCTCGCGACTCTCTGCTCTCTGTTCGATTCCACATTCCATATTGAAAACCCCCCTTTCCCCGGTGCGCCCTCGCTCCGCTGCCCCTCCGCCCCCTGTCCCCCGCGCCGAGTGAGTTTGAGGCGTCCCAGCTCCCCAGCCGCCTAGTGGCAGCAAGTCCTTCAGTAATACTTCAATGGAACGCCCCCACCGCGTACGTTCGGTGTCAAAACGGAACGCTCTTGTTTTCGGGGTGAGCTAGTGGTATGCGTACCGGATAGGGTCCCTAAATCAGTCTGAGGGGACTCCTGTCGGAAAGCTCCCGGCCAACGGGCGAAGCGGGATCGACGACGCCACCCTGTCCGCCCAGGAGAAGGAAGCGCGACAGGCCGGCCAGCAACGGCTGCTCTGAGTTCCGGAGCGACACGAGGTCGTCAAGGTGAAGATTCACATCTTGCAGACCAAGCCGACGGAGGCGCAGCTTCGGGACATGCTGGAGGCGCTCGGCACATACATCAAGGTGGCGGTGGATGTCGAGCGCGGCCTGCTGGCCGGGGGCGGGGAGTACCACGCCGACCGTGAGGAGGTCCTATTGGAAAACGGCAGCCGGCAGGAAGATGTCTGGGGTGCCGACTGGTATCCGGACTCGCGTAGCGTAGCGTTCGGAGCGCTCATCAACATCCGGCCTCGGCAGGGCAACGCGAGCATGGAGATCCGGGACCCCGCCCTGCGTCAGAGGGTCGAGGCCATCGTCCGACGAGTATTCGAGGGATAGGACGGATGCGAGACCTGACCAGACTGAAAGAGCGATTCCTCCGGGATGATCCGGCGGTGCGGATGGGGAACCTCGCCTCGGACCTTCACCGACTGAGCATCTGGGTGAGGACTGGCCGGGCGGATGAAGCCATCGTGGACCTGATGCGCGAGGTTGCCTGGATGATGGAGTGGATGGGCGATCAGGCCACGGCGGATCTGGCAGATTTGCAGCGGGAGATCTGTCGGTGGCGGCGGATCTGGCCGATGGAGTCCGTGCGGTCCCTCCTCGCCCTTCGGACCCAGCAGATGGCCGACCGCCTGCTGGCGGCCTCGGGCCTGCTGGACTCGCCCGTCCGAGGGTAGGACCGGGGGCATCCTGATAAACCGGGCTGTTGTATAGCGGCCGGGACACCACGGCGAGCCTTGCGCCCGGATCCCCCACAAAAGAAAAACGTGCCCAGCGGCCGCGCCTTCTGTGCAATGGCCACAGGCGAACTTCACCTCCGCTACCGATCATCTCAACCACAGGGAGCGTACCCATGAAACCCGTGGTGTTGGTCACCCGCAAACTGCCAGACGCCGTCGAGGATCGCCTCCGCCGTGATTACCAGCCGCGGCTCAACCCCGACGACCGCCTCTATGCCAGCGACGAGCTGGTCGCGAGGGCGGCAGGCGCCGCCGCGATCCTGCCCTGCCACACGGAACGCCTGTCGGCCGAGGTCATCGCGCGGCTGCCCGACAGCATCCGCATCATCGCCAACTTCTCGGTGGGGTTCGACCATGTCGATCTGGCGGCGGCGAAGGCCCGGGGCATCGTCGTCACCAACACGCCCGAGGTCCTGTCCGACGCCACCGCCGAGCTGACCATCCTGCTCATGCTGGGCGCGGCCCGGCGGGCCAGCGAGGGGGAACGCCTGGTGCGGACCCGGCAGTGGCGGGACTGGAGCCCCAGTTTCATGGTGGGCACCCAGGTGACCGGCAAACGGCTCGGCATCGTGGGCCTGGGCCGGGTCGGTCGGGTCACGGCCCGGCGGGCCCGGGGGTTCGACATGGAGATCCATTATCACGACCTCCAGCGGCTGCCCCCGGAGCAGGAAGCGGGCGCGATCTTCCACCCGACCGTGGAAGACCTCTTGCCAGACTGCGACTTCCTGGCCTTCCATTGCGTGGCCACGCCGCAGACCCGGAAGATGCTCAATGCCGAGCGGATTGCCCTGCTGCCGGACGGCGCCATCGTCGTCAACGCCAGCCGCGGGACCGTCATCGACGACGAGGCGCTGATCGCGGCGCTGAAGTCCGGCAAGGTGGCCGCGGCCGGCCTCGACGTCTACAACAACGAGCCCGACATCCACCCGGAGTATCGGGAGCTTCCGAACACCTTCCTGATGCCGCACATCGGCAGCGCCACCCAGGAGACCCGCGACGCCATGGGATTCCGGGCCCTGGATAATCTGGATGCCTTCTTCGCCGGCCGCGAACCCGGCGACCGCGTGGCCTGAGAGAGGCGCGAGCCGCGAGCCGAGAGCCGAAGAGGATGGTCAATTGGTCGATTTGTCGATTCGTCGATTGGGCTGAATCAAACGGGACTCGGCCGTGTTTTCGGTGTCAAGATACACTCCTCCTCTGGACGCCCGTGCGTCGTCCTCTCGTCGCTTTCACTCGCCCCCCAGGGACCCTTTTTCGGTGTGTTTCTTCGCCCAGCGTCGTGGCACAATGCAAATGCGGCGGCGTGGCTGCCGGATGCGTCCAGAGATTCCAGCCAAAAACGAACCGATCTCTGAGTATGCTGCGACGCGCATACGAGACAGGCTGGGGGGTCTGTAGGGTGGAAGGAGGGAGCCCATGCAGGGCCTGATGATGGACTACCCGCTTACCCTGACCGCGATCCTCGGCCGGGCAGAGCGCATCCACGGCCGGAAGGAGGTGGTCTCGCGCCGGCCCGACCGGAGCCTCCATCGCACCACCTACGCCGACATTGCCTCGCGGGCGCGCAAGCTCGCGGTCGCGCTCAGCGCGCTCGGGGTCCGGACCGGCGACCGCGTCGCGACGCTCTGCTGGAACCAGCCCGAGCACCTCGAGCTGTACTTCGGCGTCCCGGCGCTGGGAGCGGTGATCCACACGCTGAACCCCCGGCTGCACGCGGGGGAACTGTCCTACATCGTCCATCACGCGGACGACAAGGTCCTCGTGGTGGACGAGACGCTCCTCCCGGTCTTCGAGTCCTTCCGCGCGACCCGCACCTTCGCGCACGTGATCCTGATCGGGCACGGCGGGGAGATGCCGGATGGGATGCTCTCCTACGCGGAACTCGTCGAGCGCGCCGACGCCGAGGCCTTCGCGCCCCGGGTGCTCGACGAGACCGACGCCGCGGCGATGTGCTACACGTCCGGGACGACCGGGCGCCCCAAGGGCGTCGTGTTCTCGCATCGGGCCCTCGTCCTGCACTCGCTCGGGAGCGCGGTGCCCGACGCCTTTTGCCTCGGGGAGTCTGACGTGGTCCTCCCGGTCGTCCCGATGTTCCACGCCAACGCCTGGGGGATCCCGTTCGCCGCCGCGATGGTCGGGGCGAAGCAGGTCTACCCCGGCCCGCATCTGGACGGGGCGAGCCTGCTGGAGCTCCTCGCCGGCGAGCGCGTCACCTTCACCGCGGGCGTGCCGACCATCTGGATTCGCCTCCTCCAGGAGCTCGACCGGGCTCCCGGGGCCCACGACCTCTCGCGCCTCAAGACGCTGATCGTCGGCGGCTCGGCCGCGCCGAAAGCCCTCATCGAGGCGTACGAGCGGAGGCACGGCCTGAAGATCGTGCATGCCTGGGGCATGACCGAGATGAGCCCGCTCGGCACGGTCGCCCGCCTGCCGCGGCATTTCGCCGACGTCCCCGAGGACCAGCAGAACGCCTTCCGCGCGAAACAGGGGATCCCCGTCCCGTTCGTCGAGATCCGTGCGCGTGGGGCCGAGGGCCTCGTCCCCTGGGACGGCCAGACGATGGGGGAGCTTGAGGTCCGGGGGCCGTGGGTCGCGAGGGCCTACTACAATAGCGAGGAGGGGGACGACCGCTTCACCGCCGATGGCTGGTTCAAGACCGGGGATATCGTCACCATCGACGCCCTGGGGTGCATCGAGATCACCGATCGCGCGAAGGATCTCATCAGGTCGGGAGGGGAGTGGATCAGCTCGGTGGCGCTGGAGAACGCCCTCATGGCGCATCCGGCGGTGGCCGAGGCGGCGGTGATCGCCGTTCCCGATCCCCAGTGGCAGGAGCGCCCACTGGCCGTCGTCGTCCTGAAGTCGGGGCAGGCGACGACCCAGGAGGATCTCCTCGCCTCTCTCGCACCACACTTCCCCACGTGGTGGCTCCCGGACACCGTGGAGTTCGTCGAGGAGATTCCCAAGACCGCCGTCGGGAAGTTCAAGAAGGCCGCCCTCCGCGAGCGGTTCAACGCTCCGCCGGCCCCAGTCCCCGGTGGGCCCGATGCCGCCTCGTGAAAGCAGAAAGGGCTTTCTGCCTGTCTCTTCTCCTGGGGTTCCTTTTTCCCATGGCAGGCTGTGCCGTCATTCGAGCGCCGTATGAAGCGGCACGGGGGGCGGTAAAAGGCGGCGTCTGGGTGGTCAAGACCACCTACGTCGTGACTGCCGGGACGACCAGAGCGATATACAGGATCGGTGAATTCACGTATGAGGTGGTAAAGGCCCCGATTGAATGGGCGCTGACCCATGAGGAGATCGAGAGCATGGACGGTCTCCCGGTCAAGGAGGCGATCCGCCAGGGGAGGGTCAAGATCGCACCCTATGTGGTCCGCGGGAAGCAATATGTCCCCATGTCAGTGGAAAAGTCCCAGAGCTATCGGGAGGAAGGCATTGCCTCTTGGTACGGGTACGAGAGCGGCCGCATGACCGCCAACGGCGAGGTATTCAATCCGAACGGATTGACTGCCGCGCACAAATTCCTGCCGATCCCCATGTTTGTGGAGATCACGAACCTGGAAAACAAGAAATCCATCATTGTCCGGGTCAATGACCGCGGCCCGTTTCCGAGCGAGCAGAACCCAAAGTCCGGCGACAGAATCATCGATCTCAGCCTGGAAGCCGCCAAGCGACTCGGCTTTTATCAGAAGGGCATAGCCAGGGTGAAAGTCGAAGCAATCCAGACCAAGGAGGAATAAAGGGGAGCGCAGGACCCGGCCACCTCGATCCGGGCTAAGGAGGCGGGAGAAAAACTCGGAGCAAACAGATTGCCAATCGCTCGATTCGGCCACGACTCCTCTAACCTCTTGATTTCACAGCCCTGATTCCTTGACATCCTTCCGGACCCCATGCTAGGGTGTCGACGTTCACCGCAATTGCTTGGCGTTCCATCCTTCACAACTTTCCAGCAGACCCATGGACGACGCCTGGCCGCTGATCTACGACGAGACCTACCTGCCCGATCCGAAGGACCGCTACTGGTTCCGCGATCGCGAGACTCTGGACCCGGAAGAGCGGCAGGGGGTGATCCTCAAGATGATCCGGGCCCAGATGGCGTATGCGTACCAGCATGCTCCGCTGTACCGGAGAAAGTGGAAGGCGGCGGGCCTGGAGCCGGACGACATCCAGACACTGGAGGATTTCCACAAGGTCCCTCTCCTCACCAAGCAAGAGATTCGCCAGGATCAGCAGGATCACCCGCCCTTCGGGAGCTATCTCTGCATCTCCCCCGGCGAAGTCCATCGGATCCACGGAACCTCGGGGACGACGGGCAAGCCCACGGTATATGGCATCGGGTACCCGGATTGGCGCCGGATCGCCAATGCCCATGCCCGGATCATGTGGGGGATGGGCCTTCGGCCCGACGACACGCTGTTCATCGGATCCTTCTTCAGCCTCTATATCGGGAGCTGGGGGGCGCTGGTCGGGGCCGAACGCCTGGGGATGACCTCGTTCCCGTTCGGGGCGGGTGTGCCGGGCCAGACGGCCATGGCCATTCGCTGGATCAAGGACCTCAAGCCCACGGCCTTCTACGGGACGCCCTCGTATGCCCTGTACCTGGCGGAGGTCGCGCGGAAGGAGGGGATCGATCCTGCCAGGGAGTTCCGTTTCCGCCTCATGTTCTTCTCCGGAGAACCCGGGGCCGGCATCCCGGCGACCAAGCACCGGATCCAGGAGACGTACGGGGGGGCGGCGTGCGTGGATTCGGGATCCATGGGCGAGATGACCCCCTGGATGACCAACGCGGAGTGCGAGTTCCGCCACGGCATGCACCTGTGGCAGGACATCGTGTTCACCGAGCTGGTGCATCCGGAGACGCACGAGGTGGTGCCGTACGGCAGCGAGGGGGTGCCGGTCTACACGCATCTGGAGCGGACGTCGCAACCGATGATCCGCTATCACTCCGGGGACCTGGCGACGTGGACCGACGAGCCGTGCGAGTGCGGGCGAACGTACCCCCGCCTGCCCCTGGGAATCTATGGCCGGGTGGATGATGACATGGTCATCGTCCGGGGCGAGAACGTCTACCCCAGCGCCATCGAGGAGATCCTGCGGGCCACCCCGGGCGTGGGCCAGGAGTTTCGGATCATCATCTCGCGCCAGCAGGTCATGGACGAGCTGGTGGTGCAGGCCGAGTATTCGCCCGAGTTCGCCGGCCGGGCAGTCGAGGATCCAGCCGTGCTGCGCCAGCTCCAGGGAGAGCTGGAAGGACGCTTCAAGGCGACCCTCGGCGTCCGGACCGCGGTCCAGCTCGTCGCGCCGGACACGCTGCCGCGGACGGAGTTCAAGGCGCGTCGGGTGATTGACAATCGGACCCTGTTCACGGAGCTGCGCGGCACGTCGTGATGGTCGAGGAAGGCGGCGTCGCCCGACCGCGGGGCGATTCCGATCGGCTCGGGTCCCGGTGAGCCGAGACGGGACGGCGCCGCCGGATCTGAAAGGCAGGGGAGAGGTCGTGGACAAAAGGGAGCGGGAAACCATCCGGCAGGCAAAAGCAGACTGGGAGGCAGAGGAACTTGCCGCCTTTCAGGCGCGCCGGCCGGAGCGGCAAGAAATCTTTCGGACCCTCTCGGGCCATCCGGTGGACCGGCTCTACACGCCCGCCGAGGTCGAGGCGGGCGGGTACGAGGAGCGGCTGGGGTTTCCCGGCCGGTATCCATTCACGCGCGGCCCGTATCCGACGATGTACCGGGCCCAGCCCTGGACCATGCGCCAGATCGCCGGCTTCGGGACGGCCGGAGAGACCAACCGGCGGTTCACGTACCTCATCGCCCAAGGCCAGACGGGGATCTCGTGCGACTTCGACATGCCCACGCTCATGGGCTATGACTCTGACGACCCCCGCTCGGAGGGCGAGGTGGGCCGCGAGGGCGTGGCCATAGACACCCTCGCCGACTTCGAGGATCTTTTCGAAGGGATTGACCTGGGCGAGATCAGCGTCTCCATGACGATCAACCCGACGGCCTGGATCCTCCTGGCCATGTACGTGGCCCTGGCGGAGCAGCGCGGGACCCCGTTCACCAGGCTCTCCGGGACGATCCAGAACGACATCATCAAGGAGTACATCGCCCAGAAGGAGTGGATCTTCCCGGTGCGCCCCTCCATGCGGATCGTCCGGGACACGATCGTCTTCGGCGCCAGGCAGCTTCCGCGCTTCAACCCGGTCAACGTGAGCGGCTATCACATCCGCGAGGCCGGCGCCACCGCCGTCCAGGAGGCGGCCTTCACGCTGGCGGCCGGAATCGCCTATGTCGAGGAAGTCCTCAAGACCGGGATGGACGTGGATGAGTTCGCCCTGCGCCTCAGCTTCTACTTCATCTCGCACAGCGATTTCTTCGAGGAGATCGCCAAGTTCCGGGCGGCCCGGAGGATCTGGGCGCGGATCATGCGGCAGCGATTCAAGGCCAGGCGGCCCGAGTCCATGCGGCTCCGGTTTCACTGCCAGACCTCGGGCGCCTCCCTGACCGCGGTCCAGCCCCTGAACAACGTCGCCCGGGTGGCCCTCCAGGCCCTGGCCGCCGTCCTGGGCGGATGCCAGTCCTTGCATACCAACGGGTGGGACGAGGCGCTGGCGATCCCGTCCGAACAGGCCATGACGCTCGCGCTCCGCACGCAGCAGATCATTGCCGAGGAGACGGGCGTGACCAAGAGCATCGACCCCCTGGGGGGCTCGTACCTGATCGAGGCGTTCACCGACCGGATCGAAGGCGAGGTGACGGCCTGCCTGGCCAGGATCGACAGCCTCGGCGGCACCCTGGCCTGCATCGAGCGGAACTTCTTCCAGAAGGAGATCGCCGACGCCGCCTATGCGTACCAGGTCGCCAAAGAGCACGGCGACCACGTTGTGATCGGCGTCAATAAATACCGGGAGGAACAACTCGACATTCCCTTCCCGCTCCACAGGGTCCATCCAGAGACCGAGCGGCGGCAGATCGAACGCCTGACGCGGGTCAAGGCTGCGCGGGATACCGCCCGGGTACACACCCTGCTCTCGGAGCTTCAGGACGTCGCCCGCCATGAGGGCGCGAACCTCATGCCCATCACCATCGAGGCGGTCAAGGCCCACGCGTCCAAGGGCGAGATCGTCAAGGCGCTCGTGGATGTTTGGGGCCGGTACGCGGAAACACCGATCTTCTGATGGAAGCGGAGATGCACGCAGATGAACGCCAATGCCGTCGGCAACCAGGTCCGGGGAAAGGCCGATGGCTGAGGACTGACGGAAAAATGGACCCACAGAAGGTGCGGGTGCTGATGGCGAAGTGCGGACTGGACGGGCATGACCGCGGGGTCAAGGTGGTGGCGCGGGCGCTCCGGGATGCGGGGATGGAGGTGATCTACACGGGCCTGCACCAGACGCCGGAGCAGGTGGTCAATGCCGCGATCCAGGAGGATGTGGACGTCATCGGTCTCAGCATCCTGTCGGGTGCCCACATGACGATCTACCCGCGGATCCTGGCGTTGCTGAAGGAACAGGACGCCGACGATATCCTGGTGGTGGGTGGAGGGACGCTGCTGCCCGAGGATCTCGCGGCCTTGAAGGCCATGGGCATCGCGGAACTCTTCCTGCCGGATACCCCGCTCCAGGACATCGTGCGCTTCTTCAGGGAACTCGGCTCGCGCCGCCAGGCGGGGCAGGCGGCAGATGGCGCGGAGGGGCCGGGGCGCTGAGGTGCAGGGGAGCGGGGGGCAGAGGGGCGAGTCCAGGGCGGAATTCGGAACACCCAGAGGATGCCCGAAGGCGGAGTCGAGATGCAGGGACCGGTGGTCGGGGGCCAGGGGCAAGGGGCGGGGGAGGGATTGAATTCGGAGCGTGGGGTGACAGGCGAAGGACAGAGCTTAAGGGAGGCCTAGGGCTTGGCGGAGACCCGTCTCGACATGCGCGAGATCCGGGGAGGAGAGTGAACCCAGGGCACATTGACCACAACCACCTGCCCGCGCCTAAAGGTAGTCGTAGAGGGCATCGTCCTCTCCCTCCCAGGCCTCCTGGAGGCGGCGTTCAGACAGTCCCCCCCAACCCAGTGCCTCCAGGTCTCCCTCAGAGATAGGCTGGATCAGGGCATACGGTTTGCCGTGGTGCGTCACGACAATCGACTTCTTATCCTTCCGGGCCTGGGCGAGATAGGCGGAGAGCTGATTCTTGACC
>JACPAT010000005.1 GCA_016180655.1 Candidatus Methylomirabilota bacterium | reverse complement strand
CTCCTCTTCGTGGTGGAGGAGCCGCTGGCCCTGGTCCGGCTTCAGGAGGTCCTGGGAGACGAGGATCCGGCGACGACCGAGGCCACGGTTCGCGAGCTGGCGCTGGCCCTGGAGCGCGAGGGTCGCGGCCTCATGGTGCAGGAGGTGGCGGGGGGGTTCCGCCTGGCCACGCGGCCCGAGGCGCACCCGTGGATCCAGCGGTTGCAGCAGATCAAGCCGGCCCGCCTCAGTCGGGCGGCGCTGGAGACCCTGGCCATCATCGCGTACAAGCAGCCCATCACCCGCGCGGAGATCGAGGGCATCCGCGGGGTGGCCGTGGACGGGGTGATGCGGACGCTCTTGGAGCGCGGCCTCGTCCGCATCCTGGGCCGGAAGGCGGAGGCGGGCCGGCCCATCCTGTACGGGACGAGCAGCACGTTTCTGGAGCACTTTGGCTTCAAGGACCTGGGCGATCTGCCCAGCCTCAGGGAGATCGATGAGCTCATCGGCGCCTCGGGGACGGACCCCGCAAGCCCGAATGCCAACGCCGCGGCCCAGCCGTCCCCGGCCCTCCCATCCCCCTCGGAGGCGGGGGCGGCCGAAGGCGGGGAGCCGTCCTGACCGCTTGCAGGAGCGGCCATCGCCACCGGCACTCGAGACCGGGGAGCGGTTGCAGAAGTTCCTCGCCCGGGCCGGGATCGCGTCCCGACGACAGTGCGAGACCTTCATCGCGGCGGGGCGCGTCCAGGTGAACGGCCAGGTCGTGCGGACGCTCGGCACCCGGGTGCGACCCGAGCGGGATCGCGTCCAGGTGGACGGGGAAACGGTCCGCCCCGAAACTCTCGTCACCATCCTGCTGCACAAGCCGGCCGGCACCATCACCTCGCGCTCCGACCCACAGGGCCGTCCGGTGGTGACCTCGCTGGTCCAGCCGGGGGGCCTGCCGCGACTGTTCCCGGTCGGGCGCCTGGACTGGGACACCGAGGGGCTCCTCCTCCTCACCAACGACGGCGAGCTGGCCAACGCCCTGACCCATCCCCGCTACGGCGTCCGCAAGGTCTACCATGCCAAGCTGAAGGGACACCCGACGCCCGAGAGCCTGGCGCGCCTGACGCGAGGGGTCATGTGCGACGGGGAGCCGCTCAGGGCCCGGGGGGTGGACCTGCTCCATCCGACCCGGCAGAACGCCTGGATCGCCGTCACGCTGGAGCAGGGGCGCTACCGCCAGGTTCGCCGGATGTGCGAGGCCATCGGCCACCCCGTCCTGAAGCTCATCCGGGTGGCCCTGGGCCCGATCCGGCTGGGATCGCTCCCTCGCGGACAGTGGCGTCACCTCCTGCCGGCCGAGCTCCAGGCGCTCCGGGCGCTCATACCAGACGCGGATTCATCCGGCGCGTGAGACGCGTGGGACCGGGATCGCCGTGGATTCGCGCCCTGGGCGGCGGGAAGCGGTTCGCCGGTCGGAGCGGCCCGCAGAAAGCCCTTGATCGGCCCCGGGCGCCCGGCTATCATGCCGTCAGGACGCCCTGGCCGACGCCCCAGCGCGAGGTCACCCGTGCGGATTTCCGAGCTGCGCAAGGCGATTGACGAGCTTGATTCGCAGATCCTCCGCCTGCTGAACCGCCGGGCGGAACTGGTCATCGAGGTCGGCCGCCTGAAGGCCGAGCAGAACCTGGAGTACCACGTCCCCCAGCGCGAGGAGGAGATCTACGACCGCCTGGCCGGGGAGAACACCGGGCCGTTCCCCGCCCAGGCGGTGCGACCGGTCTTCCGCGAGGTCATCTCCGCCTGCCTCTCGCTGGAGCACCCCCTCCGGGTGGCGTACCTGGGCCCGCGGGCCACCTTCTCGCACCTGGCCGCCATGGAGCGGTTCGGGCTCTCGGCGCAGTTCCTGGCCATGCGCAGCATCGGCGAGGTGTTCCCCGAGGTGGAGAAGGGCAACGCCGACTACGGGGTCGTTCCGGTGGAGAACTCCACCGAGGGCGTGGTGAGCCACACGCTGGACATGTTCGTGGACTCCAGCCTCCTGATCTGCGGCGAGGTGGTGGTGGAAACGGCGCTCCACCTGCTCAGCCGGGCCACGTCCCTGGCGGAGGTCCGGCAGATCTACTCGCACCCGCACGCCCTGGCGGAATCGCGCAAGTGGCTGGAGACCCACTCTTCCCACCTCCCCGTGATCGAGACCAGCAGCACGGCGGCCGCGGCCGAGACCGCGGCGTCGGAGCCGGGAGCGGCCGCCATCGCCTCGGAGCTGGCGGCGAACCTGTACGGACTCACCATCCTCCAGCGGCGGATCGAGGATCATCCCAACAACATGACCCGGTTCCTGGTCATCGGGCGCAAGCCCACGGCGCCGACGGCGGCCGACAAGACCTCCATCCTGTTCTCCATCAAGGACCGGGTGGGGGCGCTGCACCGGATCCTCCTGCCGTTCGCGGAGAACCAGATCAACCTGACCAAGATCGAATCCCGGCCGTCCAAGAAGCGGGTGTGGGAGTACATCTTCTACGTGGATTTCGAGGGCCACGCCAGCGAGCCGCGGGTCCAGCGCGCCCTGGAGGCCCTCCGGGACGAGTGCATCTTCCTCAAAGTCCTGGGCTCGTACCCCCAGACCCGCCGGCCCCAGGAGGCCTGAGGATGGCCCCTGCGGCTTCCCGCATGGAGGTGTCGCGTTGACCCGCTCGCTGGAGGATCTGGCCTCCCCGTATCTGCGCGGCCTCATCCCGTACTCCCCCGGCAAGCCGATCGAAGAAGTGGAGCGCGAGCTCGGGATTTCCAACTCGGTCAAGCTCGCCTCCAACGAAAATGCGCTGGGTCCGTCCCCCCTGGCGCTGCAGGCCCTGCGGGAGGCCCTGCCGGGCATCCATCGCTATCCGGATGGCAGCGGGCACTGCCTGCGCCAGGCACTGGGCCGGCACTGGGACGTGGCGCCGGACCTGGTGATCCTGGGCAACGGCTCCAACGAGCTGCTGGAACTGGCGGGCCGCTGCTTCCTGCTACCGGGCGACGAGGCGGTGTACGCGGAGCAGGCCTTCATCGTCTACGACCTGGTGGCCCAGGTCACCGGGGCGGCCAAGGTCAGCGTGCCCCTCAGGGACTTCACCCACGACCTGGACGCCATCCGCAGGACCATCTCCCCCCGGACGAAGCTGGTGTTCATCGGGAACCCCAACAATCCGACGGGGACGGCCGTCCCGGCCCGCGCCCTGGAGGCCTTCCTGGAATCGGTGCCTCGCGAGGTGCTGGTGATCCTGGACGAGGCCTACTACGAGTACCTTCCGCCGGAATCGACGCCGGACGCGCTGCGGTTCGTCCGGGCCGGGCGGCTGGTGCTGGTGCTCCGGACCTTCTCCAAGATCTACGGCCTGGCGGGGCTGCGGATCGGCTACGGGATCGGACCCGCGCCGCTCATCAGCCTGTTGAATCGGGCCCGCGAGCCGTTCAATACCAACAGCCTGGCCCAGGCGGCGGCGACGGCGGCGCTCTCTGATGCGCAGCACGTGGCCAGCACCCGGGCCCTCACGGAGACGGGGCGGAAGTTTCTCACGGAGCAGTGCCGGAGCCTGGGCCTCCGCGTGGTGCCGAGCGTGGCCAACTTCCTGCTGGTGGACGTGGGCCGGCCGGGTCCCGCGACAGCCGACGCGCTGCTCCGGCTCGGGGTCATCGTCCGTCCCATGGCCGGGTATGGCTTCCCGACGCACCTGCGGATCAGCGTCGGCACGCCGCCGGAGAACGAGCGGTGCCTCGCCGCATTGAAGGCAGTCCTGGGGAAATAGATGCAACCACAGATGAACACAGATGAACGCAGATGGTTCAGATCGGTTCATGACTCGATCTCCATCTGTGTGTATCTGTGTGCATCTGTGGTTTCAGCCTTTTTGGGGGTTCTAGCATGATCATCGTCTTGCGGCCGCGTGCCACCGACGAGGAGGTGGCTCAGGTTTGCCGGCGGATCGAGGCGCTGGGACTCACGCCGCACCTGTCGCGGGGGGTGGAACGGACCATCATCGGCGCCATCGGGGACGAGCGCATCCTGCTGGACAAGGCCATCGAAGCCCTCCCCATGGTGGAGAAGGTCCTCCCCATCCTGAAGCCGTACAAGCTGGCGAGCCGCGACTTCCACCCGGAGAACACGGTGGTATCCGTCAGTGGCGTCCGGGTGGGCGACCGGCGCCTGGCGGTGATCGCCGGCCCGTGCTCGGTGGAGAGCCGCGAGATGCTGCTCAGCGTGGCCAAGGAGGTGCAGGTCGCGGGCGCCCACCTGCTGCGCGGGGGGGCCTTCAAGCCGCGCACGTCCCCGTATGCGTTCCAGGGGTTGGGAGAGGAGGCGCTCCGCTATCTGGCCGAGGCCAAGCGGGAGACGGGGATGCCCGTGGTCACCGAATTGATGGATCCCCGCGAGACGCCCATGGTCCTGCGGTACGCCGACGTGATCCAGGTGGGGGCGCGCAACATGCAGAATTTCCGCCTGCTGAAAGAGCTGGGGATGCAGAAGACCCCGGTGCTCCTGAAGCGGGGGATGAGCTCGACTATCCGCGAGCTGCTCATGTCCGCGGAGTACATCATGTCGGAGGGGAACTACAACGTCATCCTGTGCGAGCGGGGGATCCGGACGTTCGAGGATGCCACGCGGAACACGCTGGATCTGTCGGCCGTTCCGGTGCTGAAGCAACTCACGCACCTGCCCGTGCTCGTGGACCCGAGCCACGGCACCGGGAAGTGGGACCTGGTGGCGCCCATGGCGCTGGCTGCCGTGGCGGCCGGTGCGGACGGGATCATGGTGGAGGTCCATCCCCGGCCGGAGGAGGCGCTCTCCGACGGCCCCCAGGCGCTCTTGCCGTCGCGATTCCACCGGCTGATGGCCGACCTGCGAAAAGTGGCGGAGGCGGTCGGGCGGACCATATAAGAAAGGACGTTCGGCAGTTTCCGCCTTTGGCGGATTCGGCGGTTCGGGTGTTCGGGACGTTATGGCAAATTCGAAATTCGAAATCCGAAATCCGAAATCCGACGGTCCCTTGTTCCGCGAAATGGCGGTCGTGGGCGTGGGCCTGATCGGCGGCAGCCTGGCGCTGGCCGCCCGCAAGGCGGGCCTGGTCGAGACGGTGGCGGGCGTGGAGTCGGATCCCGCGCACCGCGAGATGGCCCTGGCCACCGGGATGGTGGATCGGGTCACGGACCGGCTGACCGCGGATCTGGCCCGCGCCGACCTGGTGGTTCTGGCCGTGCCGGTTACCGGCATCGCGACCCTGCTGCCGGAGGTGGCGCGCTTCACGAGCGGGAGCTGCCTCGTCACCGATGTCGGGAGCGTGAAGGGGCCGATCCTGGCCGCCGGGGACGCCGCCTTTCCGGATGGGCGATTCGTGGCAGGCCATCCCATCGCGGGACGGGAGCGGTCGGGACCGGTCGCCGCGCGACCGGATCTCTTCGAGCAGGCGAACTGGATCGTCACGCCGAGCCCCCGGACCCGCGCGGATGTCGTGGACCGCGTGGCCGCGCTGTGGCGCGGGGTGGGATCGTCGGTCGTGACGATGGAGGCCGGCTGGCATGACGAGGTCTTCGCGACCGTCAGCCACCTGCCCCACCTCGTGGCCTACGCCCTCATGGATGCCGTCCTGGGGATGGCCCGGGGCGAGGAGCGGCTGAAGTTCTCGGCCGGCGGTCTCCGGGATTTCACCCGGGTGGCCGCCAGCCATCCGGCCATGTGGCGGGACATCTTCCTCATGAATCGTGAGCAGGTCCTTCGGGTGCTGGCCGCGTACCGCGAGGCGCTGGCAGGGCTGGAGGCGGCCATCCGGGACGGGGACGGGGATGCCCTGGCCGCCCGCCTGTCGCGCGCCCGAACCGCGCAGGAGGAAATCACCCATCGCCCGTGACTCCCTGAATAATCGCGGACCGGAGGTGGCCTTCCTGGTGGGCGTCTGCCGCGGTCGCCAGGCGCGCTGGGAGGCCGAGGACTCGCTGGCCGAACTGGAACAGCTTGCCCGGTCGGCCGGGGCGCAGGTCGCCGCCACCGTCCTCCAGGAGCGGGATCGCCTCGACCCCCGCTATCTCATCGGCAAGGGCAAGGCCCTGGAGATCCGTGACCGCTCTGCGGGAGTGGATCTCGTCATCCTGGACGAGGAACTCTCGGGCTCGCAGCAGCGCAATCTGGAGCGGCTGCTGGGCAAGCGGGTGGTGGACCGGACCGGGCTCATCCTGGATATCTTCGCCCAGCGGGCCCAGACCCGCGAAGGGAAGCTCCAGGTGGAGTTGGCCCAACTGGATTACCTGCTGCCGAGGCTGGCCGGGGCCTGGACCCACCTGGAACGGCTGGGCGGCGGAATCGGCACCCGGGGACCCGGCGAGACGCAGCTGGAGTCGGATCGCCGCCGCATCAAGACCCGCATGGCCAAGATCCGCCGGGACCTGGAACAGGTGCGCCGGCATCGCGCGCTCCTGCGGCGGCCGCGGCGGAAGGTTCCCTTTCCCATCCTGGCGCTGGTGGGCTACACGAACGCGGGGAAGTCCTCGCTGCTGAACGTCCTGACCCATGCCAACGTCACGGTGCAGGACCAGTTGTTCGCCACGCTGGATCCGACGCTCCGCCGCCTCACGCTGCCGGGGGACCGGGTAGCGCTCCTCTCAGATACGGTCGGGTTCATCCGCAAGATCCCGCACCAGCTCGTCGCCGCCTTCCAGGCCACGCTGGAGGAGATCCAGGAGGCGGACGTCCTCCTCCACGTGGTGGACATCAGCCACCCCCACGCCGAAGAGCAGCAGGCAGCAGTGGAGGCGGTCTTGGGCGAGCTGGGGCTGGCGGATCGGCCGACCATCCTGGTGTTCAACAAGGTTGATCGCCTCGGGCGATTGCCTTTCCCGTGGCGCCCCGGAAGCGGGCGCGTCGCCACCTCGGCGAAGACGGGGGCCGGGCTGGATGATCTCCGCCACGAGATCGTGTGCTGCCTGAACGGAGGGGCCACCGCCGGAGCCGCCGTCGCCCACGAGGCGGCCGGGGCGCCGGCCTCAGGATAGGCGAGACCGCGTGTTGACCCTGGCGAACCGCCTGACGATCCTGCGCATCCTGATGACGCCGGTCATCACGGTCCTGCTGCTGTACCGGCAGGTGGGCGCCGCCCTGGCGCTGTTCCTCTTGGCGGGGATCACCGACGGGTTGGACGGGCTGGTGGCCCGTTCCTGGAAGCAGAAGACGACCCTGGGGATGGTCCTGGACCCGATCGCGGATAAGCTGCTGCTGATGTCCACCGTCGTCACCCTCACGATCCTGAAGGAGCTTCCGCGCTGGTTCACCATCATCCTGGTGAGCCGCGACGTCCTCTTGATCGGGGGCTCCATGATCCTCTACATGTTCCTGGGGAAGATCGGCATGCCCCCGTCGTGGCTCGGCAAGACCACCACCGGCTTGCAGCTCCTGACGGTCCTGTGGGCCATGGTGGACAACTTCCTTCCGGCCATGAAGCCCGCCGTCCTGCCGCTGGCCATCGTGACGCTGGCCCTGACGATTGCCTCGGGCCTGGACTACATCTACCGGGGGGCCCGGCTCCTGAACGATCAGTGATGGGTGACCGGGCACGCTGGGGAGTCCGGATCGCCGTCCTGGCTGGCGGGGCGCTGGCCCTCTTCCTCATCTACAGCCTGCGGGTGCTCGTCCTCCTGATCCTGTTCGCCTTCATCCTGGCCTACGTCCTGGATCCCCCCGTCACGCGTCTCGCGCGGATCGTAGGAGGTCGGGGGCGAGGCATCGCCTGCGTGGCGCTGGCTCTCGTGCTCATCCTGGTGGGTGCGGTGGCTGCCCTGGGGCCTCGGGTGACTGCGGAATTCCGGTGGGCGGCGGCCACCCTGCCGGGCAAGGCGGCCCAGACCTACGAAGCGATGGTCCCGCGCCTGCAGGCGTTGGCGGGCATCCAGATCCCGGCCACCTTGCCCGAGGCGGCGCGGGAGCTCTGGGGGCTCCGCGGCGGCTGGGCGCCGTGGCTCACGGAGCGCACCCAGGGACTGCTCGCAGGCGCGGCCTCCAGCGTGGTGGGACTGGTCACGACGGTCCTGGACCTCCTCATCGTCCCGGCGTTCTGGATCTTCTTCCTCCAGGAGGGGCCCGCGGTGAAGGCGCGGCTGCTCCTGCGGCTGCCCGGAGCGCGGCGGGCCTGGGCGGAGCGGGTGATTGCCGGGATGGACGAGGCGCTGCGGGGATTCCTGCGCGGCCAGGCCACGGTGTGCGCGGTGGTGGGCGTCCTGCTGGGCGTCGGCCTCGGCCTGGTCGGGATGAAGCTGGCCATCGTGATGGCGGTGGCCTCGGGCCTGGCCACCTTCATTCCCTACTTCGGCCCCCTGCTCAGCGCCGTCACGGCCGTGCTGCTGGCGATCCTGGAGTTCGGCGACGTGAGCCACGGCCTGCTCGTGGCGGCGGTGTACGCCGCAGTGTACACGCTCGAGGTCTTCGTGATCACGCCCCGGATCATCGGGCACCGGATCGGCCTGCATCCCCTGGTGGTGATGGTGGTGGTGCTGGCCGCCGGGCAGCTCCTGGGGATCTGGGGGATCATGTTCGCCGTCCCCGCAGCCGCGGTCCTGCGGGTCCTGATCCCCGAGGTGTGGGCGCTCTTTGTGTCCCTCACCTCCGCCTCTCCCCCACCCAGAGGGTACCCGGGGGAGAGGGATGGGTGAAGGGGCGGGTGCAGGCGTGACGGGCAGGCAAGAGCCGAGAGCCGAGAGCCGCGAAGTGCAGAGAGAATGACGAAATTTTTAACGATCCACGATGTGGAGCCTGGCAGCCCGGCGGCGCGGGCCGGAGTGTCGTCGGGCTCCCTCCTGGTAAGCCTGAACGGCCGCCCGGTGCAGGATGCCCTGGGCCTCCGCTTCGCGGAGACGGCCGAGCGGGTGGAGCTGGTCTGGCGCGATGGGGACGGCACGGAGCATCGGGCCCGCCTGGAAAAGCCTGAGGACCTTCCCCTGGGCCTGGAGGTGGACCCGCTCAAGATGCGGGCCTGCAATAACAAGTGCGCCTTCTGCTTCGCCCACCAGAACGCGCGGGGGATGCGTCGGGCCCTGTCCTTCAAGGACGACGACTACCGGTATTCCTTCCTGAACGGGAACTTCGCGACCCTGACCAACCTCAGCCAGGCGGACATGGACCGGATCGTGGAGCAGCGGCTGAGCCCGCTGTATGTCTCGGTGCACGCGACCGACTGGGCGCTGCGCAACCGGATCCTGGGCAACCCCAAGGCCCCGAACATCCTGGACCAGATTGCCTTCTTCGCCGCGGGGCGCATTCACATGCACACCCAGGTGGTGCTGTGCCCGGGGATCAACGACGGAGAGCGTCTCGCCAGGAGCCTGGAGGACCTGGCGCGGTTCCACCCCTTCGTCCAGACCGTGGCCCTCGTTCCTGTGGGCCTCACGCAATATCGCGAGAAGCTGCCGGTACTGAAGAGTCCGGACCCGGAATACGCGCGGTCCCTTCTGGCCTGGGCCGAACCCTGGCGGCGGCGGTTCCTCAAGGCGCTGGAAACCCGCTTCGCTTTTCCCTCGGACGAGTTCTACCTTTTGGCGGACCGGCCGTTCCCGGCCGCTCGCACGTATGAGGGGTACCCGCAGCTCGGCAACGGCGTCGGGGGCTGCCGGAAATTCCTGGAGGAGTTCCAACGCCTTGCCCGCCGGCTTCCCCTCACCGTTTCCCCGTGTCGCCGATTCTCCGTGATCACAGGGGTGCTGGCGACTCCCATCCTAGAAGGCGCCATCGAGCGGCTGAATCAGATCGCCGGCCTCACCGTTGAACTGATCCCGGTGACGAACGAATTCTTCGGCGGATCGGTCACCTGCGCCGGCCTGCTCACCGGCACCGACCTCATCAAGACGATCGACCGGCAGCGCGACAGGCTGGGTGACGCGATCAACGGACTCCACGTACACACCTCCACCTGATCGGCGAGTGGTCTCTCCGGTTGCTTTCCCTTCCTGTGCTCGTCGAGACTTTCCCCTTGGGTTCATCGCCGGAGGATGGTAACGTAACGCCCGAAGGGGAACCCATGCGCTGCGTGATGATTCACTACAACGAGATCGGGCTCAAGGGGAAAAACCAGCCGCTGTTCCTGCGGCGGCTGGAGTCGAATCTGCTGCGGTCGACGGCCGGGGCCGGCGTGCGCCGGGTGGAGCAGCGCTCGGGCCGGATGGTGCTTTACCTCGGGCGCGAGGCCGACTGGGAGGTGATCCGCGGACGGCTGCGCTCGGTCTTCGGGATCGCCAACTTCTCCCTGGCGGAGCGGGTGGAGCCGGACATGGCCGCGTTGAAGGCGGCCGTGGGGAACGCCCTGGAGGGCCGGACGTTCCGATCGTTCAAGGTTGCCGCCCGGCGGGCCTACAAGCAGTTTCCCCTCACCTCGGAGGACATCAATCGCGAGCTGGGGGCCTTCGTTCAGGGCCAGACGCAGGTCGCGGTGGACCTGGAGCAGCCCGAACTCACGATTCACGTCGAGGTCCTGCCTCGTGACCTGTACTTCTCCTTTGGCAGAGAGGCGGGGCCCGGCGGCCTCCCCGTGGGCGTGAGCGGCCGGGTGGTCTCCCTGCTGTCGGGTGGGATTGATTCCCCGGTGGCGGCCCATCGCCTGATGAAGCGGGGCTGCCAGGTGGTCTTCGTCCACTTCCACAGTTTCCCCTTCCTGGATGGCACGTCACGCGACAAGGCGGTGGAGCTGGCGCAACTCCTGACGCGGTTCCAGTACCAATCCCACCTGTACCTGGTGCCCTTCGGGGAGATCCAGCGGGAGGTGGTGGTGGGGGCGCCCGCCCCCCTGCGGGTGGTGTTATACCGGCGGCTCATGGGGCGCATCGCGGAACAGATCGCCCGCCGGGAGCAGGCGAAGGCGCTGGTCACGGGCGAGAGCCTGGGCCAGGTTGCCTCTCAGACGCTGGAGAATCTGGCCGTGATCGAAGAGGCGGTGGGGATGCCCGTCCTGCGCCCACTGATCGGCAGCGACAAGGAGGAGATCGTCCAGCAGGCCCGGGCTCTCCAGACCTACGACATCTCCATCATCCCCGACCAGGACTGCTGCCGCCTCTTCGTTCCCCGCCATCCCGCGACCTTTTCCAGCCTGGACGAGGTGCGGGCGGTGGAATCCCAGCTCCCCATCGAGAAGCTGGTCCAGATGGGCCTGGACCAGATGGAGATCCAGGCATTCGAATTCCCGGAGGGGAGCCGAGAGCCGGGTACCCCTGGGGTGGCCGAGAGCCGTGAGGGGTAATGCGGGAGGCCTGAAATTGAGAACCTGACACGGAAGACGTGAGGCGGTGGTCGGGCAGTCGAGTCGAGCGCTGAGGGATTCGGGTGGAGAGACTCAAGCAGATTCTTGCCGGTGCGATAGGAGATGCCGTGGCTCGCGCGGCCGCGGTGCACGGGTGGCCGCCCGTGACCGTGCCGGAGGTCACCTGGGAATACCCGCCGGAGCGGACCTTCGGTGACCTCTCCACTACCCTGAGCTTCGCTCTGGCGAAACAGGTCCGGCGGTCCCCCCGGGATGTTGCCACGGCGATCCAGCAGGCGCTGGATGTGGACCCCACCCTGGTGGCGAAGGTCGAGGTGGCGGCCCCGGGATACCTCAACGTCTTCGCGGCCAACGGCTGGTGGCAGGGGGTGATCCGGGAGGTCCTGGCGGCGGGGTCCGCCTACGGGCGGACGAGCATCGGCCAGGGCCAGCGCGTCCAGGTGGAGTTCGTGAGCGCCAATCCGACGGGGCCGCTGCACGTGGGGCACGGGCGGGGTGCCGCCCTGGGCGATGCCATCGCCAACCTCCTCGAGGCGGTGGGCTATGGCGTCGAGCGCGAGTACTACATCAATGATGCGGGAAGCCAGATGCGCCTCCTGGGGGAGTCGGTCTGGGCCCGATACCTGGAGGCGCAGGGGAGGCCCGTCCCGTTCCCCGACAACGGGTACCACGGGGAATACGTCCGGGAACTGGCGGAACGGGTGGCGGCGACCGTTCCCGGCCTTCCCGACGCGGAGGCGGAGCAGGCGATTCCCGCCTGCGCCGCAGAGGCCTCCCGGATCCTGCTGGAGGAGATCGGGGCGGACCTGCGCGCCTTCGGCGTCCTCTTCGACTCGTGGGTCTCGGAGCGGAGCCTGTTCGATTCCCGCGAGGTCGAAGCAGCCCTGGCGACGCTGCGCGCCGGGGGGTACCTGTACGAGGAGGGGAAAGCGATCGGCTTCCGCGCCAGCGACTTCGGCGACGAGAAGGATCGCATCCTGATCCGCAGCAGCGGGGAGCCGACGTATTTCACCTCGGACATCGCCTACCATGCCAACAAGATCCGCCGCGGCTTCCACCGGCTCATCAACATCTGGGGGGCCGACCACGGCGGCTACATCCCGCGGGTGAAGGCGGCCGTCCGGGCCCTCGGCCACGACCCGGAGATCCTCCAGGTGATCCTGCTCCAGATGGTGAAGGTCCTGCGCGGCGGGGCTCCGGTCCCCATGTCGAAGCGGACGGGGGAGTTCGTGGAGCTACGCGAGGTCGTGAACGAGGTGGGGAAGGACGCGGCCCGCTTCCTCTTCCTCACCCGCCGGTCCGAGGCCCAGCTCGACTTCGACATCGAGGTGGCGAAGCGGCAGAGCATGGACAACCCGGTCTTCTACGTCCAGTACGCGCACGCCCGCGCCTGCAGCATGGCGCGCAAGGCGGCCGAGGCGGGGCTGCCGGGGCCGTATGCGGATGCCGACCTGGCCCTCCTGACCTTGCCGGAGGAGCTGGGCATCATGAAATATCTGGCCGTGTATCCGGAGATGGTACGGAATTCGGCGCAGGCCCACGAACCGCACCGGGTGACCACGTATCTCCAGGAGCTGGCGGCCGCCTTTCACGGCTACTTCACGAAGTACAAGGACAGCGAGGAGCGGGTGATCTCCGGCGACCGCGACCTCAGCCGGGCACGGCTGGCGATGGTAGCGGCCGTGCGCCAGGTGATCGCCAACGGGCTCACTCTCCTGGGGGTCTCCGCGCCAGAGCGAATGTAACAAGGGTCAATTTGTGGATTAGTCGACTGGCCAGTCCGGGGATTGGAGGAAAATGGAAATCTGCGGGTAGGTTGGGGGGTAAAACCAGGAACGGAGTCCAAATGACTGACATGCGGAAGCACCTGCAGGCGATGTTCGCGGACGTCCGAAAGTTCCTCCTGACGGAGGGGCTGACGAAACTGGGCATCGTCCAGGACAACGCCCGCGGGGACGTGACCAAGGAGTTCGACT
>JACPAT010000004.1 GCA_016180655.1 Candidatus Methylomirabilota bacterium | reverse complement strand
ACGCCGGCCATCCTCATCTTCGTGCCGATCGTCCAGCCCATCGCGGCGAGCGTGGGGATCCACCCGATCCACCTGGGGGTGGTGGTGGTGATGACCATGGCCTTCGGGCTGCTGACCATTCCCTACGGGCTCTGCACCCTCATTGCCTGCGGGGTGGCGGACTTCCCGGTCCGCCAGGTCCTGGGGATGCTGCACCTCCTGATGCTGGCCGAGGTCGTCATCATCCTGCTCTCGGTGTTCTTCCCGCAACTGATCCTGTTCATCCCGCGCCTCCTGGCGCCGCAGTGGCTGTAAGAGTTTCCCATGAGCGACGCCAAGATCCTCTCGCTTCGTGAGGCGGTGGCCAGCGTCCCCGACGGCGCCAACATGACCTTCGGGGGCTTCGCCGCCTACTTCACCCCCATGGCCTTCGTGCGGGAGATGCTCCGCCAGGGGAAGCGGGACCTGGAGATGACCTCGGTGGCGGAATGCTGGGTCGCGGATCATCTGGCCGGGGCCGGCCGGCTCCGGCGCGCCCGCTTCTCCAACTTCATGTTCGAGGGCATGGGCCGCTGCTACAACTTCTCGCGGGGGGTGGAGCGGGGCGAGATCGCCGTGGAGGACTACAGCCACTTCGCCATCACCTCGCGGCTGGTGGCGGCCGGCCTGGGCATTCCCTTCCTTCCCATCAAGCCCATGGCGGGGACCGACCTGATGCAGACGCGGGGGTTCGAGGCGGAGAAGGCCCGGCCCTTCGCCTGCCCCTTCACCGGGGAGCCGGTCCTGCTGGTTCCCGCGGCCCGGCCGGACGTCGCCGTGATCCATGCCGCCCGGGCCGACCGGGACGGGAACACGCAGCTCTTCGGGAACACCTGCGTGATTGACGAGCAGGCGCGGGCGGCCGCCCGGGTGATCGTCACGGTGGAGGAGATCGTCGCCGACGGCGTGATCCGCCAGCAGCCGGAACTCACCGTGCTGCCCGGCTTCCTGGTGGACGCCGTGGTGGAGGTGCCCTTCGGGGCCCATCCCACCGGGATGTACCGCTACTACGACCCGGATTTCGCCTTCCTCACCGACTACTACGCGGCCTCCCGGGACGAGGCGGCCTTCCGGCGGTACCTGGACGACTACGTCTTCGGCGTGCCCGACCCCTGGGCCTACCTGCAAAAGATCGGGATCCGCCGCCTGATGGCCCTGCGGGCCGATCCCGGACTCGGGCTGGCGCGCATCCACGCGAGGACGCTTGCATGAGCGAGGTCACCCGGCAGGAGATCATGGCCGTGGCGGCCGCCCGGGAGATCCAGGACGGCGAGGCGGCCTTCATCGGCACGGGCCTTCCCATGGTGGCGGCCTACCTGGCCAAGTTCACCCACGCGCCCTCCGCGGTCCTGGTGTTCGAGTCCGGGATCGTGGACGCCCGCCCGAGGGAGCTGGCCACGGGGGTGGGCGACTTCCGGCTGCTCCACGGCTGCGTGAAGGCCACGGGGCTGTACTACGCCCTGAGCCTCCTCCAGGGCGGCTTCATCGACATCGGGTTCATGGGCGGGGCCGAGGTGGACGAGTACGGCAACTTGAACTCCACCGCCATCGGCGGGTACGCGCGGCCCACGGTTCGTCTCCCGGGGAGCGGCGGGGCCAACGACATCGGCAGCCTGGCGGGCCGGATCGTCATCATGATGCCCCACGAACAGAGGCGACTGGTCCCCCGGGTCCAGTACCTCACCACGCCGGGATTCCTGGACGGGCCCGGGGGGCGGGAGCGGGCGGGTCTCAGGGGGGAGGGCCCGACGCGGGTGATCACCGACCTGGCCGTCCTGGACTTCGAGCCCCGCTCCAAGCGCATGCGCCTGCTTACCGTTCACCCTGGGGTGACGCCGGAGGAGGTGCAGGCCCGGACCGGCTTTCCCCTGCTCCTGGCCGAACGCGTGGGCGAGACGCCTATCCCCAGCGCGGAGCAGGTGGCTGTCCTCCGCGGGCGGGTGGACCCGGAGGGGATCTACATCGGGAAGAAGGGGTAGGGGAAGGAGGCGGGACAGGTGAGGGCGAAGGTCATGACCCTGCGGGAGGCGGTGGCCCTGATCAAGGACGGGGATAGCGTGGCGGTGGGAGGCCACACGCTTCGCCGGCACCCCATGGCGATCATCCACGAGATCATCCGCCAGGGGCGACGGAACCTGAAGCTCCTGGGATGGAACAGCGGGATCGACATGGACATGCTCATCGGGGCGGGCTGCGTGGCCTCCGTGGAGACGTCCTACATCGGGATCTCGGCCTTCGGGCTGGCCCTGAACTTCCGCCGGGCGGCGGAGGGGGGACGCCTCAAGGTCATCGAGCACTCCGAGACCACGGGCATCGACATGTTCCGCGCCACCGCGATGGGGATGAGCTTCTTCCCGACCAAGACCCCCCTGGGCTCGGACCTGATGCAGGCCAACGAGCACCTGGCCGAGGTCACCTGCCCCTTCACGGGAGAGCGCTACGCCGCGGTGAAGGCGGCCCGGCCGGACGTGGCCATCCTCCATGCCCACACGGCCGACCAGTACGGCAACGTCCAGCTCGACCTGCAGCGCTGGCACGACAACTCGGTGGACGCGATCCTGGCCAAGGCCGCCCGGACCGTGCTGGTGACGGTGGAGCAGATCGTGAGCGACGAGGAGGTCCTGCGGAACGCGCACCTCACGGTCCTGCCGCGGAAGTTCGTCACGGCCGTCATCGAGGCCCCCTACGGGGCCCATCCCACGGCCTGCGACAGCCGGTACGACTACGACCTGGAGGAGGTGGGCAAATACTACGAGGCCTCCAAGAGCGGGGACGCGTTCAAGGGGTATCTGGAGGAGCGGGTCCTCGCGCCGGCGGACCATTGGGCGTACCTGGATGCCGTCGGCCTCGAACGGCTGATGGCTCTCACGCGACAGAGGGTGGTGCGATGACGACTGCCGCCTACACCGTGGAAGAGTTGATGGCCTGCGCCGTGTCGCGGGAGCTCCGGGAAGGGGAGCTCGGCTTCATCGGGCTGGGGACCGGGGGGCGGGCCTTCGTGATGGCGGTCGGGATCCCGACCGTGGCCATCCGCCTGGCGCAGCTCCGGGGCGTGGATTTCATCGCGCAGTACGGGGTGAAGCTGGAGCCGCTCATCGAGGAGGCGCCCGCCTGTTTCACCGACGCCGACCTCCTGGACTGGCGGTGCCGGGCCATGATCCCCGTGGAGGACGCCCTGGACATGTTCCGGCGCGGGATGATGGACTGGGGATTCGTCTCCGGCGCGCAGATCGATCCGTACGGGAACCTCAACAGCGTGTGCATCGGCGAGCAGAAGCACCCCAAGGTCCGCCTGGTGGGACCCATCGCCCAGACGGACCACTGCGCCCACGCCAGGCACACGATGATCATCCTTCCCCACGACCGCCGGGCCTTCGTGGAACGGGTGGACTTCATCTCGGGGCTGGGATTCGGCGACGGCCCGGGCTATCGCGAGCGCTTCCAGCACCGGGGCGGCGGGCCGGGGAAGGTGGTGACCACCCTGGCGGTCCTGGGCTTCAATGAGAAGACCAGGCGCATGCAGGTGGAGTCGCTCCACCCCGGCGTCACGCGGGGCGAGGTCGAGACGAACACGGGCTTCGCCCTGGCGTTTCCGGACCCGATCCCCACGACGATCCCGCCGACGGCGGAGGAGATCCAGCTCATCCGCACGCGGATTGATTCCAAGGGCCTGTTCCTCCAGGCGAAGGTGTGCTGACGGGGCCGGGCATGCAAGAACAGGATCCGCTCCTCCTCGGGATCGACATCGGGACCAGCGGCGGCCGGGCCCTGCTCTTCGAGCCGACGGGCCGCCCGGTGGCCCAGGCGAGCCGCGCCTGGTCACCCCACCTGCCGAGGCCGGAGCGGGCCGAGCTGGATGCCGAGGCGGTCTGGAAGGCCCTGGGGCTCCTCCTCCAGGAGCTGGCCGGCCGGGTTCCGCTCCACCGGGTGGCGGGGGTCGGGATCTCGGCGCAGTTGACGACGCTCTTTCTCGACGCCATGGGCTCGCCGGTCCTGCCGGCCATCCCGTGGCTGGACCGCCGGGCCGCGGCCGAGGCGGCCGAAATCCAGGGAGCGGCGGGGCAGGAACGCCTGGCCGAGGTCGCCGGGCGGCGGGCGGCCCCGGAGCGGCCGGCGGCAATCGTCCGCTGGATGCAGCGGCACGAACCGGCCGCCTGGGAAAGGACGGCCGCGATCTCGACGGTGAAGGACTTCCTGGTCCTGCGCCTGACGGGGATCCTGGCCACCGACGAGCCCAACGCCTCCTACAGCCTGCTGTTCGACGTGGGGGAGAAGCGCTGGGATCCGGATCTCTGCCGGCTGGCGGACGTGGACCCGCCGCGCCTCCCGCACGTGCTTCCCTCTCCCGCGGTGGTGGGAAAGATCCGCGAGCCGGTCGCGCGGGAGACGGGCCTGCCGGCCGGGACCCCCGTGGTGGCAGGGGGGCCGGACGGGACGCTGGCCACGCTCGGCGCCGGCCTCACGACGCCCGGCATGGCGGCCGACGTCGCGGGGACGACGGATGTGGTCTTCGCCTGCCTGGCGCAACCGAGGATGGATCCCACGGGAGGACTGGTGACGAACGCCCATGCCTGCCCCGGCCAATGGGTGCTGGGCGGCCCCACCACGACCACGGGCGGCGCCCTGACCTGGTTCGCCGAGCACATCGCCGGCACCACCGATTACGCCGCCCTGGACCGGGAGGCGGCCGAGATCGCCCCTGGATCGGACGGCCTGCTCTGCCTGCCGGCGCTGGTGGGAGAGCGGACCCCGCTCTGGGATCCCCGGGCGCGCGGCGCCTTCGTGGGCCTCACCCTGGGGCACCGGCGGGGCCATCTCGTTCGCGCCCTCCTCGAAGGCGGCGCCTGCATCGTCCGGAGGGTCCTGCATGCCATCGTCTCCCTGGGGGAGCGCGTGGAGGAAGTCCGGCTGGTGGGCGGCGCGGCCGG
The DNA here is from genome assembly GCA_016180655.1 of Candidatus Methylomirabilota bacterium. Taxonomy (GTDB): domain Bacteria; phylum Methylomirabilota; class Methylomirabilia; order Methylomirabilales; family 2-02-FULL-66-22; genus 2-02-FULL-66-22. Next base: position 4,969 of record JACPAT010000004.1, on the reverse strand, counting down.
CAGCGACCTCACGGCCCAGATCAGGGCGGACGTCCTCGGGCTGCCGATCCGCCGGATGCCGGTTCGCGAGGCCTCGGCCCTCGGCGCCGCCATCCTGGCCGCGGTGGGGGCCGGCCTCTTTCCCGACGTGCCCAGGGCGGCCCGGGCCATGACCGGCGCGGGGGAATTCATTTATCCGAGGGCCGAGCATCGCGCCCGCTACGACGAGGTCTTCGCCGCCTTCGACCGGGCGAGCGCGGCGTTGCGACCGGCGGGAGGCATGGCATGATCCGGCGGATCGATCACGTGGGCGTCCTGGTCCGGAGCCTGGAGCAGACGCTCCCGCTGTACACGGAGCTCCTGGGGCTAACGGCGGAGACCCCCGTGGCGCTCCCCGAGCAGGAAGTGCGCGTGGCCTTCCTGCACGCGGGCGACGGGCTGATCGAGCTGCTGGAGCCCATGACGCCGGATTGCGTGCTGGCAAAGGTCCTGGCGAAGCGAGGCGAGGGACTCCTCCACATCTGCCTGGAGGTGGAGGACATCGAGGACACCCTCGGGCGGCTCGAGGCGGCCGGGGTCGCCCTGGTGGACCGGCATGCCTGGCCGAGTCCCCATGGCCTCGTGGCCTTCATCCACCCCCGGGCCTTCCACGGGGTGTCCATCGAGCTGCGACAGAGGACTCGGCCGGATGAAGGAGGGTGATGCGCCCCACGCATGGGGCGGGTCGGTGCGGGTGGAACGTTCTCAGAAGGAGGGGGGAGCCATGAACGCTGTTAGGAGAATCGTGCTGGCCGCCGTCATCGTTGGACTGGCGATCCTGCCGGCCGCGGGGCAGGCGGCGGAGTTCACGTTCCGGGCGGGGGTCATGAACGTGGCGGGTCACCCGGGTGACCTGGGGGCCAAGCTCTTCGCCAGGAACATCGAGAAGGCCAGCAACGGCCGCATCAAGGTCGAGGTCTTCCCGGGCGGCGTCCTGGGCACCGAGAACGAGATGTGGGAGGCCATGAAGGTCGGCACGGTGGATCTGGCCACCATCGCCCCCGGGAACATGGAGCGGTTCGTCCCGGAGATGAGCATCATGAGCCTGCCGTTCCTCTTCAAGGACTTCGACCACCTGTTCCGGGTGGTCCGCGGGCCCATCGGCGACAAGCTGGTGGATGCCGCCTTCAAGAAGGGGGACAACCTGATCATCGGGTGGTTCGGCGGCTCGGTGCGGAACCTGATCACCCGGGGCAAGGCGGTGGAGAAGCTGGAGGACCTCAACGGCTTCAAGATGCGGGTCTGGGCCTCGCCGGTGGTGATCGAGACGTGGAAGTCCCTGGGGACCGTCCCCGTCCAGGTCGCCTATGCCGAGGCGTACACCGCGCTGCAGACCGGGCTGGTGGACGGGGCCGAGAACGAGTGGTCCACCTTCACGCTGGCGAAGTGGGTGGAGCCCAGCAAGGTCGTGGTCCTCACCGAGCACATCTTCTCGCTGCGGCCGCTGGTCATGGGCGGGAAGCAGTTCCGGAGCCTGCCCAAGGACATGCAGGACCTCGTGCGGAAGGTCGGCCGGGAGACGGCCATCGAGGCCAACAAGATGGAGATGGACTACGAGGACAACGCCCGGAAGGAAGTCGAGACGAAGTACAAGCTGAAGCTGATGCCCGTCAACCGGGCCCCCTTGATCGAGCGCACGGCGGGCGTGCGCGAGACCTTCGCCAAGAAGGTGGGCATGGAACAGGTCGTGTCGGAGATCGGCAAGCTGGCCCGCTAGTCAGGATTATTCGTGAGCTCGCGTCGTGCCTCGGGGCTGCCCCCTCACCCCATCCCTCTCCCGCGGTGGGGAGAGGGGATCAAGAAATCGGCCCCTCTCCCTCGATGGGAGAGGGCACCCAGGGGGTACCCGGTGCGGGTGTCTGGGGGCATTCGCGGATAATCCGGGCTAGGGCTGGGAGCGAGACAATGGCGGAAGAGGGCCGGCTGAGCCGCGTCTGCGCGGCGGTGGAGCGGGCGCAGCAGGGATGCCTGGCCTTCGTGCTGGTGGTCCTCTTCGCCGATCTTTTGGCGCAGGTGCTCAGCCGGTTCGTCTTCCGCGTGCCGCTGGTGTGGACCGAGGAGCTGTCGCGCCTCTCCATGATCTGGATGGTCTTCCTGGGGGCGGGCCTGGCCATCCGGCGGCGCGCCCACTTCGTGGTGGAGTTCGTGGTGCAGGCGCTGCCCGCCGGCGCCCGGCGGGCCGTGCGGGCGGCCATCTTCCTCCTCCTGCTGGGCGTCTCGGGCGTCTTCCTGGTGCAGGGAACGCTTTTCGCCCGGATGGGGCTGGACGTGGTCTCCCCGACGATGGACGTGCGCATGGTCTGGAGCTACGCGGCCGTGCCGGCCGGCGGACTCTTCATGATGCTCTACAGCCTGGAGCGGCTCCTATCCGTCCTCCAGGGGCGGGAGCGGGCATGATCCTGGAGTCGGCCATCCTGATCGGCGGGCTCTTCGCGCTGGTGGTCTGGGGGTTCCCCATCGCCTTCGCCCTGGCCCTCATCTCCGCGGCCCTGATCCTGGTCACGCCCCGCATGTCGCTCTGGCTCTTGGCGCAGCGCTCCTACGCGGGACTGGATTCCTTCGTCCTCCTGGCGGTGCCCTTCTTCCTGCTGGCGGGGAAGGTCATGGAGGAGGGGGGCGTCTCCGAGCGGCTCATGAAGCTGGCCAGGCCCCTGGTGGGGCACCTCAAGGGGGGCCTGGCACACGTGACCGTGGTGGTGGGGATGTTCTTCGCCGGGATCTCCGGCTCCTCCACGGCCGAGGCGGCCAGCCTGACCACGGTCTTCGTGCCGGCCATGCTCCGGCGCGGCTTCGAGATCCGGTTCGCCACCTCGCTGGCGGCCGCGGCATCGGTCATGGGCGTCATCATCCCCCCCAGCATCCTCATGGTGATCTACGGCGCGGTGGCCAACGTCTCCGTGGGGAGCATGCTCATCGGCGGGGCCCTCCCGGGGGTTTTGGTGGGCCTGGCGCTGATGGGCATGAGCTATCTCTTCGCCCTCTGGTACGACCTCCCGCGCGAGACCGAGCGGTGGGCGGGACTGCGCGCCCTGATCCCCGGCCTCAAGGAGTCCAGCCTGGCCCTGCTCATCCCCATCATCATCGTGGGCGGGATCATCGGCGGTATCTTCACCCCGACCGAGGCGGCGCTGGTCGCCGCGGCCTACGCCCTGGTGCTCGTCCGCTTCGTGTACCGCACCCTGACGTGGGGGGACCTGTGGCGGATCTTCGGCGAGACGGCCCTCACCTCGGCCGTCATCCTGTTCTGCGTCGCCACGGCCACCGTCTTCGGGTATCTGCTGGCCTATTACCGCTTCACCAACCTGGTGGCGGCCTATTTCGAGTCGGTCACCCGCAATCCCTACCTGATCATATCGCTGATCATCATCCTGTTCATTGTCCTCGGCACCTTCCTCGACGCGACGCCGGCCATGCTGATCTTCGTCCCCATCGTCCAGCCCGTGGCCCTGTCCGTGGGGATCCACCCGGTGCATCTCGGCGTCGTCATCGTCATGACGCTGGCCTTGGGCCTCTTGACGCTGCCCTATGGTCTCTGCACATTGACCGCCTGCGCCATCGCCAAGGTGCCCCTGTCCGAGGTCCTGGTTACGATGCATATCCTGATGCTGGGCGTCCTGGTCGTGATCCTCATGGCGGCCTACTGGCCGGCGCTGGTGATGCTGTTGCCGCGGCTGCTGGTGCCGCAGTTCCTGTGAGGCAGACGACATGCAACTGAACGGCAGCACGAAGGTGGTCACCACCCTGGGCTACCCGATCCACCAGAGCCTCTCGCCGGCCATGCAGACGGCCGCCTTCCAGGCCGTGGGCCTCAACTGGATCTACATCGCCTGGGGGGTCCGGGCGGAACATCTGGCCGTCACCCTCCAGGCGCTCAAGGCCTGGGAGAATCACGCGGGGAGCAACGTGACCGCCCCCCACAAGGAGACGATCATCCCGCTCCTCGACGGCCTCACGGAGGCGGCGGCGCGGCTCCAGGCGGTGAACGTCATCCTGCGGCCCGAGGGGAAGATGATCGGGCACAACACGGACGGGGAGGGCTTCATCGCGTCGCTCTGCGAGGAGGGCATCCCGCCCCGGGGGAAACGGATCGCGATTCTGGGGGCGGGTGGGGCGGCCAAGGCGGTGGCCTATGCGCTCCAGGACGCCGGCGCGGCCGAGCTCCGCCTGGTGAACCGGACGCCGGCGCGGGCCGAGGCGTGGGCCCCGGCCCTGTCAGCGGCGGGGAAGGCCCGGGTCTCGGTGCACGCGCTGGCCGGGGACCCGGCGCGCTTCCTGGAGGGGACGGACATCCTGGTGAACGCGACCTCCATCGGGTTGCAGCGGGATGCCGCCCCGCTCTTCGACTACGCGAATCTCCGCCCGCCGCTCGTGGTGACGGACCTGGTCTTCTTCCCGCGGGAGACGGCCTTCCTCCAGCGGGCGCGGGCGAATGGCTGCCGCACCCTGAACGGGCTGGGGATGCTCTTGCACCAGGCGGTCTTGAGCTTCCAGGGATGGACCGGGAAGGCAGCGCCGCTTCCCCTCATGCGGGAGCGGCTGGAGACGGCGCTGGCGGAGCGGGAGCGGAGCGCCACCTAAGTGCTGGGTTTCGCAAATAGGGAGGGACCCATGGACCTGAAGGACAAGGTGGCCATCGTGACGGGCGGCGCGCGGGGCATCGGCGAGGCCATCGCGGCCACCCTGGCGCGGGAGGGGGCGACGGTCGTGATCGGGGACCTCCTGGAGGCCGAGGCAGGGGAGACCGTGGAGCGCATCCGCCAGGCGGGCGGGAGGGCCGACTTCGTCCGGACGGATGTCTCCTCCCGGAAAGAGATGGAGGCGCTGGCGGGGGCGGCCATCCGGCAGCACGGGTGCGTGGACATCCTGGTGAACAACGCCGGGGCGCTGGGCATCGGCAAGCTCCTGGAGACGACCGACGAGCTGTGGGACCGCATGCAGGCCATCAACCTCC